>NZ_JAOWHB010000051.1:1532-34759 GCF_030332845.1 Citrobacter sp. Cpo061
AAAGTTTGATGCTCAATGAATTAAACTTCGTAATGAATTACGTGTTCACTCGTTGAGACTTGGTATTCATTTTTCGTCTTGCGACGTTAAGAATCCGTATCTTCGAGTGCCCACACAGATTGTCTGATAAATTGTTAAAGAGCAGTTGCGACGCGCTTTAGCGCTCTGTCGCGAGGTGGCGTATATTACGCTTTCCTCTTTCAGAGTCAACCCTCATTTTCAGGTTTTTCTCTTCAACCGAACCGGCTGTTTGTGTGAAGTGATTCACATCCGCCGTGTCGATGGAGGCGCATTATAGGGAGTTTCCTGCGGCCCGCAACCCTTAAATGACAGAAAAATGACTGACTGCTGCATTCCACAGCGAAACCCCGCCTTATACCCATTTACACACAGAGTTATCCACAAACCACACGATCGTTTCTACGATCCACTCGTTATATCAGCCTCCTTCAACAGAAAAAGAAGAGGTCAAAATCGAAATTTAAAAATTCGCGAGCGTTGCGCAAACGTTTTCGTTACAATGCCCCCGCAAAACAAGGATGCCCCGTAAGGGGCGTTAGCTGAGTTTTTAGCCAAGAATTCACCTAACGCTCTCTGTAATAGCCAAATCCAGGGGATTTACCATGCAACAACGTCGTCCAGTCCGCCGCGCTCTGCTCAGTGTTTCTGACAAGGCCGGTATCATCGAATTCGCTCAGGCACTTTCCGCACGTGGTGTGGAGCTGTTGTCTACAGGTGGCACTGCGCGCCTGTTAGCGGAGAAAGGTCTGCCAGTGACCGAAGTTTCCGATTACACCGGCTTCCCAGAAATGATGGATGGACGCGTGAAGACCCTGCATCCGAAAGTCCACGGCGGCATTCTTGGTCGTCGCGGTCAGGATGACGGAATTATGGAACAGCACGGTATCGCCCCTATCGATATGGTGGTTGTAAACCTGTATCCGTTCGCCGAGACAGTGGCACGCGAAGGCTGCTCGCTGGAAGATGCGGTAGAGAACATTGATATCGGCGGCCCGACCATGGTGCGTTCCGCAGCCAAGAACCATAAAGACGTAGCGATCGTTGTGAAGAGCAGCGACTACGACGCCATTATTAAAGAGATGGATGCCAACGAAGGCTCCCTGACTCTGGAAACCCGCTTTGACCTCGCGATTAAAGCCTTCGAACACACCGCCGCCTACGACAGCATGATTGCCAACTACTTCGGCAGCATGGTTCCGGCTTACCACGGTGAGAGCAAAGAGGCCGCCGGTCGTTTCCCGCGTACGCTGAACCTGAACTTCATTAAGAAGCAGGATATGCGCTACGGCGAGAACAGCCACCAGCAGGCTGCCTTCTATATAGAAGAGAATGTTAAAGAAGCATCCGTTGCCACCGCGCAGCAGGTACAGGGCAAAGCGCTTTCCTACAACAACATCGCAGATACCGACGCGGCGCTGGAGTGCGTGAAAGAGTTCAGCGAGCCAGCCTGTGTGATCGTTAAGCACGCTAACCCGTGCGGCGTGGCGGTAAGTACCTCTATTCTCGACGCTTACGACCGCGCCTATAAAACCGACCCGACCTCCGCGTTCGGCGGCATCATCGCTTTCAACCGCGAACTGGATGCCGAAACCGCGCAGGCAATTATCTCCCGTCAGTTCGTGGAAGTGATCATCGCCCCGTCCGCAACCGAAGACGCACTGAAAATCACCGCCGCCAAACAGAACGTTCGCGTTCTGACCTGCGGTCAGTGGGCACAACGTGTACCGGGCCTGGACTTCAAACGCGTTAACGGCGGTTTGCTGGTTCAGGACAGGGATCTGGGGATGGTGAGCGAAGGCGAACTGCGCGTGGTGTCCAAACGTCAGCCGACCGAGCAAGAGCTGCGCGATGCACTGTTCTGCTGGAAAGTCGCCAAGTTCGTGAAATCCAACGCCATTGTTTATGCCAAAGAGAACATGACTATCGGCATAGGCGCAGGCCAGATGAGCCGCGTGTACTCCGCAAAGATCGCCGGGATTAAAGCGGCTGACGAAGGTCTGGAAGTGAAAGGCTCCGCCATGGCCTCTGACGCCTTCTTCCCGTTCCGCGATGGTATTGATGCTGCCGCCGCCGTTGGCGTGAGCTGCGTTATCCAGCCCGGTGGTTCTATCCGTGATGACGAAGTCATTGCCGCTGCCGATGAACACGGTATCGCGATGATCTTTACCGACATGCGCCACTTCCGCCATTAATCCACGGAGCAGACGATGAAAATATTAGTGATTGGCAACGGCGGGCGCGAGCACGCCCTGGCCTGGAAAGCCGCACAGTCCCCGCTGGTTGATACCGTTTTTGTTGCACCAGGTAACGCGGGCACCGCACTGGAACCAGCACTGCAGAACGTGGCTATCGGCGTCACCGATATTCCAGCTCTGCTGAGCTTTGCCCAGAACGAGAAAATTGACCTGACCATCGTCGGCCCGGAAGCGCCGCTGGTGATTGGCGTGGTCGATGCGTTCCGCGCCGCTGGCCTGAAGATCTTCGGGCCAACCGAAGGTGCTGCACAGCTGGAAGGCTCCAAAGCCTTCACCAAAGATTTCCTCGCCCGTCACCAGATCCCGACGGCGGAATATCAGAACTTCACTGAGATTGAGCCAGCGTTGGCCTATCTGCGTGAGAAAGGCGCGCCGATCGTCATCAAAGCTGACGGCCTGGCTGCTGGTAAAGGCGTTATCGTGGCGATGACGCTGGAGGAAGCAGAAGCCGCCGTTCATGACATGCTGGCAGGTAACGCTTTTGGCGATGCGGGCCACCGTATCGTGATCGAAGAGTTCCTCGACGGCGAAGAAGCGAGCTTTATCGTAATGGTCGACGGCGAGCACGTGCTGCCGATGGCCACCAGCCAGGACCACAAACGCGTAGGCAACGGCGACACTGGCCCGAACACCGGCGGTATGGGTGCTTACTCACCAGCGCCGGTGGTAACTGATGAAGTGCATCAGCGCACCATGGAACGCATTATTTGGCCAACCGTAAAAGGTATGGCGGCGGAAGGGAATACCTACACCGGTTTCCTGTACGCGGGTCTGATGATCGACAAACAGGGCAATCCGAAGGTTATCGAGTTCAACTGCCGCTTCGGCGACCCGGAAACCCAGCCGATCATGCTACGCATGAAATCGGACCTGGTGGAGCTTTGCCTGGCCGCTTGCGACGGCAAGCTGGATGAGAAAACCTCCGAGTGGGACGAACGCGCCTCGCTGGGTGTCGTCATTGCTGCCGGAGGTTATCCGGGCAACTACAACACCGGAGATGAGATCCACGGTCTGCCGCTGGAAGAAGTAGAAGACGGAAAAGTGTTCCATGCGGGCACCAAACTCGCTGACGATGACCGTGTGCTGACCAACGGCGGTCGCGTGCTGTGCGCCACCGCCCTGGGTCATACTGTGGCTGAAGCGCAGAAACGCGCTTACGCCCTGATGACCGACATCCGCTGGGATGGCAGCTTCAGCCGTAACGACATCGGCTGGCGCGCCATTGAACGCGAGCAACGCTAACGCGAAATTTTCGCCAGCAGCGTTTTACGCGTAATGCCTAACTGACGGGCGGCTTCCGTTTTATTGCCGCCCGTTTTTTCCAGCGCCGCCAGAATCACCTCTTTTTCGACATCCACCAGCGGTTGGATCTCGCCACTGAATTCCGTTTTTATCGGCGTCGCGGCAATCGCCATCGGCAGCTCGCGTTCGGAAATATATTCTCCCGTCAGCAGCACCACCGAGCGCTCAATCGCATTTTCCAGCTCACGAATATTGCCCGGCCAGTCGTAGTGGATCAGCAGATCCATCGCCTGCGGAGTAAAGCCTTTCACCGCTTTACGGTTACGCGCGGCAAAACGCTGGAGAAAATGTTCGGCTAACAGCGGAATATCTTCCCGGCGCTGGCACAGCGCTGGCATTTCAATGGTGACGACGTTCAGGCGATAGTAGAGATCCTGACGAAAGCGCCCGGCACTGACTTCCTCGGCCAGATTACGATGCGTGGCGGCGATCAGCCGGACATCAACCGCAATAGTCTGGTTGCTGCCAACCCGCTGCACTTCGCGCTCCTGGATAGCCCGCAGCAGACGCACCTGCATCAGCGGTGAAATATCACCGATTTCATCAAGAAATAACGTGCCGCCATCAGCTTCCACAAAACGCCCTTCCCGACGTTTATCCGCCCCGGTAAACGCGCCTTTTTCGTGGCCAAAAAGTTCGGACTCCAGCAGCGATTCATTAAGCGCCGCGCAGTTGAGCGTCACCAGCGGTTTATCGCGACGGGCGCTGCTGGCATGCAGCGCCCGGGCCACCAGCTCTTTCCCCGTGCCGGAGTCTCCGTGAATAAGCACCGTCGCATCCGAGGGCGCAACCATCGCGATTTCATTGAGCAACTGCTGCATCGCCGGACTGCTGCCAATCATGCCAAACTGCGCAGCCGACGCCGATGGCAGTTCAGCGCCCGTTTCCCGCGTATGCGCCAGCGCCTTTTCCAGCGTCTCCTGCAGACGGTCAAAATCCAGCGGCTTGATTAAGTAGTCCAGCGCCCCGGTTTTAAGCGCTTCAACGGCAGTCTCCACGCTGGAGAACGCCGTCATGATCAAGACTGGAATCGCCGGATTCAGCGCTTTAATCTCTTTCAGCGTTGCGATGCCGTCCATCTCCGCCATGCGTACATCACACAGCACTAAATCAAATACGCGTTCGCGCACCTGTTCCAGCGCCGCTCGCCCGCTATAGGCCAGCGCGACCTCATAACCCCAGCCGCGCAGCAGCGCCTGTAAAATGGTGCAGTGGCTGATATCGTCATCTACCACCAGAATATTGATTTTTCCGCGCGTCATCCTTGTTAATCCTGTTGTTTCGCTTTGGTCGGCAGCCAAAGGGTAAAGGTCGCGCCTTTGCCCTCAACGCTTGCCACCTGAATGGTGCCACCGTGCTGTTCGATAATGTTCTGCACTACCGCCAGCCCGAGGCCGGTTCCGTCAGCTTTGGTCGTAAAGTAAGGCGTAAAAATGGCCTCCAGCTGTTCCGCCGCAATCCCCTTCCCACTATCGGTAACCACAATTTTAACGCGATCGCCGCTGCTTTCATTCGCTTCAACCGTGATCGTGCCCTGACGACCAATCGCATGAATGGCGTTCAGATACAGATTCAACAAAACCTGAGTCAGCCGGTCAGGATCGGCCTGGATAGCGGGCAGCGTAGAATTGGCCGAAAAGCGGAGCTGGATTTCCCGGCTTGCCGCATCCTGACTCACCAGGTGTAATGAGTGGGTGATAACCTCATTGAGATCCACCTGTTGCAGCGTCAGATGTGCAGGTTTCACCAGCTCCAGCAACTCGCTCACCACCCGATTTAAACGATCCGCCTCTTTCGCCATCACCTGTGCCAGCTCATGCGACTCGCCTCCTGCCGGGGTTCGCTCGGCAAAATACTTCGCTAACCCTTTGATCGATGAAAGCGGGTTACGAATTTCATGTGCCACCCCAGCCGCAAGATGACCAAGTGCTAACAGTTTTTCTTTACGCTTCATCGCATCCTGGAGTTCTTTGTACGAGCGCTGATAGCGCTGATACCAGAAGAACGTCAGCACGGTGGCCAGCAACACAGCCGCCAGCGCAGAGAGGACTATCAGTGTGTTACGCCACTCCCTTGCCTGAGTCGCTGTCAGATCGCTGGCATCAAAGGCGATAAATATGGTTTGTGCTGGGGAGGTAAGCAGCCCGTCATTGCTGGCACAGCGCGCCATGCCGTGGCGTCCTGGACCATACATCGGCTGAAACTGGCGATAAATTTCCAGTGCTGGCGTTTTTTCACCATCCCCCGCTGGAATTTCAATATTCCGCCAGCTTTCTTGCTCCCCAGGACTAAGCTGTCGCAGGACATCCGATGAATAGAGCGTTTTGCCGACCATCGCGGAATTGCTGTGGGTAATAATGACACCATGCTCATCAACGACAGCAAACCATAGCACGCCAGGCTGTACAGCCATTTCCTCCAGTAGCGTCTGCTGTTGTGCATGATGCATGCGCATCCCCATGCCTACGCGCGTACCAGACTCCAGAGCGCGAATGAGCACACTGCCTTTTTCCAGTAGCGTTTGCCGCGCGGCGCCACTTTCCCGCCCATAGTCCCGAATGGTCATAATCGAAAACCAGCCGACCAAAACCAGGATTGCCGCCAGCAAGAGTCGGCTCAACCACTTTGCCACCGTATCCTTATAAAGACGCATACGCTCTCCCTTCACCCCGCTTGTTCCTTTCATCGTTGCAGGTATACAGCAGAAATCATGCCATTTTTTCCCCCTGATAACCCTGCCCTCAGACACAAACAGCTGAAAGTAACGGGTAAAAATGACTCGCTGGCGCGTTCTGGCGAGTCATTTTTACTCGTTTCCCTGCAAAGACGGCGGGTACAACACCCGCAGGACCGGGATTGCCACTTTGGCACGGAAGATGCAAAAGGGAATGTAAGCTAACCAACAGGAGAACGAACCATGAAACGGAACAACAAACTGGCGCTGATTGCACTCTCTCTTATCGCACTGGGTTCGACCCCGGCGCTGGCGCAGAATCACTGGGGATATGGTGACGGAATGCAGCAACGGGGCGGTACGCCAATGACCGCTGAGCAGCAGGCTACCGCACAGAAAATCTATGATGATTATTATTCCCAGACCAGCGCGTTGCGCCAACAGCTGACATCCAAACGTTATGAGTACAATGCACTATTAACGGCCAGCTCTCCGGACACGGCAAAAATTAACGCCGTTGCAAAAGAGATGGAAGCGTTGAATCAGTCTCTGGACGAGCAGCGCGTTAAACGTGATGTCGCAATGGCGCAGGCTGGCGTGCCACGTGGCGCGGGAATGGGCTACGGCGGATGCGGCGGTGGCGGTAACCATCGCGGCGGCGGCCATATGGGAATGGGCCACTGGTAAAAGACTTAATGCCTGATGACGCTATACGGATCAGGCCTGCTGATTTCCTGTATTCAGGTTTTCAGAAAGTTTTGGCTGTAGGCTGCCAGTGACAAAAATCTTCATTGGCGACCAGCAGTAGCTGCGACCCTTCGGGCGCTTCCAGCCATGCCACACTCACCTCTACGGATGAATGTCTCTGGCGGCGCTCGATATGGTTTATCGCCCACGACTCCAGGTCTGGCTTCAGCGTTTCACCTTCACAAGTTGTGACCGTGTTATCCGCATGCCAACGTCCCTGACGCAATATCACCCGTCCCTGACGCAGCGCATCGCTGGTCTGGCGAATTTGATCGGCACGATAGCGGTAAAGCGCGATTTGATCGCTGGAAAGCTGCTGCTTTTGCCCGTCGACTTCACGCTGCATGAAGCTCAGTTCGCCCCGGTCATCGAAGCGTATACGGACATGTTCAGCCGGTTTACTGTAAACGTTGAGTTCTATCAGAGAGAGCGAATCACCCTGCCAGCGGTATTCACTGGTAGTGGTTTCGCCTTTACGCCACGGACTAAATACCGAGAGCAAGTGAACATCGTCACCGGAGTCTTTACGCCAAATGCGTACCGCCCCCTGATCGCCAACATAGCCGCTGGCCGTGAAAGGAGGAAGCTCAGAATGGCTACCGCAGGCAGACAGTAACAGAACACCTGAAAGCCAAAGCGTATGACGCCAGATGGACAAAAGGGGCGAAACCGCCCCTTCGTTAAAACTGTTCACTGCCACGCGAATTACTTAACCGCGTCTTTCAGTGCTTTACCAGAAACAAATGCCGGTACGTTAGCTGCGGCGATTTTGATTTCTTTACCGGTCTGCGGGTTGCGGCCAGTGCGCTCAGCACGGTGGTTCACTTTGAAGGTACCGAAACCAACCAGTTGTACAGCATCGCCTTCTTTCAGAGACTCAGTAATAGCAGCCAGAGTGGATTCCAGAGCAGCTTTAGCCTGTGTTTTAGACAGTTCTGCTTTGTCTGCAATTACATCAATCAGTTGAGTCTTGTTCATAAGTTATCCTTACAATGTGTTTATCGCTTGCTAAGCATCGAGTGCGACGGAAATGCCAGAAAAGCACTCTCCTGCATACACGCACCGATAGCCACTTTTTTTCGCCCCCCAAATGTAGACCAGACCGGGGGCGGATGGGAAGCCTTCAGGCACGACAAATCAGGCGTTAAATCACGTTTTGTGGTGTCATTGCTGAAAATTTATACCAATATTGCTCTCGCCAGCCTCGCGCAGGTCTGCACGCAGCCCTTTTATCAGCTCAATATCGCGTTCTTCACAGTCGGCTAAAAGTCGGAAAATTTCCCACTGAATATCCCATTCTTGCTCAACGGCAGGGTTCTCTTTGAGCTCTTCATCGGTCATTTCGCGACCAGCCTGAGTCATTTCCAGCATCGCAACCGTCGTAATCGAAGCCTTACTCACTTCGATTGCATGCTCCAGCGTTTCACCGCTAAGACGCGAATGCATCAGTTCGCTTAATGCCACACAGGCATCAATCGCCGGATAAACACCGTACAGATCGTAATCGTCTGCAGAAGGAATGGCCTCTTCAAATTTTTCCAGCTGGCTGTCGAAATTGATTTTCGCGTCTTTAACCGTCAGCGCTTCCCAAATCAGATCCAGAATTCGGCGGTAAATCTGTCCATCGCCAAATTCAGTTTGCTTGCAGAACATGGCGTAGTTTGGGTACATGCGTTCGCACAGACAAGCCATAAACGTGACGTGCTGCCAGCTTTCCAGCTTCTCCAGACGCAGGTGAATCGGATTTTGTAACATGATGAGTTCTCAAATACGGAAATTAGCCGCAGTTTACCCGATATGGGGCGTTTTTGCTGCAAGCCGAGTAAAAGCCGGGCGTTCGGATGCCACTGCATCTGCCCAGCGTGTGGGTTCCGGCAAACGATAGCCGTTCATACAGCGTTGAACCCACGCCAGTGCGCTGTCCATACTCACGCGGTGGCCCGTGGAAATAAACAACGGGTTACAGCGCGCTTTGCTGCGCCAGACCCATGCCAGTTGTTCGCCTTTATCCAGCAACGGCGCTAGCGCACCAGGTTCAGCAGCGAGCGATTCAAACTTGCCGCACAACCGTTTTTTCGCCACGCCAATCGTTGGTACGTCCACCAGCAGGCCAAAATGGCTGGCCACGCCCAGACGACGCGGGTGAGAAATGCCATGACCGTCAACGAACAGCAGATCTGGCTTGTGCGAGAGCAGTTGCCAGGCGGCCATCAGCGCGGGAGTTTCACGAAAGGAGAGAAAACCGGGAATGTAGGGCATGGTGGTGGCGATACGCGCCACCTTGTATTCGACCAGTTCAAGCGTGGGATACTTCAGTAAGACCATCGCGGCTCGCGTCACTTCGCCACCCTGCTCAAACCCAACGTCCGCCCCGCCGATCAGATCCGGCGGATCGTTCTTCAGACGATCCTCGCGGATCACTGAAGAGGCCAGTTCAAGCTGCTGCGCGCGTAATGACGCGAGATCCATGATGACTCCTTAGCGGTGGTACTGTTCGGACAACCGATGTACCGCCTCCACAAAGACACCCGCATGTTCTGGCGGGACGTCCTGATGAATGCCGTGGCCCAGGTTAAAGACATGCCCTTCACCCTGACCGAATCCGGCCAGAATTATCGCCACCTCTTCTTCGATGCGGGCTGGCGGCGCATACAGCATGGACGGATCCATATTGCCCTGGAGCGCCACTTTATGACCTACACGACGACGCGCATCGGCAATGTCAGTGGTCCAGTCGAGACCCAACGCATCACAGCCGGTCTCCGCCATCGCTTCCAGCCACTGACCACCGCCTTTGGTAAACAGGGTCACCGGTACGCGACGACCTTCGTTCTCGCGCAGCAGGCCATCAACGATTTTGTGCATGTAGTACAAAGAAAACTGCTGATAGTCGCGACCGGTCAGCACGCCACCCCAGGTGTCGAAAATCATCACCGACTGCGCACCCGCTTTGATCTGCGCGTTCAGGTACAGCGTGACGCTCTTCGCCAGCTTATCAAGCAGCAGATGCAGCGCTTTAGGGTCGGCGTACATCATCTTTTTAATCACGGTGAAGGCTTTGCTGCTGCCGCCTTCAACCATGTAGGTCGCCAGCGTCCACGGGCTACCGGAGAAGCCGATCAGCGGCACTTCGCCTTTCAGTTCACGGCGGATAGTGCGCACCGCGTTCATCACGTACCCCAGCCCATCTTCCGGGTCCGGGATCGGCAGTTTGTCGACATCAGCCTTGCTGGTAATCGGAGAGGTGAAGCGTGGGCCTTCTCCTGCTTCAAAATACAGCCCGAGTCCCATCGCATCCGGGATCGTCAGGATATCCGAGAAGAGGATCGCGGCATCAAGTTTATAGCGACGCAGCGGCTGCAACGTGACTTCGCAGGCCAGCTCGGCATTTTTGCACAGCGCCATAAAATCGCCCGCTTCGGCACGGGTAGCTTTGTATTCCGGTAGATAGCGGCCTGCCTGGCGCATCATCCATACCGGAGTGACATCAACGGGCTGGCGCAGCAGCGCACGCAGATAACGATCGTTCTTCAGTTCGGTCATTTTTGCAGTTCCTTATTGCGTCAGTCCATCAGTGTATCACCACTCGCTCTTTACTCGTACTCAGCCCGACACATTGCCACAGTGTCTTCAATCAATCGACGCGCGACAGTACCCGGCGGGGGTAAGAGCGGTAAGTCGTCATAGCGATACCAGTTCGCTTCCAGCAGCTCTTTCGGGTCGATGACGATTTCACCGCTATCATACTCCGCCATAAATGCGGTCATCAAAGACTGCGGGAATGGCCAGGGCTGAGAAGTGACATAGCGCAGATTTTTCACCTTAATCCCGCTTTCTTCCATAACTTCACGCGCCACCGCCTGTTCTAAGGTCTCACCCACTTCGACAAAACCCGCCAGTACGGTATGCACGCCGTTACGATGGCGAACATGTTGGGCAAGCAGGATGGAATCATCTCGGCGAATAGCGACGATTATGCACGGGGCAATTTGCGGGTAATAACGTTCACGGCAGTGGCTACAGAGCATCGCCCACTCCGTTTTACTCGGGTGCATGGGATGGCCGCAGTAGCCGCAGAATTTATGCGAGCGATAGAACTCCGCCAGCTGTACGCCGCGTCCGGCCAGTTGAAACAGGCCAACGTCCTGGTCAATGACCTGGCGCACCGACCCCATATCGTGTCGACGCTGCTGCTGCACCAGCCAGACAGTCTCCCCTTCCCACTCGCCTATTGGCAGCGCGCGCTGACCAATCAGATCAAAACGGGCTGCGTCGCCATAAGGTAGCTCGCCATGAGGTAACCATAACTTTTGCTCATGACTGACGATCCACCAGCCGCTATCTAATTTTTCAATTATACGATCCATATCTCTTGCGCAACCTTTGCTTCACAGGCATGTTGTTTACATTATTTTTACATTTACGGGTGAGCAGTTCCTAAACACCATCTTGCGGAGTCAATCATGCTAAACCAGCTGGAAAGCCTGACGGAGCACGTCGGAGGAAGTAATAAACTGGTTGATCGCTGGCTACATGTACGTAAGCACCTGCTCGTGGCTTACTACAATCTGGTTGGCATTAAGCCTGGCAAAGAATCGTACATGCGACTCAATGAAAAGGCGCTGGATGATTTTTGTCAGAGCCTGGTCGATTACCTCTCCACCGGACACTTCAGTATTTATGAACGTATTCTCCATAAATTGGAAGGGAACGGGCAGCTTTTAAAAGCCACAAAAATTTGGCCGCTGCTGGAAGCCAATACGCAGCTGATCATGGACTACTATGACTCCAGCCTGGAAACTGCGATTGATCATGATAACTTCCTTGAATTTCAACAGGTTTTATCGGATCTCGGCGAAGCACTGGAAGCCCGATTCGTGCTGGAAGATAAGCTGATCATGCTGGTATTTGACGCGATGCACGAGAGTAGCACTCTCAAACGTCATGCTTGAGATTTACGGCATTAACGCGTAGTTTACATTCATTACCTCTTTACTGAGGTTACTTCTTGTCGGAGTGCTTATTTTCCACAGCAGCATGAGTGGAAAAGGCTGAGACCGTTAATTCGGGATCCGCGGAACCTGATCAGGTTAAAACCTGCGAAGGGAACAAGAGTCAATCTACAATAGCATCGCCCCCGGGCGAGCTTCTCTCTTGCTTCATCCGTCGTCTGACAAGCCATATCCTTACTTTTATTTGGAATGAGCTATGTCTGCCACTACTAAACCATCACGCCGCGAACAGCGCGCCCAGGCCCAACACTTTATTGATACCCTGGAAGGGACCGCTTTCCCTAACTCAAAACGCATTTATATTACCGGTTCGCAGCCGGATATCCGCATTCCGATGCGCGAAATTCAGCTCAGCCCAACGCTGACTGGCGGCACAAAAGACAACCCGCAGTTCGAAGAGAACGAAGCCGTTCCGGTATACGACACCTCCGGACCGTATGGCGATCCTGACGTGGCGATTAACGTCCAGCAGGGTCTGGCAAAGCTGCGCCAGCCGTGGATTGCGGCGCGTAACGATAGCGAAGAATTAGACGACCGGAGTTCCGCTTATACCAAAGAACGTCTGGCCGACGATGGCCTGAACGAGCTGCGTTTCACCGGCTTGCTGACGCCAAAGCGCGCCAAAGCGGGTAAACGAGTCACCCAACTGCACTACGCCCGCCAGGGAATAGTGACCCCGGAGATGGAGTTCATCGCCATCCGTGAAAACATGGGCCGCGAGCGCATTCGCAGTGAAGTGCTTCGCCACCAGCATCCGGGGATGAACTATGGCGCACGCCTGCCGGAAAACATCACGCCGGAATTCGTGCGTGATGAAGTGGCCGCGGGCCGCGCGATTATTCCTGCCAACATCAACCACCCGGAATCCGAGCCGATGATTATCGGTCGCAACTTCCTGGTGAAGGTTAACGCCAACATTGGTAACTCTGCCGTCACCTCCTCCATTGAAGAGGAGGTAGAGAAGCTGGTGTGGTCGACGCGCTGGGGCGCTGACACGGTGATGGATCTCTCCACCGGTCGCTATATCCACGAAACCCGCGAGTGGATCCTGCGTAACAGTCCGGTACCGATCGGTACTGTGCCGATCTACCAGGCGCTGGAGAAGGTCAACGGGATCGCCGAAGATCTCACCTGGGAAGCCTTCCGCGACACGCTGCTGGAGCAGGCTGAACAGGGCGTTGACTACTTCACCATTCACGCGGGCGTGCTGCTGCGCTACGTGCCGATGACTGCCAAACGCCTGACCGGCATTGTCTCACGCGGCGGTTCAATTATGGCGAAATGGTGCCTTTCTCATCACAAAGAGAACTTCCTGTACGAACATTTCCGCGAGATTTGCGAAATCTGCGCCGCCTACGACGTCTCTTTGTCGCTGGGTGACGGCCTGCGCCCGGGTTCAATTCAGGATGCGAACGACGAAGCGCAGTTCTCCGAGCTGCATACGCTGGGCGAGCTGACCAAAATCGCCTGGGAATACGACGTGCAGGTGATGATAGAAGGCCCAGGTCATGTGCCCATGCATATGATCCAGCGCAACATGACCGAAGAGCTGGAGCACTGCCATGAAGCACCGTTCTACACTTTAGGACCGTTGACCACCGATATCGCACCGGGCTACGACCACTTCACTTCCGGGATCGGTGCGGCGATGATCGGTTGGTTTGGCTGCGCGATGCTGTGCTACGTCACGCCAAAAGAGCACCTCGGCCTACCGAACAAAGAAGATGTTAAACAAGGGTTGATTACCTACAAGATTGCCGCCCATGCAGCGGACTTAGCAAAAGGTCATCCAGGCGCGCAGATCCGCGATAACGCCATGTCGAAAGCGCGCTTCGAATTCCGCTGGGAAGACCAGTTTAACCTCGCGCTCGACCCGTTCACCGCCCGTGCCTACCACGATGAAACCCTGCCACAGGAATCCGGTAAGGTCGCCCACTTCTGCTCCATGTGCGGGCCGAAGTTCTGCTCGATGAAAATCAGCCAGGAGGTTCGCGACTACGCTGCCGCACAAACGATTGAAGTCGGCATGGCAGATATGTCGGAGAACTTCCGCGCCAAAGGCGGCGAAATCTACCTCAAAAAAGAGGAGGCGTAATGTACCAGCCTGATTTCCCGACCGTGCCGTTTCGCCTCGGGCTTTACCCGGTGGTGGACAGCGTGCAATGGATTGAACGCTTGCTGCAGGCGGGCGTATGCACGATCCAACTGCGCATTAAAGATAAGCGTGATGAAGAGGTCGAAGCCGACGTTATGGCCGCCATTGAACTGGGGCGTCGCTATGACGCCCGCCTGTTTATCAACGACTACTGGCGTCTGGCAATTAAGCACCGCGCTTACGGCGTACATCTGGGCCAGGAAGACCTTGAAACCACCGACCTGAAGGCGATTCAGACGGCGGGGCTGCGCCTAGGGGTCTCCACTCACGATGATATGGAGATCGACGTCGCGCTCGCCGCTAAGCCTTCTTATATCGCGCTGGGTCATGTTTTTCCCACGCAAACCAAACAGATGCCTTCCGCCCCGCAGGGACTCACGCAACTGGCAAACCATATTGAACGATTAGCGGATTACCCGACCGTCGCCATTGGCGGTATCAGCCTTGAGCGCGCCCCGGCGGTACTGGCGACCGGCGTCGGCAGCATTGCCGTGGTCAGCGCCATTACCCAGGCGGCTGACTGGCAGGTCGCCACGGCCCAACTACTGGATATCGCGGGAGTGGGCGATGAATGACCGCGACTTTATGCGTTACAGCCGACAGATCCTGCTCGGCGATATCGCCATTGAAGGCCAGCAAAAGCTACTCGATAGCCATGTGCTGATTGTCGGTTTAGGCGGGTTAGGTTCGCCTGCCGCGCTGTATCTGGCGGGAGCAGGCATCGGAAAACTGACGCTGGTAGACGATGACGACATTCATCTGAGCAACCTGCAGCGCCAGATCCTGTTTACCACTGATGATATCGCACGTTCAAAATCGCAGGTTGCCCAGCAGCGCCTGACGCGGCTCAACCCGGATATCGAGCTGGTGTCACTCCAGCAGCGACTGAAAGGCGATGCGCTTCGGCATGCGGTAGCGCGTGCCGATGTGGTGCTCGACTGTACCGATAACATGGCCACGCGCCAGGAAATTAACGCCGCCTGCGTAACGCTCAACACCCCGCTCGTCACCGCCAGCGCCGTCGGCTTTGGCGGCCAACTGATGGTGCTGACGCCCCCATGGGAACAAGGATGTTACCGCTGCCTGTGGCCGGATGATGTAGAGCCCGAACGCAACTGCCGTACCGCCGGTATCGTCGGACCGGTTGTGGGCGTGATGGGCACCTTGCAGGCGTTGGAAGCGATTAAATTGCTCAGCGGTATTGAGACGCCCAGCGGAGAGCTACGCCTGTTTGACGGTAAAACCAGCCAGTGGCGCAGCTTCGCACTACGACGTGCCAGCGGCTGCCCGGTATGCGGAGGGCAACATGCAGATTCAGTTCAATGATGAGCCGATGCAGTGCGCCGAAGGACAAACCGTCAGTGGGCTGCTCACTGCGCTTAATCAGCTTAAACCGGGCGCGGCGCTGGCGCTCAATCAGCAGATCCTCCCGCGCGAGCAGTGGGAGCAGCAAATCGTGCAGGAAGGCGACCAGATCCTGCTGTTTCAGGTTATTGCAGGGGGTTGATATGTTACGTATTGCCGACAAAACGTTTGATTCGCATCTGTTCACCGGCACCGGAAAATTTGCTTCATCGCAGCTGATGGTCGAGGCGATTCGCGCCTCCGGCAGCCAACTGGTAACGCTGGCCATGAAGCGCGTGGATTTACGTCAGCACAACGATGCCATTCTAGCGCCGCTAGTAGACGCTGGTGTGACGCTGTTGCCCAACACTTCGGGGGCAAAAACCGCTGAAGAGGCGATTTTTGCTGCCCAGTTAGCGCGTGAAGCGCTAGGCACAAACTGGCTGAAATTAGAAATCCACCCGGACGCCCGCTGGCTGTTACCCGATCCAATCGAAACATTGAAAGCCGCAGAAGCACTGGTGAAAAAGGGCTTCGTGGTACTGCCTTACTGTGGCGCAGATCCGGTGCTGTGCAAACGGCTGGAAGAAGTAGGCTGTTCTGCAGTCATGCCGCTCGGCGCGCCCATCGGTTCTAATCAGGGGCTGGAAACCAAAGCGATGCTGGAGATTATTATCCAACAGGCGACCGTGCCGGTGGTGGTTGATGCAGGCATCGGCGTCCCCAGCCACGCCACGCAGGCGCTGGAAATGGGCGCCGACGCGGTGTTGGTCAATACGGCAATCGCGGTAGCCGACAGCCCGGTGATGATGGCAACCGCCTTCCGTCTGGCCGTTGAAGCTGGCTTGCTGGCACGCCAGGCGGTACCAGGAAGCAAAAGTTCGCAGGCAAGTCCCACCAGCCCGTTAACCGGATTCCTGGAGGCCTTCGCATGAAAACGTTCAGCGACCGCTGGCGACAGATGGACTGGGACGACATCCGCCTGCGTATCAACGGTAAAACCGCCGCTGACGTGGAGCGCGCCCTCAACGCTTCGCATCTTAGTCGCGACGATCTGATGGCATTGCTCTCTCCTGCCGCCGCCGATTATCTGGAGCCGCTGGCGCAGCGGGCGCAGAAGCTCACCCGTCAGCGTTTTGGTAACACGGTGAGCTTTTACGTGCCGTTGTATCTCTCCAACCTTTGCGCCAACGACTGCACCTACTGCGGTTTTTCGATGAGCAACCGTATCAAACGTAAAACGCTGGACGAAGATGAGATAATACGGGAGTGTGCGGCTATCCGTGAGCTGGGTTTTGAGCATCTGCTGCTGGTCACCGGTGAACATCAGGCAAAAGTGGGGATGGATTACTTTCGTCGCCATTTGCCCGCCATTCGCCGCCAGTTCGCCTCTTTACAGATGGAGGTACAGCCGTTGTCAGAGGCTGAATATGCAGAGCTGAAGACGCTGGGGCTGGATGGCGTGATGGTGTATCAGGAGAGTTATCATGAGGCAACTTACGCTCGCCACCATTTAAAAGGGAAAAAGCAGGATTTCTTCTGGCGCCTGGAAACGCCGGACAGGCTGGGCCGCGCAGGGATCGACAAAATCGGTCTTGGCGCGTTGATTGGTTTGTCCGACAGCTGGCGGGTTGATTGCTATATGGTGGCTGAACATCTGCTATGGATGCAGCAGCATTACTGGCAGAGCCGTTACTCTATCTCCTTCCCTCGCCTGCGCCCATGCACCGGAGGCGTTGAGCCTGCATCGATCATGGATGAGCGACAGTTGGTCCAGACCATTTGCGCGTTTCGTTTACTGGCGCCAGAAATTGAGCTGTCGCTCTCCACCCGCGAATCGCCATGGTTTCGTGACCATGTGATCCCGTTGGCGATCAACAACGTCAGCGCCTTCTCAAAAACCCAGCCCGGTGGTTATGCCGATAACCACCCCGAACTGGAACAGTTCTCCCCGCACGACGATCGTCGCCCAGAAGCCGTTGCTGAAGCACTCATGGCCCAGGGTTTACAGCCCGTGTGGAAAGACTGGGACAGCTATCTGGGGCGCGCTTCACAGGTACCGTAGGTCAGGAGCAATCGCATAAACAAAAAAACCCGCTTTCGCGGGTTTTTTCTTCACTGGCACTTAACTGCTCGGGCTCTGGCCTTCATCGCTATCGTAAGCGCTCGTGAAATTATCGGCGATTACAGCGCGACAACGTTAACAGCAGACGGGCCTTTAGCGCCATTCTCCACGGAGAACTCCACCTTTTGACCTTCGTCTAACGTTTTAAAATCGTTACTCTGGATAGCGGAGAAATGCACAAACACATCCTTGCTACCGTCCTGAGGAGTGATAAAGCCGAAGCCTTTATCAGAGTTAAACCATTTTACTAAACCAGTCATTTTGTTAGACATAGATACTTCCTTTCATGTTATTGAGCCGCTTATGCAGCGAAGATGGCCTGTTTTGCAGAAATTAACTTATGGGGCACTTAGGGAGGAGGCTCATGAAGAAGAGTATCTGAGGATAACGCTTGAACTGAGAACTGCTTTACTAAAACTGCTTGCATAAGGTCTGTGTTCCAAACCGATGCCACTATAGTAGACCTACTTCTAATCATTAAGCAAGCATTAATTTTTTTAATACCCACTGAGTGATGCAATGTTGAACCATCGCGGCTAAGCATCCTGGATAACAGCTTGATCTACAATGAACAAAAGCCCCGACTATTGCAGTCAGGGCTTTACGTTACTACACACTTCAAATTTAACATTAATAAACTTAACGATTTAATACTGCTGATGGTACTACTTTAAAATGTACACGTTTACTATAGATAATATTGGATATTGATACTAACTAAAGCTTTCCTCTATTTACCGTTAAACACATTCCACCCGCTTGATAATAGAACTCAAGGCTGGTGACCTAAACAAGTACACTTCCCCTCGCGACATATACTCTTTGATGCGTTGCCTTATTTCCCTTGTGATAACCAGAAAAGCAGAATCACAAATATTTACTATAAAATCATGGCGTTACATCGTCGCGCTTTACTGACTTTTTGCGATTAGATATATCAACTACGTGGCCTGAAAGCATTGTCGAAGTGAAAAAATAGCGTTTTCAGCATCGACTATCCCATACAAAAAATACTTCGTGGCCTTTATCGCAAACCCCAATCAAGCTCTACTAACACTTACTACGTTAACAGCAAACTACAATTTCTCCGCTGTTAAGTATTAACATACGGGTTTAAAAAACGCTGTCAATACTGTTTTTTATAACATGTATTTATTGACAGTAATTATATATTCCAGCATGTGATAAGCGAGTCAAAAAGCCGCTGGCCCTGGTCCAGATCGCAGGGTTCTACCTCTTTTTGTAACCGGTTTCAGAAAAAGCGGCTTTCTTTGTGATGCCTTGCACACAATCGTTGCAAAGCAGTTGTTGCTATAGCTGGCTCGCGATAATTATCAACTCACACATGTTGATCGAGACTGCTTATGAAAAACATCGTTTTATGCTGTGCCGCCGGAATGTCCACCAGCATGCTGGTGCAAAGGATGAAAGATGCCGCCCAGAAAAAAGGCGTCGACGTCACTATCAAAGCCGTCCCGGTGGCCGAGTTTGAAGAGAATATCGCTACAGCGGATATCGTTTTGCTCGGTCCACAGGTTAAGTATGAACAGGCCAAACTACAGGCGATCGCCGACCCACTAGGCAAAAAGGTCGCCGTTATCGACATGATGGATTACGGCATGATGAAAGGCGATGCGGTACTGGATAAGGCGCTGAAACTACTGGAGTGATGGTATGGAAGAGTTAGAAACGATCATCATGGAGTTATTGGTAAATGCTGGCGCTGCACGCAGCCAGGCCCTGACGGCATTGCAACTGGCGCGTAAAGGTGATTTCTCCGGTGCAGAACAAGCGATGACGGAATCACGCGAGTACGTCAAACAAGCGCATAAAATCCAGACCCAGCTGATCGGTATTGACGAGGGCACCGGCAAACTACCGGTTAATCTCATCACCGTCCATTCGCAGGACCACCTGATGAATGCCATGGTGATTCAGGATCTGGCCGGCGATATGATTGAGCTTTATCGGCGGTTACCACCGATAAATTAATGACACTGCCTGATGGCTTCGTAGACCTGATAAGCGCCATCAGAAATAACATAGACATAAAAAAACCCGCCGAAGCGGGTTTTTTATTATGGTCGGCAACGATTAATCGTTGTCAGAACCGCCCAGGCCTGCGTTCAGCAGTTCTGCCAGGCTGGCAGACGCATCTTCAGCAGTTACCTGCGGTGCAGCTGGCAGTTCGCCCGCTGCGCGACGGCGCATACGATCCTGGTGGTACGCATAACCAGTACCTGCCGGGATCAGACGACCCACGATGACGTTCTCTTTCAGACCGCGCAGTTCATCACGTTTACCTGCAACAGCTGCTTCGGTCAGGACACGCGTGGTTTCCTGGAACGATGCTGCAGAGATGAAGGACTCGGTTGCCAGAGACGCTTTGGTGATACCCAGCAGATCGCGGGAGAACGTTGCACCCACTTTGCCGTTCGCTTCCAGCTCGCGGTTTGCGATCTTGACGCGGGAGTATTCAACCTGCTCGCCTTCCAGGAAGTCGGAGCTACCAGCGCTTTCGATGGTGGCTTTACGCAGCATCTGACGAACGATAACTTCGATGTGTTTATCGTTAATCTTAACACCCTGCAGACGGTATACGTCCTGAACTTCGTTAACGATGTAACGAGTTACAGCATGCACACCACGCAGACGCAGGATATCGTGCGGCGCTTCCGGACCGTCGGAAACCACGTCACCACGTTCTACACGTTCACCTTCGAACACGTTGAGCTGACGCCATTTCGGAATCATCTCTTCGTACGGTTCGCTACCGTCTACCGGGGTGATAACCAGACGACGTTTACCTTTGGTTTCTTTACCGAAGGAAATGATGCCGCTGATTTCAGCCAGGATTGCCGGCTCTTTCGGACGACGTGCTTCGAACAGGTCCGCAACGCGCGGCAGACCACCGGTGATATCCTTGGTACCGCCGGATTCCTGCGGAACACGCGCCAGGGTGTCACCAGAGCTGATCTGTACGCCATCTTCCAGCTGAACAATCGCTTTACCCGGCAGGAAGTACTGAGCAGGCATATCGGTGCCAGGGATCAGAACGTCGTTGCCCTGAGCATCAACAATTTTCAGTGCCGGACGCAGGTCTTTACCACCCGCAGTACGCTCTGCAGAATCCAGAACCACCAGAGAAGACAGACCGGTCAGCTCGTCAGTCTGACGAGTAATGGTCTGGCCATCGATCATGTCAGTGAAGCGGACAAAACCACTCACTTCGGTGATAACTGGCATGGTGTGCGGATCCCAGTTTGCTACGGTTTCGC
Organism: Citrobacter sp. Cpo061; assembly: GCF_030332845.1. Classification (NCBI taxonomy): domain Bacteria; kingdom Pseudomonadati; phylum Pseudomonadota; class Gammaproteobacteria; order Enterobacterales; family Enterobacteriaceae; genus Citrobacter; species Citrobacter sp. Cpo061. The sequence continues at coordinate 22,446 of NZ_JAOWHB010000051.1, forward strand.
CGCCAGCAACCTGTTCGCCATCACCTTTCGCCATAACGGAGCCGTAAGGCACTTTATAGCTTTCTTTGGTACGGCCGAATTCGTCGATCAGTTTCAGTTCGGTGTTACGTGAGGTGATAACCAGTTTACCGCTGGAGTTCACAACCGACTTCGCGTTGCTCAGACGGATGCTACCTTTGTTTTTCACCTGGATGCTGGATTCAGCAGCCGCACGAGATGCCGCACCACCGATGTGGAACGTACGCATCGTCAGCTGTGTACCCGGTTCACCGATGGACTGTGCCGCGATAACGCCGATTGCTTCACCTTTGTTGATGATGTGGCCACGCGCCAGGTCACGACCATAGCAGTGCGCACATACACCAAAGTCGGTGTCACAAGATACAACGGAACGGACTTTAACGGAGTCAACGGAGTTCTCTTCCAGCAGATCACACCACTGTTCGTGCAGCAGCGTGTTGCGTGGAACCAGAATATCCGCCGTACCCGGCTTCAGAACGTCTTCAGCAGTTACACGACCCAGAACGCGATCGCGCAGCGGCTCTTTAACGTCACCACCCTCGATAACCGGGGTCATGGTGATGCCTTCCAGAGTGCCGCAATCGTCTTCAGTAACAACCAGGTCCTGCGCGACGTCAACCAGACGACGAGTCAGATAACCGGAGTTCGCTGTTTTCAGTGCGGTATCCGCCAGACCTTTACGAGCACCGTGAGTAGAGATGAAGTACTGGAGTACGTTCAGACCTTCACGGAAGTTCGCGGTGATTGGCGTTTCGATGATGGAGCCATCTGGCTTCGCCATCAGACCACGCATACCGGCCAGCTGACGAATCTGTGCTGCAGAACCACGCGCACCGGAGTCGGCCATCATGTAGATGCTGTTGAAGGAAACCTGCTGCTCTTCTACGCCGTCACGGTTAATAACGGTTTCGGTTTGCAGGTTATCCATCATCGCTTTGGATACACGATCGTTCGCCGCAGCCCAGATATCGATAACTTTGTTATAGCGTTCGCCTGCGGTTACCAGACCAGACTGGAACTGCTCCTGGATCTCAGCAACTTCAGCTTCCGCTTCAGAGATGATCTCGTGTTTCTTCTCTGGGATGACCATGTCATCAATACCAACAGATGCACCTGAACGCGCTGCATATGCAAAGCCGGTGTACATTGTCTGGTCAGCGAAGATAACGGTCGGCTTCAGGCCCAGAATGCGGTAACAGGTGTTCAGCATTTTGGAGATAGCTTTCTTGCCCAGCGCCTGGTTGACGATGGAGAAAGGCAGACCTTTCGGTACGATCATCCACAGAATGGCACGGCCAACGGTCGTGTCTTTCAGGCTGGTTTTCGCAACGAATTCGCCGTTTTCATCTTTTTCATATTCGGTGATACGCACTTTAACGCGCGCATGCAGAGAGGCCAGACCTGCGCGATAGATACGCTCAGCTTCTTTCGGGCCAGTCAGCACCATGCCTTCGCCTTTGGCGTTAACACAGTCACGGGTCATGTAGTACAGACCCAATACAACGTCCTGAGACGGAACGATGATAGGTTCGCCGTTCGCCGGAGACAGGATGTTGTTGGTAGACATCATCAGCGCACGCGCTTCGAGCTGGGCTTCCAGCGTCAGCGGTACGTGAACAGCCATCTGGTCACCATCGAAGTCGGCGTTATATGCCGCACAAACCAGCGGGTGCAGCTGGATAGCTTTACCTTCGATCAGTACCGGTTCAAATGCCTGGATACCCAGACGGTGCAGTGTTGGTGCACGGTTCAGCAGTACCGGGTGTTCGCGGATAACTTCGTCCAGGATATCCCAAACGACAGCTTCTTCACGCTCAACCATTTTCTTAGCGGCTTTGATGGTGGTGGCCAGGCCACGCAGTTCCAGCTTGCCGTAGATGAACGGTTTGAACAGTTCCAGTGCCATTTTCTTCGGCAGACCGCACTGATGCAGACGCAGGTATGGACCTACGGTGATTACAGAACGACCGGAGTAGTCAACACGCTTACCGAGCAGGTTCTGACGGAAACGACCCTGCTTACCTTTGATCATGTCGGCCAAAGATTTCAGAGGACGTTTGTTAGAACCGGTGATCGCACGACCGCGACGACCGTTATCCAGCAGGGCGTCAACCGCTTCCTGCAGCATACGTTTTTCGTTGCGTACGATGATGTCCGGCGCAGCCAGATCCAGCAGACGCTTCAGACGGTTGTTACGGTTGATAACGCGACGATACAGATCGTTCAGATCCGACGTTGCGAAACGACCACCATCCAGCGGAACCAGCGGACGCAGATCTGGCGGCAGAACCGGCAGAACGGTCAGGATCATCCACTCTGGCTTGTTGCCAGACTGTACGAAGGCTTCCAGCAGTTTGATACGCTTGGTCAGCTTCTTACGCTTAGTTTCGGAGTTGGTTTCGTTCAGCTCTTCGCGCAGAGTTTCACACTCTTGCTCCAGATCCATGCTCTTCAGCAGGGCCTGAATAGCTTCCGCACCCATCTTCGCGTCGAATTCGTCACCGAACTCTTCCAGCGCGTCCAGATACTGCTCTTCAGTCAGGATCTGTTGACGTTCCAGGTTAGTCATACCGCCTTCGATAACTACATAAGATTCGAAGTACAGTACGCGCTCGATATCGCGCAGTGGCATATCAAGCAGCAGACCGATACGGGACGGCAGAGATTTCAGGAACCAGATGTGAGCAGTAGGAGACGCCAGCTCGATGTGGCCCATACGCTCACGGCGTACTTTAGTCTGGGTCACTTCAACGCCGCACTTCTCACAGATCACACCACGGTGTTTCAGGCGCTTGTACTTACCGCACAGGCACTCGTAGTCTTTTACCGGCCCAAAGATACGGGCGCAGAAAAGGCCGTCACGTTCAGGTTTGAACGTACGGTAGTTAATGGTTTCCGGCTTCTTAACTTCACCGAAAGACCATGAACGGATCATGTCTGGCGAGGCCAGAGCAATTTTGATCGCATCAAACTCTTCGGTTTTAGTCTGCGCTTTCAGAAACTTTAATAAATCTTTCACGGATTTGCTCCCGTCGGAGTTAGCACAATCTGGCGCTGGCTGTTACGCCAGCACCAGTGACCTGTTTGATCGAGAGTTACTCGTCTTCCAGCTCGATGTTGATACCCAGCGAACGAATCTCTTTCAACAGTACGTTGAAGGATTCCGGCATGCCTGGTTCCATCTGATGGTTGCCGTCCACGATGTTTTTATACATCTTAGTACGACCGTTCACGTCATCAGACTTAACGGTGAGCATTTCCTGCAGGGTGTATGCTGCGCCATATGCTTCCAGCGCCCACACTTCCATCTCCCCGAAGCGCTGACCACCGAACTGCGCCTTACCACCCAGCGGCTGCTGAGTAACCAGGCTGTAAGAACCGGTAGAACGCGCATGCATCTTGTCATCAACCAAGTGGTTCAGTTTCAGCATGTACATGTAGCCAACGGTAACCTGGCGCTCGAACTGCTCACCGGTACGACCGTCGAACAGTGTGATCTGACCGGAAGTCGGCAGGCCACCCAGCTGTAACAGTTCCTTGATTTCAGACTCTTTCGCACCGTCGAATACCGGCGTTGCGATCGGCATACCTTTTTTCAGGTTTTCAGCCAGACGCAGAACTTCTTCATCGCTGAAGGTATTCAGGTCAACTTTCTGACGAACATCTGAACCCAGATCGTAAGCACGCTGGATGAATTCGCGCAGTTTCGCGACTTCTTGCTGCTGTTTCAGCATGGCGTTGATCTTATCGCCGATACCTTTTGCAGCCATACCCAGGTGGGTTTCAAGGATCTGACCGATGTTCATACGCGATGGTACGCCCAGCGGGTTCAGTACGATATCTACCGGCGTACCGTTAGCATCGTGTGGCATATCTTCGATCGGGTTGATCTTAGAGATTACACCCTTGTTACCGTGACGACCTGCCATCTTATCACCAGGCTGGATCCGACGTTTAACCGCCAGATACACCTTAACAATCTTCAGCACGCCCGGTGCCAGATCGTCGCCCTGAGTGATTTTACGGCGTTTCGCTTCGAGTTTTTTCTCGAATTCGTGTTTCAGTTCGTCGTACTGCTCAGCCAGTTGTTCCAGCTGATTCTGTTTCTCTTCGTCGGTCAGGCCGAGTTCTAGCCAGCGGTCGCGCGGCAGTTTGTCGAGCTTCTCAGCTTCAACACCACCGGAAACCAGCACAGCGTAGATACGGCTGAACAGGCCAGCTTCGAGGATCTGCAGTTCTTCAGACAGGTCTTTTTTCGCCTGCTTCAGCTGCATCTCTTCGATTTCCAGCGCACGTTTGTCTTTTTCTACGCCATCGCGAGTAAAGACCTGAACGTCGATAATCGTACCGGAGACACCGTTTGGCACGCGCAGAGAAGAGTCTTTAACGTCAGACGCTTTCTCACCGAAGATCGCACGCAGCAGCTTCTCTTCTGGCGTCAGCTGGGTTTCACCTTTCGGCGTTACCTTACCAACCAGAATGTCGCCACCGGTCACTTCCGCACCGATATAAACGATACCGGATTCATCCAGTTTGGAGAGCGCAGCTTCACCCACGTTCGGGATGTCAGCGGTGATCTCTTCTGGCCCCAGCTTGGTGTCACGGGACACACATGCCAGTTCCTGAATGTGGATGGTGGTGAAACGGTCTTCCTGGACAACACGCTCGGATACGAGGATGGAGTCTTCGAAGTTGTAACCATTCCATGGCATGAATGCCACGCGCATGTTCTGACCCAGCGCCAGTTCACCGAGGTCGGTGGACGGACCGTCTGCCAGCACATCACCACGTTCAACCGGCTCGCCCAGAGATACGCAAGGCATCTGGTTGATACAGGTGTTCTGGTTAGAACGGGTGTATTTGGTCAGGTTATAAATGTCGATACCTGCTTCGCCCGGGTACATCTCGTCTTCGTTAACTTTGATAACGATACGGGAAGCATCCACGTACTGAACAGTACCGCCACGTTTAGCAACTGCAGTAACACCGGAGTCAACGGCAACAGCACGTTCCATACCGGTACCAACCAGCGGCTTATCAGCGCGCAGAGTCGGAACCGCCTGACGTTGCATGTTCGCACCCATCAATGCACGGTTGGCGTCATCGTGTTCCAGGAACGGGATCAGGGACGCACCGACGGATACCACCTGCTGGGTGGATACGTCCATGTAGTCAACCTGGTCGCGGCTGAACAAGCTGGATTCGCCTTTGCTACGGCAGGTAACCAGATCTTCTACAAAGTGGCCTTCGTCATCCAGGTTGGAGTTCGCCTGAGCGATAACGTAGTTGCCTTCTTCGATAGCAGACAGGTAATGAATTTCGTCAGTTACAACACCGTCGGTCACTTTACGGTACGGAGTCTCGAGGAAGCCGTATTCGTTAGTCTGTGCATACACGGACAGGGAGTTGATCAGACCGATGTTCGGACCTTCAGGCGTTTCGATTGGGCATACGCGACCGTAGTGAGTCGGGTGTACGTCTCGAACTTCGAAGCCTGCGCGTTCACGGGTCAGACCGCCTGGGCCGAGTGCAGAGATACGACGTTTGTGCGTAATCTCAGACAGCGGGTTGTTCTGGTCCATAAACTGAGACAGCTGGCTGGAACCAAAGAACTCTTTCACTGCTGCAGAAATCGGCTTGGCGTTGATCATATCCTGAGGCATCAGGGTATCCAGATCGCCCAGAGACAGACGCTCTTTCACCGCACGCTCAACACGTACCAGGCCAACGCGGAACTGGTTTTCCGCCATTTCGCCTACGGAACGGATACGACGGTTGCCGAGGTGGTCGATATCATCGACTTCGCCTTTACCGTTACGGATATCGATGAGCTTCTTCATCACTTCGATGATGTCGTCTTTGCTCAGGATACCGGAACCTTCGATTTCGTCGCGCAGCAGAGAACGGTTGAACTTCATACGACCAACCGCAGACAGGTCATAGCGGTCTTCGGAGAAGAACAGGTTCTCGAACAGGCTTTCAGCAGCTTCACGAGTCGGCGGCTCACCAGGACGCATCATGCGGTAGATTTCTACCAGTGCGCTCAGACGATCGTTGGTTGGGTCAACACGTACAGTTTCAGAAATGTACGGACCGTGGTCCAGATCGTTAGTGAACAGCGTTTCGATACGCTTGTGACCAGACTGGCTCAGCTTAGCCAGCAGATCCAGGCTCAGCTCCATGTTAGCTGCGCAGATCAGCTCGCCAGTAGATTCGTCAACGTAGTCTTTAGCCGCAACTTTACCAGCAATGTATTCAACCGGAACTTCGATATGTTTGATATCGTCTTTTTCCAGTTGGCGAATGTGGCGCGCAGTGATGCGACGGCCTTTTTCGACGTAGACTTTGCCGTTAGCTTCAATGTCAAAGGAGGCGGTTTCACCACGCAGGCGTTCCGGCACCAGTTCCATCTGCAGCTTGTTGTCGCGAATTTCGAAAACAACTTTTTCAAAGAACAGGTCAAGGATCTGCTCAGTGGTGTAGTTCAGTGCACGCAGAATAATGGTCGCAGGCAGTTTACGGCGACGGTCAATACGTACGAACAGGTTGTCCTTCGGATCGAATTCGAAGTCCAGCCAGGAACCACGGTAAGGGATGATGCGCGCGTTATACAGCACTTTACCCGAAGAGTGGGTTTTACCTTTGTCGGAGTCAAAGAAGACGCCAGGACTACGGTGCAGCTGAGAAACGATAACACGCTCAGTACCATTGATTACAAAGGTACCGTTGTCAGTCATGAGCGGAATTTCGCCCATGTAGACTTCTTGTTCTTTAATGTCTTTTACGGTGCCTTCCGGCGCTTCGCGCTCGTAGATCACCAGACGCAGTTTTACGCGCAGCGGTGCGGAATAAGTCACGCCACGGATCTGACATTCCTGAACGTCAAACACCGGTTCGCCAAGGCGGTAGCTGACGTATTGCAGCTCGGAATTACCGCTGTAGCTCTGAATCGGGAAAACGGAACGGAAAGCTGCTTCCAGACCATACTGCCCTTCAGGATCTTGCTCGATGAACTTCTGAAACGAGTCAAGCTGGATAGAAAGGAGATAAGGTATGTCCAACACTTGTGGACGTTTACCAAAATCCTTACGAATACGTTTTTTCTCGGTATAGGAGTAAACCATTAGGGTTCCTCAGCTCGCTGACAAGTCGACCCATCTGTCCGACGAAGGGACAGTTTGTGCAACACTATTTTGTTGACCGGAAAATCGAATACTTTCCGCAATGCCTGTTGCTATCACGCTTAAACCATTTCATTGCGATTTACACAGAACTGATGCTCTGTCGCAGTATATTAAGACGTCGATAGAAACAAGCATTGAAAGGCACAGCAGTAGTCAAACAGTGTGAAATGCTACTGGCGCCTTACAGCGCAAAAAGGCTGGTGACTAAAAAGTCACCAGCCATCAGCCTAATTTCTTAGGCTGCAACCAGAAAAGTTGGCTTATTTAACTTCAACTTCAGCGCCAGCTTCTTCCAGAGATTTTTTCAGTGCTTCTGCGTCGTCTTTGCTGATGCCTTCTTTCAGGGCAGCCGGAGCAGATTCTACCAGGTCTTTAGCTTCTTTCAGACCCAGGCCAGTTGCGCCACGTACTGCTTTGATTACAGCAACTTTGTTAGCGCCAGCAGCTTTCAGAATTACGTCGAATTCAGTTTTTTCTTCAGCAGCTTCAGCCGGGCCAGCAGCTACAGCTACAGCAGCAGCAGCGGAAACACCGAATTTTTCTTCCATTGCAGAGATCAGTTCTACAACGTCCATTACGGACATAGCGGATACTGCTTCAATGATTTGATCTTTAGTGATAGACATTTAAATTGTTCCTGAAAATCAGAATAAGTTTATACGTAAGCAGATGCTTGAGAAAGATAACTGCGATTAAGCAGCTTCTTTCGCATCGCGTACAGCAGCCAGAGTACGAACCAGTTTGCCAGCCGAAGCTTCTTTCATGGTTGCCATCAGGCGTGCAATTGCTTCTTCGTAGGTCGGCAGAGTTGCCAGGCGATCGATTTGCGATGCCGGGATCAATTCACCTTCAAAGGCTGCGGCTTTGACCTCAAATTTTGCATTCGCTTTCGCGAACTCTTTGAACAGACGAGCAGCAGCGCCCGGGTGTTCCATAGAGTATGCAATCAGGGTCGGACCAACAAACGTGTCTTTCAGGCACTCGAACTGAGTACCTTCAACGACGCGGCGCAGCAGAGTGTTACGAACAACACGCATGTATACGCCAGCTTCACGACCTGCTTTACGCAGTTCAGTCATTTTATCTACAGTTACGCCACGGGAATCCGCAACTACTGCAGACAGCGCGCCTTTGGCTACTTCGCTGACTTCAGCAACAATCGCTTGTTTGTCTTGAAGATTTAAAGCCATTAGCTTTGCTCCTGGATGTTTGCCGGAACTCATGTTCCGGAACTCACTTCACTCTCCCCAACGGAAAGAGCGTCTAAATACGGTGAGCAGAAACAAGCCAGAGTATCAGAAATAATCTTAGCGTTCTGTCACCGTCTACGCAGGGCATTAAGTTTCTTACGAAACACCTGCGGTCTTCGACGGAGGCCTGGATAGGCCAGGCTCCAACGAACAAATCTTGTCTATCTGTCGCTATTCAATCTGTGACGGCGTTGACTGCCTTCGTTCACACCAGTCACATAGTTAACTATGCTCCTGGCGATTCACTCAGTTGTCGCCTTGCCACAGTCTGAATATCTCGGATATACGTCTGCAATTAGCAGAAACGTGGGGGTAAGATTGTAGACAAAATCACCGCCCACGTAAAGGCGAATATTAGTTCGCCACAGTCGCAGTCAGACCGGACTGATCAACGGCAACGCCAGCACCCATGGTGGTGGAGATGCTAACTTTCTTGATGTACACGCCTTTAGCCTGAGTCGGTTTCGCTTTTTTCAGCGCAACCAGCAGAGATTCCAGGTTTTCTTTCAGTTTGTCAGCGTCAAAATCCACTTTACCGATGGTGGTGTGGATGATGCCGTTTTTGTCGTTACGGTAACGAACCTGACCTGCTTTAGCGTTCTTAACCGCTTCAGCAACGTTAGGGGTTACAGTACCAACTTTCGGGTTTGGCATCAGGCCGCGCGGGCCCAGTACCTGACCCAGCTGGCCAACAACGCGCATTGCATCCGGGGAAGCAATAACAACGTCAAAGTTCATTTCGCCTTTCTTGATCTGGTCAGCCAGATCTTCCATACCTACCAGCTCAGCGCCTGCAGCTTTAGCAGCTTCAGCGTTTGCGCCCTGGGCAAATACGGCTACGCGAACGGAACGGCCAGTACCGTGCGGCAGTACAGTTGCACCACGTACGTTCTGGTCAGATTTACGAGCGTCGATGCCGAGGTTAACGGCAACGTCTACGCTTTCTACGAATTTAGCAGTGGCCAGCTCTTTCAGCAGAGCAATAGCTTCGTTGATGTCGTACTGTTTAGTTGCATCAACTTTGTCACGGATCACGCGCATACGCTTGGTCAGTTTAGCCATTTCTTAGTCCTCCACTACCAGGCCCATGGAACGTGCAGTACCTTCAATGGAGCGAGTCATCGCTTCAATGTCGGAACCAGTCATGTCGGCAGCTTTGGTCTGCGCGATTTCCTGCAGCTGAGCGCGGGAAATTTTACCCACTTTGTCTTTGTTCGGCTTGCCGGAACCAGACTTGATACCAGCCGCTTTCTTCAGCAGAACTGCTGCCGGAGGCGTTTTGGTAACGAAAGTGAAAGAACGGTCAGCGTAAACGGTGATAACAACCGGGATCGGCAGACCTTTTTCCATGGAATCAGTTTTTGCGTTGAACGCTTTGCAGAATTCCATGATGTTCACGCCTTGTTGACCCAGTGCTGGACCTACCGGCGGACTCGGGTTAGCCATACCAGCTGCAACCTGCAGCTTGACGTAGGCCTGGACTTTCTTAGCCATTCTAAATTCCTCTAGTTGGGTTATAGCGCCTCAAGGAGGCTCCCCGTGATTAAATTCGTTTTACGGACAGGGCCCATAAAAACAAAAGGCGCGAAATTGTATTCCAATCTCGCGCCTTGTGCAACGATTAAATCGCCGCTTTTTTGATCGCTGTTTAGGCTTTTTCTACCTGGGCAAAGTCCAGTTCTACCGGGGTCGCACGACCGAAGATAGAAACAGAGACTTTCAGGCGGGACTTCTCGTAGTCCACTTCTTCAACCACGCCGTTAAAGTCAGCAAATGGACCGTCACTAACGCGAACCATTTCACCTGGCTCAAACATCGTTTTCGGACGCGGTTTATCGCCAACCTGCTGCAGACGGTTCATGATCGCATCAACTTCTTTGTCGCTGATCGGCGCCGGACGGTCAGATGTACCGCCGATAAAGCCCATCACACGCGGCACGCTGCGCACCAGGTGCCAGCTTGCGTCATTCATCACCATCTGGACCAGTACATAGCCCGGGAAGAATTTACGTTCGCTCTTGCGACGCTGGCCACCACGGATTTCGACCACTTCTTCGGTCGGCACCATGACTTCGCCAAACAGCTCTTCCATATTTTGTAACTTGATATATTCGCGCAGCGACGTGGCTACGCGGCCTTCAAAACCGGAAAACGCCTGAACGACGTACCAGCGCTTTTTAGGGGCTTCAGACATCTTAGAACCTCAGGCCAGTGATAAAGGATACCAGGCGAACCAGAATACCATCCAGTCCCCACAGGATCAGTGACATTACTGCGGTAACCGCAGCCACAATTAATGTGGTGTGCAATGTTTCCTGGCGAGTTGGCCAAATGACCTTACGGACTTCGGTTCTCGCTTCACGGGCAAAAGCAACGGTCGCTTTACCTTTTGTTGTCAACAGCGCGACACCACCCGCTGCGGCAATCAGAATCACTACGGCCAGCGCACGCAGCGGCAGCATCATGTCACGATAGAGGTAGTTGCCAACGATAGCTACAAGCAGCAATACAGCGACAACAACCCACTTCATCGCTTCCAGGCCGCGCCCGCTTCCTTGAGCTTCGGTATTCGCACTCATAAACCAACCTGTCAGAAGTATTCTACAAACATTTTCACCCCGCGTAAGCGAGGCGATCCAAACCGAAATGCTCTGGTGCGTTTCGGACTAAACGCCCTCTTCAGAGCCTGTCTCAGCAATGATTATGACAAAAAAAATCACTGATGAGCCAGGTTCTGGTGTGAAAGCGTGCAAAAAGGGCATCAAATGATGCCCTTTTATTGCGCATTGCGTCAAATGTTATTCGGCAATTAGCTCATTACTTTGGCAACAACGCCCGCACCAACAGTACGGCCGCCTTCACGGATTGCGAAACGCAGACCGTCGTCCATCGCGATCGGGTGGATCAGGGTAACAACCATTTTGATGTTGTCGCCCGGCATTACCATCTCTACGCCTTCCGGCAGTTCGATGGTACCAGTCACGTCAGTAGTACGGAAGTAGAACTGCGGACGGTAGCCTTTGAAGAACGGAGTATGACGGCCGCCTTCGTCTTTGGACAGAATGTACACTTCAGATTCGAACTTGGTGTGCGGCTTGATAGAGCCCGGCTTAGCCAGTACCTGACCACGTTCGATTTCTTCACGTTTGATACCACGCAGCAGAACACCAACGTTCTCACCAGCACGGCCTTCGTCCAGCAGTTTGCGGAACATTTCAACGCCAGTACAGGTAGACTTAGCAGTCTCTTTGATACCAACGATTTCAACTTCTTCACCAACTTTGATGATACCGCGTTCTACACGACCGGTAACAACGGTACCACGACCGGAGATGGAGAATACGTCTTCGATAGGCAGCAGGAACGGCTTGTCAATCGCACGCTCTGGTTCTGGGATGTAAGAATCCAGGAAGCCAGCCAGTTCGATGATTTTCGCTTCCCACTCTGCTTCGCCTTCCAGCGCTTTCAGAGCAGAACCACGAACGATCGGAGTGTCGTCGCCCGGGAAATCGTACTGAGACAGAAGTTCACGAACTTCCATTTCTACCAGTTCCAGCAGCTCTTCGTCATCAACCATGTCGCATTTGTTCAGGAACACGATGATGTACGGAACGCCTACCTGACGACCCAGCAGGATGTGCTCACGAGTCTGCGGCATCGGGCCGTCAGTCGCAGCAACAACCAGGATCGCGCCGTCCATCTGCGCAGCACCGGTGATCATGTTTTTAACATAGTCGGCGTGGCCCGGGCAGTCTACGTGTGCGTAGTGGCGAGTCGGGGTGTCATATTCAACGTGAGAAGTGTTGATGGTGATACCACGAGCTTTTTCTTCCGGCGCGTTATCGATCTGGTCGAATGC
>NZ_JAOWHB010000052.1:0-39766 GCF_030332845.1 Citrobacter sp. Cpo061
TTTGATTATTCTGTTCTTTCCCATGGTACCCGGAGTGGGACTTGAACCCACACAGCGCGAACGCCGAGGGATTTTAAATCCCTTGTGTCTACCGATTCCACCATCCGGGCTCGGGAAGAAATTGGAGGCGCGTTCCGGAGTCGAACCGGACTAGACGGATTTGCAATCCGCTACATAACCGCTTTGCTAACGCGCCGAAATCTTCTGGCTTTACAGCCGACATCCGCTATTGCCGATGTCTTAAATTTGGAGCGGGAAACGAGACTCGAACTCGCGACCCCGACCTTGGCAAGGTCGTGCTCTACCAACTGAGCTATTCCCGCATCACCAAGTAACTTTGTTAATCACTTGATTTTGTTATCGTCTGGCAATCAGTGCCGCCGTTCGATGCGTTGCATTCTACTTACCTGACGCAATGAGTCAACGATATTTTTCACCACTGACGATCGTTTGCTGAAATTTGCGTCGAAACGATCACTGATCAAGCAAATCTCCACGTGCAGCGCTCAAATACTGGAACATTGACCACAAAGTCAGTATCGCGGCGACGAAGAAAAGTGCGATCCCAGCATACTCTACCCAGATATTTGGACGCCACAGCAGCCAGGCCAGCGCGGCCATTTGCGAAGTGGTTTTCACTTTACCGATCCAGGATACGGCTACGCTGCTGCGTTTACCCAGTTCGGCCATCCATTCACGCAGTGCAGAGATGATAATTTCACGCGCAATCATTGTTGCGGCAGGAAGCGTCACCCACCAGCTGTGGTAATGCTCTGTCACCAGGACCATCGCGATAGCCACCAGCACTTTATCAGCGACCGGATCGAGGAAGGCACCAAAACGCGTGCTTTGGTTCCAGCGGCGCGCCAGAAAACCGTCAAACCAGTCAGTGACCGCTGCGATACAGAAGATCAGCGCACAAACAAAGGGAGCCCAAGTGAATGGCAGGTAAAAAGCCAATACAAAGAATGGGATCAGGATGACGCGAAACAGCGTGAGCAACGTAGGGATATTAAATTGCATATGACGGATAACTATCTGTTGTCAGTGAAATTACCCCTATGTTGCTACAGAGGGCCTAATGTTTCAACGAGTAGAAGATCTTTTCTGCCAGAGCTTGCGAAATACCCGGCACTTTTGCAATTTCTTCGATACTTGCGTTAAGAAGACCTTGCAAACCTCCCATATATTTCAACAACATCTGGCGACGCTTTGGCCCGACACCTTCGATGGTCTCAAGCGTGCTGGTACTTTTCACTTTCGCCCGCTTTTTACGATGCCCGCTAATCGCATGATCGTGAGATTCATCGCGGATATGCTGGATAACGTGCAATGCAGGCGAATCCGGCGGCAGGCTAAAGCCCTCACCTTCCGGCTCAAAGAACAGCGTTTCCAGGCCTGCTTTACGATCGGCCCCTTTTGCCACCCCCAGCAAGAGTGGGCGCTGTTTGTCCCAGGGAACGTCCAACTCAGCCAAAACGGCTTTCGCCTGCCCTAACTGACCTTTACCGCCGTCGATCAATATGACGTCCGGAATCTTACTTTCTTCAATCGCCTTACCATAACGCCGACGCAAGACCTGATTCATCGCCGCATAATCATCTCCCGGCGTAATACCGGTAATATTGTAACGGCGATATTCTGCGCGCAGCGGGCCATTGGCATCAAAGACCACGCAGGAGGCTACCGTCTGTTCACCCATCGTATGGCTGATGTCGAAGCATTCCATACGCTTCACCGCAGGTAACTTCAACACCGATGCCAGCGCCGTCAGACGTTGCGTAATCGTCGACTGCTGAGAAAGTTTCGTGGTGAGCGCCACTGCCGCGTTGGTCCGCGCCAGCTTGAGATAACGTGCGCGATCTCCTCGCGGTTTCGTCTGCACGTTAATCTTTCTGCCGGCCAGTTCAGACAGAGAGTCTGCCAGCAGGGTTTTATCGCTAAGATTAAAATCGAGCAGGATCTCCCCGGGTAAGGTACGCATCTGGCTCCCCTGCAGATAAAACTGCCCGACAAAGGTTTCGACGACCTCGCCGAGTTCCGTGCCACCGGGTACTTTCGGGAAATAGCTGCGGCTGCCCAGCACTTTACCCTGGCGAATAAACAGAACGTGCACACAGGCCATACCGGCGTCAAACGCCACGCCAATGACGTCCAGATCGTCTCCGGTATTAGAGACAAACTGTTTTTCTGTCACGCGGCGTACGGCCTGGATTTGGTCACGAATGCGCGCAGCCTCTTCAAACTCGAGATTTTGGCTGGCCTTTTCCATGCGGGCGATCAGCTGCGTTAATACCTGATCGTCTTTTCCGGACAAGAACAGACGAACATACTCGACCTGCTGAGCATACTCTTCCTCACTCACCAGACCCGCGACACACGGACCGAGACAGCGGCCAATCTGATATTGCAGACAAGGCCGAGAACGGTTGCGATAAACGCTGTTTTCGCACTGGCGGATAGGGAATATTTTCTGCAACAGCGCCAGCGTTTCACGCACCGCATAACCGTTCGGGAACGGTCCAAAGTACTCGCCTTTGGCATGCTTTGCCCCGCGATGCATCGCCAGACGCGGGTGCGTATCACCGCTAAGGAATATAAAAGGGTAGGATTTATCATCGCGCAGCAATACGTTATAGCGCGGCTGATACAGCTTGATGTAGTTGTGCTCAAGCAATAACGCTTCGGTTTCGGTGTGCGTTACCGTGACATCAATTTGCTGGATTTGCGCGACCAGCGCTTCGGTCTTGCGTGACGCAAGATTACTACGGAAGTAGCTGGAAAGCCTTTTTTTCAGGTCTTTCGCTTTCCCGACATAGATAACCGTCCCGGCGGTATCATACATACGATAGACGCCGGGCTGACTGGTCACGGTTTTCAGGAACGCTTTGGCATCAAACTGATCGGTCACTGGCTTGTTAATGTCTCCGCATTACACAGGCCATGGCGAATTGCCAGGTGAGTCAGCTCTACATCGCCATGAATGTTTAATTTACTGAACATTCGATAGCGATAGCTGTTCACCGTTTTAGGGCTAAGATTCAGTTGCTCTGAGATCTCATTGACCTTCTGACCTTTGGTGATCATCAGCATAATCTGCAACTCGCGTTCAGACAAACTGGCAAACGGGGTTTCCGTTTTCTCAGGCTCAATCTGGCTGAGCGCCATTTGCTGAGCGATATCGGAGGCAATATAACGCTGCCCGGAAAAAACCGAACGAATCGCACTCACTACTTCCTGGGGGGCGGCGCCTTTGCTGAGATACCCTGCGGCCCCTGCCTGCATAACTTTTGCAGGTAATGGGTTTTCGGTGTGTACCGTCAGCATGATCACTTTAATGTCTGCCGTGGAACGCGCAATTTTGCGGGTTGCTTCCAGACCGCCAATACCGGGCATATTCATATCCATCAGCACAACGTCAACGGAATTTGAGCGGCACCATTTTACCGCATCTTCACCGCAGCACGCTTCGCCGACAACTTTTATGCCTTTTATATCTTCCAGAATGCGTCGTATCCCTGCGCGCACCAGTTCGTGGTCATCAACAAGAAAAACGTTGATCAAAGGAATATCTCCAGAATAGGGATAACGCTACCGATAGTTAATCGGCCCTATGTTAACGGGTTTTATCTCAACTTTGAAATGTAAAAAACGCCCGACTTTCGATTTTGCTCTCGTTTTTGGAAATTAGATTGTACGACGAGTGGAAACTTTCAGTCCTGACAGCCTTCTGCCACGGTTATATCTGCATAGCTGTTTCAGAATAGTGACAAAAAATTCATATTCCCCCGCTGAATGCAAAATAGGCAGTCAAAGTTGTAACAATAATTAACGAGGAAAATACTCGAAATAAACAACATATGGAGAAAATATATGCACTGCAACATGTTGTTTATTTTAATGTCCACAACATTGGTCCGCGCAAAAAACAACCACAGATATTTTTAGCCTCGCTTATGGTATACTCCGCCGCCTTAAGATTTAACATCGCACTTTTTCATTGAAACATAACGAGGAAAATAAATGAGTACGCCTGACTTTTCCACTGCTGAGAATAACCAGGAACTGGCCAACGAAGTCACCTGCCTGAAAGCCATGTTAACGCTGATGCTGCAGGCAATGGGTCAAGCCGATGCAGGCCGCGTGATTCTTAAAATGGAAAAACAGCTCGCGCTGATTGAAGATCAATCACAGGCGGCGGTATTTTCCAACACGGTTAAGCAAATTAAACAAGCTTACCGCCAGTAAAAAGAAACCGGCTGATAGCAATGCTCTCAGCCGGTTTTGCGTCTGACACTCAGAACGATAATTTACTCAGATAAGCCCGGTTGCCGCGGCATAACAGGCTATCTGCGTTTTGTTTGGTGCATTGAATTTCTTTTGCATATTCTTCTGATGGAAGTTCACGGTATTTTCAGAAATCGACAGAATGATGGCTATCTCTGAAGAGGTCTTCCCCTCCGCCGTCCATTTCAATATTTCCTTTTCCCGCTTGCTAAAGCGCATTTCTGGCGCCATAACCATGTCATCTTCCAGCCGCGTCAGTACAGACAGGCTTTCCCGTACCAGAAGCTGCATCCTGAGCTCCACTTCATCGCTCGCAAGGCGACTGTTACGGATACTTGCACGCGATACCGATAAAAAACCCAACGCCCGATTAGGCAACATTAAGCATTGCGTCATCCCTTTGCGTAAACCGTGATTGCGTGCGGCGTCCCACAAAGGTTGCGCATCGCGAAACAGAGTATCGTTCCAGGGTAAATGCCCCTGACTGAAGTTTTCAGGCTTCAGCACCGGATCAATGGCGAAATAATTCTCGGACTGATAATGCGCCACCCATGCTTTTGGATAGGTCGTATGAAGTGACGTTTTAGGACGGGTAAAGGGAACGGGATGACGAACACAGAGTGCGTAGAAATCGAACTCTAAGTACTGCGTCTGTTGTTGTAATTCCGTATAGACATCCTCTGCCGTCGCCATTTCCTGAAAGCGTAACAGCATGCTCCGTCGCCAGGTGAAGAAATCATGATCCTGCATACTAAGTGGTAATGCCCCTGAGATTGATAATCATCCAAACATATGAAACAAGCTAACACATAAATGTATTTTATATATGCAAATTATCGGACAAATGAAGAATTACTTGAGTATTACTCAACAGTGGAAGGAAGTAACAGATTCAAGCGTTAATAATAAAGCAATAATTATAAATAGTTATGCGAACAGCACTCGCCAGAAACAATTCCGACGAGTGCTATATGCACTATTTATTGCATCAAAAACTTCTCAAGAAACTGGCGGGTACGCGGCTGCTGCGGATGCGTGAATAAGGATTTTGCTGGTCCCTGCTCCACTATCCGTCCTTGATCCATAAATATCGCTCTATCGGCAACATCGCGAGCAAAGCTCATTTCATGCGTCACAATCACCATGGTGCGTTTTTCCTGCGCCAACTGGCGAATAGTATTCAGCACCTCGCCAACCAGCTCCGGATCGAGCGCAGAGGTCGGTTCATCAAAAAGAATAACCTCAGGTCGCATCGCCAGCGCTCGGGCAATCGCTACGCGCTGCTGCTGTCCGCCCGATAAACGCCGCGGATAGCTGGTTTCTTTGCCCGCCAACCCGACTTTCGCCAGCAATTCACGCGCACGAGCTGTCGCTTCAGCTTTTGGTTCACCTTTGACTATCACCGGCCCTTCAATAATGTTTTCCAGCACCGTCCGATGCGGGAACAAATTAAAGTTCTGGAACACAAAACCGACGTGCTGACGTAACTGACGAATCAGCCCTTTCTGCTGGGTCAACGAACGCGCGGTATCTATGGTAATCTCACCCACTTTAATAGTGCCCGCCTCCGGTTGCTCCAGCAAATTAATGCTACGCAGCAGCGTGGTTTTGCCCGATCCGCTCGGCCCAATAATCGCTACTACTTCACCAGGTTTGACGTCAAGATCGATCCCATGCAGCACCGTTTGCCCATGAAATTTTTTGACCAGGTTTCTGACTTCGATAGCACTCATTTCGGCTCTCTCTCCTGGCGGTTCAGTTGTTCTTCAAAATAGTTTTGCAGTGCAGAAAGTACCGTCGCCATCACCCAGTAAATCAACGAGGCCGCCAGATACATCGTAAAGACTTCCAGCGTACGCGAGGTAATCAGCTGCGCCTGACGGAACAGTTCCGGTACCTGAATAGTGGCGGCCAAAGAGGTATCTTTCACCAGACTGATAAAGCTGTTGCTCAGCGGCGGCAACGCAACGCGCGCAGCCTGCGGCAGGATTGCCCGGCGCATGGTCTGCCAGCGCGTCATACCAATACTGGCCCCCGCCTCCCACTGCCCTTTATCGATGGAAGAGATTGCCGCACGCAGAGTTTCCGCAGCATAGGCTGCCGTATTCAGCGACAAGCCAATCATCGCCGCCGGGATGGGATCAAGCTCAATACCAAACTGCGGCAGACCGTAATAGATCATAAACAGCTGGGCAATTAGCGGTGTTCCACGAAAAATAGAGATATAAAAACGCGCCAGCCAGCGCACAGGCAGCAGCGGCGACAGACGCATCAACGCCAGGATAAACCCCAGTACGAGGCCAAAAAACATCCCGCCGATACTCAGTTGCAGCGTAAAAACCGCGCCTTTGAGCAGATACGGCAGAGAATCAATTACCAGTTGGATACTTTCATGCATTAGCGTTTTTCGACCTGGTTGTTACACGTGAGGATGGTAGGCAAACAGTGCAGGTGCCCCACCGGTATGAATAAAGAGGATTGGCCCTTCGTCTTTGAAGCGCTTCTGGCTGATGCCGTCAATCAAACCCGCCATCGCCTTACCGGTATACACCGGATCCAACAAAATGCCTTCCAGGCGCGCCAGCAGTTTTACCGCCTCCATGCCTTCTTCGTTTGGCGTACCGTAGCCCGGCGCAAAATAATCGTCCCATAACAGGATATCCGCCGAGGCCGTCAGTTCCAGTTCGCGGGCAATGTCCTGCTGTAACGTTACTACTTTGGGCTTTTGATCGGCGACGCTGCGCGAGACGGTCACGCCGATCAGCTCGACGTCTGGCATCAGTTGTTCCAGACCGACGGCCAGCCCGGCGTGCGTTCCCGCGCTGCCCGATGCCACCACAACGGAAGAAAGCGCAACGGCCCCTTCACACTGCTGGGCAATTTCCAGCGCGCTTTCCACATAACCCAATGCGCCCAGGGCGTTAGAACCGCCAACGGGGATCACATACGGGCGGAAGCCCTGTGCTTCAATGCGCGTCGCCAGTTCCTGAAGTTGCGCATTCGGGTCGGTCAGCGCATCGCACATTTCGATCTGCGTATTAAACAGGTCCAGCAGCAGACGGTTGCCATTGGTGAGATAGTTTTCCGCCGTGGTACCAATCGGATTTTCCAACAGCGCCACGCAGTGCAGGCCAAGCTTAGCCGCTACCGCCGCCGTCTGGCGCACATGGTTAGACTGGATGGCACCCGCGGTTATCAGCGTATCAGCGCCTTCACGAAGTGCGTCTGCGGCCAGGAATTCCAGCTTACGCAGCTTATTGCCACCCATGGCCATCGGCGTGACGTCATCGCGTTTGATGAAAATATCGCGCCCAAGGTGGTCGGAGAAGCGTGGAAGATATTCGAGCGGCGTTGGCGCGCCAATAAATTCCAGACGTGGAAAGCGCGTTAAGTTATGCAGCGGCATACAGCCTCCGGTATTCGTTGTTGTGATGTTCTTTTTATTATGCACGTTCAGGCGCAATGAAATAAAAAAAGGCGCTGTTAAAGGCGCCTTTTTTCATCGGATGACGATTATTTCGTCACATCCGCTCCAAACCATTTTTCAGACAGCGCTTTCAGCGTACCGTCTTTTTGCATTTCGGCAATGGCAGCATCAACCGCTTTCAGCAGATCTTCATTGTCTTTGCGCAGCGCCACGCCGGACTCCTGGCGGGAGAATGCTTCACCGGTGACAGCCAGCGTATCCTTGGTTTTTTTCACCAGGTCCAGTGCGGCCAGGCGGTCAACCAGAATGGAATCGATACGGCCTACGCGCAGATCCTGGTATTTAGTCGGATCATCATCATAGGTACGAATATCCACGCCCTGCACGTTCTGACGCAGCCACTCTTCATAGTTGGTACCCAGACCAACGCCGACTTTTTTACCTTTCAGATCGGCGGCAGTCTTAATAACGCCTTCATTGCCTTTCTTCACCAGCGCCTGAATACCAGAAACCGTATACGGGGTAGAGAAATCGTATTTTTTCTTACGTTCGTCAGAGATGGTCACCTGGTTGATGACCACGTCAATGCGCTTGGAATCAAGAGAGGCCAGCATACCGTCCCACTTGGTCGGCTTCAGGTTAGCTTTCACCCCAAGGTGCTTGGCCAGTTCCTCAGCAAACTCCACTTCGAAACCGGTCAGCTTGCCGTCATCGCCCTGAAAACTAAACGGGGGATAGGTCCCTTCCAGGCCCACCAGCAGCGTGCCGCGCTCTTTAACTTTATTTAACAGACCTTCATCTGCATAAGTCTTTACGCTCATTCCGGCGACAAGTGCAACAGCCATTACACCCATCAGAGCCTGACGTCCCAGAAGTGCTAATTTCATAGTTACCCCGAATATTGTCATTAGTGACTATCATTTATGACTACAGTGTAAAGCGTTTACTGTGTTCCACAAACACGACTCTGTTACACCTTATTCGTTTTTAATATATATCAGAACTGGCTGTCCAGGAGGATTTCTGCATATGTCCCATATGGGTATGGGCTTTGAACTGCTCATACTTACGTAAGGCGATGCGGTAATTGTTGGTGCTGGTTTCCGGCAGCCACGGGGCAAGGTTTTCGTCGAGGAACCCTTCCTGCAGCAGGTCATGAGAGATATTTTGTTCGGTCAGGTGATTTCCGAGGCGACGCAGGCGGACAACGTATTCACGTACCGTGCCGTGACTCATTTCGGTCTGCTCAAATAAAAACTGTTTAAAACCAATGATATCGAAAAATTCGCTCTGCTCTTTGCAATGCAAATCACCGCAAAAACGACACAGTGCCACCCACTCTTTTTTCTCCTGTTCCCACTCGGCTTCATCCAACAAAGTGTCCAGTCGGGCGATGGCGATTTTATTCACAATTTGCCCACGACGAACCAGCGTGATCCGGTCGAGCAACTTAAAGCAATGGGCGCAATGCGTCTGGCTGTGTTTGAAATCTTTGAGGTAGCGGCTTAGAGGCCGTCTTTTTGATTGCTGCACCGTCATGAGAACTCCTGGTAGTCAATTCGTAATGCGGCATTGTTCAGGGGTAATGATGTACCCCTATAGCTTACCCAGCTTGGTGCGTAGACGTTTGATGGCCTGACTGTGCAACTGGCTGACCCGTGATTCCCCGACTTCCAGTACCGCGCCAATCTCTTTCAGATTCAGCTCTTCCTGGTAGTACAGCGTTAACACCAGCTTTTCGCGCTCCGGCAACGCCTCGATCGCGTCCATCACGCGCTGGCGGAGGTTACCCTCAAGAAGCTGTTGTAACGGGTTTTCCTGCTGATGTTCTTCCGTCACCAGCTCAATACTATCGCCATGCTCTTCCCGCCACTCGTCATAAGAGAAGAGCTGGCTATTATTGGTATCGAGCAACATCTGACGATACTCTTGCACAGGAATAGCCAGACGCGCCGCCACCTCGGTTTCCGTCGCGTTGCGCCCTAATTCCTGCTCCAGTTGTCCCATCGCCTGTGCCACTTCGCGAGCATTGCGCCGAACGCTACGCGGCACCCAATCCCGGCTACGTAGTTCGTCCAGCATAGCTCCACGAATACGCTGCACTGCGTAAGTGGTAAATGCCGTTCCTTGCAAAGCGTCATATCGGTCAACGGCATTCAATAACCCGATGCCGCCCGCTTGTAGCAGGTCATCCAGTTCTACGCTCGCCGGCAAACGCACCTGAAGGCGCAATGCTTCGTGACGCACCAACGGTACATAACGCTGCCACAGCGAGTGTTTATCCATTACACCTTCAGCGGTATACAGTGAATTCACGATAAACAGCCCTGCGTTAAATGAGTTATCGGCATGATTATCCGTTTCTGCAGGGGTTTTAATCGGGTGAATAGTGGGTGAAATGGGGGGTTATTTGGGGGTTACGGGTAAAGCTAAATATAAAAAACCCCGCCGGAGCGGGGTTTGCACAGTACGCGTAAATTAACGCAGCAGAGACAGAACGTTCTGCGGAACCTGGTTGGCCTGTGCCAGTACAGAGGTACCTGCTTGTTGCAGGATCTGTGCTTTGGACATGTTGGACACTTCGGTCGCGTAGTCAGCATCTTCGATACGGCTACGTGCAGAAGTCAGGTTGTTAACGGTATTACCCAAGTTAGTGATGGTGGAATCGAAACGGTTCTGCACCGCACCGAGGTCGCCACGGAAGGTATCAACCTGAGCAATCGCTTTATCTAATACATCTAACTGGTTACGCGTAGCTTCACTTGCTTTGTCCTGCTCAACAAGTTTAGCGTTAGCAGTACCCGCATTTTGAACAAAAATCTGTTGCGTTCCACCTGTATTTGATACATTACCAGCCGAATCTACTTTGTAATTAACCGCTCCGACTGTTAAGGAGCCACCAGTAAGGCTTGCTTTCTGTTGAACAAGATCAGATTCTTTTGCTGCGGCGTTAGTTCCGTGCGTAGTCAGTTTATTCGTTCCTCCAGCAGCACCTTCTTCGTACAGAGCACCCCCAGAAACTGTTAACTTCGCACCTGTACCAGTATCCGTCGTCGAATCACTGACCGTCAGCGTAATATCTTTACCATCTATTTTTGCTGTAAAGCTACCGTTACCGAATCCATCAGTATCACCCGCAGCTTTCCAAGTCGTCCCTTTCCAACTGAAGGTATTTCCCTGTTTCACATCTTTTGCTGCAACGGCTACTTCTGGAGCACCAGCAGTTACATCAACCGCCTTATTCGTACTATCAGTAATTAACGCACCTGATGAAGCACCTACGAATGCAGCTTTAGAAGCAGTTTTATTTTCAACATTACCTGTTACGACATTCACTTCGTAATTAGTACCACCTAAGCTATAAGCTTTAGTACCAGTAGCGCCAAAATCTTTTATCAATTGATCGGAAGTTGCGGCTTTGTCACCAGTAACGCGGAAACCATTGAGCCCCAGAGTACCACTTGTGATTTCCTTGAGATTGATGGAAATGCTTTCATTATCATTTGCACCAACCTGGATTTTCAGGGTGTTGTCCTGAGCCAGAACTTTCACGCCGTTAAACTGAGTCTGACCGGAAACACGGTCAATTTCACTAAGACGCTGAGTAATTTCGGCCTGAATAGAATCCAAGTCAGAACCAGAGTTTGAGCCATTCGCTGCCTGAACAGACAGTTCACGTACACGCTGCAGGTTGTTGTTGATTTCGTTCAGCGCGCCTTCAGTGGTCTGCGCGATGGAGATACCGTCGTTGGCGTTACGGGAAGCCTGAGTCAGACCTTTGATGTTAGAGGTGAAGCGGTTAGCAATCGCCTGGCCAGCCGCATCGTCTTTCGCGCTATTGATACGCAGACCAGAGGACAGACGCTCGATAGCGGAGCTCAGAGTAGACTGAGATTTGTTCAGGTTGTTCTGGGTCAACAGCGACAGGCTGTTTGTATTGATGACTTGTGCCATGATCTTTTCCTTATCAATTACAACTTGATGTTATTGGGCTGTTGCCCACGGTTTCTCACCGTAACCCATGTATCGGCACCTTAATTTCGAACTTTAGAAAATTTTTACTTTCCGTCGTTTTTTTTCTTAGCCCGTGAAATACCCTCTTTATATGCCATTATTCTGCGCATTATTTTTATAAAACTATCATTAAACTTTGCGCGCAGATTGCCGATAACCCGCTTAACTACTGTTTGCAATCACAAGGAATTAGGCATGCCTTCATTTACTTCATTGGGCGTCGGCTCAAACTTACCACTGGACACATTGCTGACAAACTTAACGACTGCTGAAAAAAAACGCTTAAACCCAATTACCCAACAGCAGAGTACGAATACGGCAAGATTAACCGCCTACGGCACGCTAAAAAGCGCGTTAGAAAAATTTCAGACAGCAAACACAGCGCTGAACAGTGCCGATCTGTTTAAAAGTACCACAGTAACCAGCAGTACAGAAGACCTTAAGGTATCGACCTCTGCCGGCGCAGCCCCCGGGATCTATACCGTTAGCGTTACACAACTGGCACAGGCGCAATCATTAAGTACCAAAAGTGGCATCAGCTCAACGAAGGAAGCGTTGGGTGATACCTCCTCCGAAAGCCGCACCATTAAAATTGAGCAAAAAGGCCGTGAAAAACCGCTGGAAATTAAACTCAGCAAAGACCAAACGTCGTTGGAAGGGATCCGTGATGCCATTAACGACGCCGACAGCGGTATTTCCGCCAGTATCGTTAAAGTTAAAGAAAATGATTATCAGCTGGTATTAACGGCCGATAGCGGTGTCGATAATAAGATGACCATTTCCGTCAGCGGCGACAGTAAGCTTAATGACTTACTGGCATACGACAGCACCGCCGGCAGCGGAAATATGAAACAGCTGGTGGAAGCCAAAAATGCGCTGTTGAAAGTTAACGGTATTGATATTGAACGCCCAAGCAACACCATTACCGATGCCCCGCAGGGTGTGACGCTGAATCTGACTAAAGAAGTGACCGACGCGCGGATCACTGTCACCAAGAGCAATGATAAAGCAACAGAAGCGATCAAAGGTTGGGTTGATGCCTATAACTCGCTACTGGATACGTTCTCAACGCTGACCAAATACACTGAAGTTGATCCAGGTGCCGAAACCCAGGACACGAATAATGGTGCATTACTCGGCGATAGCGCTGTACGCACTATTCAGACAGGGATACGTGCCCAGTTTTCCAATGGTGCCAGCGACGGCGCATTCAAAACGTTGGGTGAAATCGGTATTACCACTGACGGTACCTCAGGCAAGCTGAAAATTGACGAATCCAAGCTGGAAAAAGCGCTGAAAGATAACACCGCAGCGACTCGTCAATTACTGGTTGGTGACGGTAAAGAAACCGGTATTACCACCAAAATCGCCACCGAAGTAAAAGGTTACCTGGCCGATGACGGCATTATTGACGTTGCCCAGGACAATATTAACGCCACGCTGAAAAAATTGACCAAACAGTATCTGGCCGTCAGCAACAGCATCGACGATACCGTCGCGCGCTACAAAGCACAGTTTACCCAGCTTGATAGCATGATGAGTAAGCTGAATAGCACCAGTAACTATCTTGGCCAGCAATTTACAGCGATGAGTAATTCCTGATAACACGAGGTAAGTATGTATACCGCGAGCGGTACCAAAGCCTATGCACAGGTCAGCATAGAGAGTGGCGTAATGAGCGCCAGCCCACATCAGCTGATTGAAATGTTGTTTGACGGCGCGAACAGCGCCCTCGTGCGCGCTCGCCTGTTTATGCAACAGGGTGATATCGTCGCCAAAGGTGAAGCATTAAGTAAAGCCATTAACATTATCGACAATGGTCTGAAAGCAGGCCTGGATCAGGAAACTGGCGGTGAAATCGCCACTAACCTGTCCTCGCTGTATGACTATATGATCCGCCGTTTACTGCAAGCTAACTTGCGTAATGATTGTCAGGCCATTGAAGAAGTCGAAGAGTTACTCGGCAACATTGCAGATGCCTGGAAACAGATCTCACCGAAAGCGTCGTCCCAGGAGTCTCGTTAATGACCTCAGCCGTGGAGTTTATCAACCGTTGGCAGCGCATCGCGCTACTCAGTCACTCGCTGCTGGAACTGGCGCAGCGTGGTGAATGGGACCTTTTACTGGAACAGGAAGTTACCTATCTGCAAAGTATTGAAGTGGTCATGGAAGAGCAAACTCCACCGGGCATTACGCGAAGTATTCAGGACTTAGTGGCCGGGTACATTAAACAGACGCTGGATAACGAACAACTGCTCAAAACGTTGTTGCAGCAGCGCCTGGATGAGCTCAGCAACCTCATCGGCCAGTCGACACGCCAAAAGACGCTGAATAACGCCTATGGCCGTCTTTCCGGCATGCTGCTGGTACCCGACGCCCCCACCTCGCCACAATAATTTCCCGTCTCGTCTGAATTATCTTCCATACTCCAGAGGTCGGCCAAACGACTTCTGGAGCACGGAAGATGAAAAATCCCACGTTATTGCAGTACTTCCACTGGTATTACCCTGATGGCGGTCAACTCTGGCCCGAGCTTGCCGAACGCGCAGGCGGACTCAATGATATCGGCATCAATATGGTATGGCTGCCCCCCGCTTATAAAGGCGCCTCCGGCGGCTATTCCGTTGGCTATGATTCCTACGATCTGTTTGACTTGGGCGAATTCGACCAAAAGGGAACCGTCGCCACCAAATACGGTGATAAAAACCAGCTGCTGGCAGCGATAGACGCGCTAAAGCATAACGACATCTCCGTACTGCTGGACGTGGTGGTTAACCACAAAATGGGCGCTGATGAGAAAGAAAAGATCCGCGTCCAGCGCGTTAACGCCGAAGATCGCACGCAAATAGATGATGAGATTATCGAGTGCGAGGGCTGGACGCGCTATACCTTCCCTGCCCGCGCTGGCCAGTACTCGCAATTCATTTGGGATTTTAAATGCTTCAGCGGCATTGACCATATCGAGAACCCAACCGAAGACGGGATTTTTAAAATCGTTAACGACTACACCGGCGAAGGCTGGAACGATCAGGTTGATGATGAATTAGGTAATTTTGATTATCTGATGGGCGAAAACATTGATTTTCGCAATCACGCGGTGACTGAGGAGCTTAAATACTGGGCACGTTGGGTAATTGAGCAAACCCAGTGTGACGGTTTTCGTTTAGATGCCGTGAAACATATTCCGGCATGGTTTTATAAAGAGTGGATTGAGCACGTGCAGGAGGTTGCGCCCAAGCCGCTGTTTATTGTGGCGGAATACTGGTCCCATGAAGTCGATAAGCTGCAAACCTACATTAATCAGGTGGAGGGGAAAACTATGCTGTTCGACGCCCCTTTGCAGATGAAATTCCACGAAGCTTCCCGTCAGGGCCGCGATTACGACATGAGCCAGATTTTCACCGACACTCTGGTGGAGGCCGATCCTTTTCATGCCGTCACGCTGGTCGCCAATCACGACACCCAACCCTTGCAGGCACTCGAAGCCCCCGTCGAACCATGGTTTAAGCCGCTGGCCTACGCGCTGATCCTGTTGCGCGAAAATGGCGTACCGTCGGTGTTTTACCCTGACCTCTACGGAGCGCATTACGAAGACACCGGCGGCGATGGCGAAACTTATCCTATCGACATGCCGATCATTGAACAACTTGATGAACTGATCCTCGCGCGCCAGCGCTTCGCGCACGGGGTACAGACACTCTTTTTCGATCATCCTAACTGTATCGCTTTTAGCCGCAGCGGCACGGACGAGGATCCCGGCTGTGTGGTGGTGTTGTCTAACGGCGATGACGGAGAAAAGACCATCAATCTCGGCGCCAATTATGGCAATAAAACCTGGCGTGACTATCTGGGAAATCGTGAAGAAAGCGTGGTCACCGATGAAAACGGCGAAGCGGCGTTTTATTGTAACGGTGGGGGCGTCAGCGTGTGGGTGATTGAAGACGTGTTGTAAAGCTCAACCCCGGTGACCGATGGTTACCGGGGCGTACGGCTTATGGCAGCGGTGTTGCCAGCGGCGTTTTCTTTAACGCGTCAGCACATTCCTGCGTCGGGCGATCCACCCGCTGCAGCGTCATACCGTCATATTCCAGCGTATTGCCTTCGCGCTCGATCTCGTACAGCTCGCGTTTCACCGTCACGTTGGTGAGATCGCCAGAGAGCATCGTCAGTTTCCCCGGCAGCGCGATCACCCGCTGCCATTGGCGACAATCCAGCGTATCGCCCTCTTTCGTTATCACCAGGCTGGCAATGGCTTCCGGGCTGACCAGACTGCGTTGTGGACCTTTTGACTGCCAGTATCCTTCCAGACCGGCTGGCGCTGGCGTTTTCACCACGTCGTTATAATTTTCTACTTCGGCGCATCCGGTAAGCGCCAGAAATACACCAACGATTGCTAATTTTTTCATCATTCATCCTGCATGCGAAGAAAATGGGATTGTGGCATTAAAGGCCTGATGTCGCCAGCCTTTCGGCAGCGTTGAGAAAGATTGATCCAGACGGTGTTACCTCTTATTACTCATAGTCAAAAATTCTGAACGGTGTAGTATCCACACTTCTTGTTACATACCTTCTGAGTTCAGAGGCACAACGCATGTCATGGCAACACTTCAAACAGGCCTGGTTAATTAAATTTTGGGCCCCCGCCCCTGCGGTCATCGCAGCGGGTATTCTCTCTACTTACTATTTCGGCATTACGGGAACCTTCTGGGCCGTTACCGGTGAATTCACCCGCTGGGGTGGTCAAATCCTGCAACTGTTTGGTGTGCACGCCGAAGAGTGGGGATACTACAAGCTGATCCATCTCGAAGGCTCGCCCCTGACCCGCATCGACGGCATGATGATCCTCGGTATGTTCGGCGGCTGTTTTGCTGCCGCACTGTGGGCCAACAACGTCAAGTTACGCATGCCGCGCAGTCGAGTGCGCATTATGCAGGCGATAGTCGGCGGGGCAATCGCCGGATTCGGCGCACGGCTGGCAATGGGCTGTAACCTGGCCGCATTCTTCACCGGCATTCCGCAGTTCTCGCTACACGCCTGGTTTTTTGCGCTGGCCACGGCTATTGGCTCCTGGTTTGGTGCACGCTTTACCCTGCTGCCAATGTTCCGTATTCCGGTCAAAATGCAGAAAGTCTCCGCCGCTTCGCCGTTAACGCAAAAGCCGGATCAGGCCCGTCGCCGTTTCCGCCTGGGCATGCTGGTGTTTATCGGCATGATCGGCTGGGCGCTACTCACGGCGATGGATAAACCCAAGCTCGGTCTGGCGATGCTGTTCGGCGTTGGGTTCGGACTGCTGATTGAACGGGCGCAAATCTGCTTCACCTCCGCCTTCCGCGACCTGTGGATTTCCGGTCGCACCCATATGGCAAAAGCGATTATCTTCGGGATGGCAGTCAGCGCCATCGGTATTTTTAGCTACGTGCAACTGGGCGTCGAGCCTAAAATCATGTGGGCGGGTCCGAATGCGGTGATCGGTGGCTTGCTGTTTGGCTTTGGCATCGTTTTAGCGGGCGGATGTGAAACTGGCTGGATGTATCGCGCCGTCGAAGGCCAGGTGCATTACTGGTGGGTTGGTCTGGGCAACGTTATTGGCTCGACCATTCTGGCCTACTACTGGGATGATTTTGCTCCCGCGCTTGCCACCAACTGGGACAAAGTGAATCTGCTCAACACCTTCGGTCCCCTCGGCGGTCTGCTGGTGACCTATCTGCTGTTGTTTGCCGCGCTGATGCTCATTATCGGCTGGGAAAAACGTTTCTTCCGTCGCGCAGGGCTGACGCCTGCCAAGGAGTCTGTATGAAAAATATCGTGCCTGATTATCGCCTCGATATGGTCGGCGAACCGTGTCCATATCCGGCTGTAGCCACGCTGGAAGCGATGCCGCAATTGAAGAAAGGTGAAATTCTGGAAGTGGTGAGCGATTGCCCGCAGTCAATCAACAATATTCCACTGGATGCGCGTAATCACGGCTATACGGTGCTGGATATTCAGCAGGATGGCCCAACGATCCGCTATTTGATTCAGAAGTAACTGGTTGCCGGATGGCACTGCGCTTATCCGGCAAACATTCTCTGCACGTCGTCCCTACACCTGCATCGACATCACTTCCTGATACGCCGACACCAGTTTATTACGCACCTGAATACCCATCTGCATCGATACCGACGCTTTTTGCATATCGGTCATCACATCATTTAACGCAATACCCGGCTCACCCAGGGTAAATTTCTCAGCCTGGGTACGGGACGCGGTTTGCACATCGCTGATTCTGTCTAACGCCGCATGCAGTTGTCCGGCAAAACTCACGGTCGGTTGTGGCTGCATATCCTGCATTTTTGCTGACATCGCCGTGGCCTGCAACTGGCTGATGACCCCTTCAATCCCCTGTATTGCCGACATTCTGATCCCCTGGATGATTTTTTACGTAGCTGAGATTACCAGTTAGTCAATAAGATAAAGGCGTTAAATAACGATAAAAAACCACGGTTTTTAACGCATAGAAAAATTCGAAACCGCAAATAATGAGACCGTCAATTTTTCGAGTTTGCTGACCCGGGAGTGAGTCTTGTTCCACTTTGCAAAAAACGCCGTCCACGATAAGCCACGAGGTGCGAGATGAGTGCGACAGCATCGACTGCAACCCAGCTTAAACCTCTCGAGTGGTTAAACCGCCTGCGCGCGAATCCCAGAATTCCTTTGATTGTGGCGGGAGCCGCTGCCGTCGCTATCATCGTGGCGATGGTCCTGTGGGCCAAAGCGCCTGACTATCGCACGTTGTTCAGCAATCTTTCCGATCAGGATGGTGGCGCGATTGTCACCCAACTGACGCAGATGAACGTTCCCTATCGTTTTACTGAGGGAAGCGGTGCTATAGAAGTTCCTGCCGATAAAGTCCACGAACTGCGCTTACGTCTGGCGCAGCAAGGCCTGCCGAAAGGCGGCGCCGTTGGTTTTGAACTGCTGGATCAGGAAAAGTTTGGTATCAGCCAGTTTAGCGAGCAGGTCAACTACCAGCGTGCGCTGGAAGGTGAATTAGCCCGTACCATTGAAACGCTGGGACCGGTAAAACGCGCCCGCGTGCATCTGGCAATGCCGAAACCGTCGTTGTTTGTGCGTGAGCAAAAAGCGCCTTCAGCCTCCGTGACAGTTAACCTTGAACCGGGCCGTGCACTGGATGAAGGTCAGATCAGTGCAGTTACGCATCTGGTTTCCAGCGCTGTCGCCGGGTTACCGCCGGGCAACGTTACGCTGGTCGACCAGGCGGGTCATCTGCTAACTCAGTCGAACACCAGCAGCCGCGATCTTAACGATGCGCAGTTGAAATACGCCAGCGATGTCGAAGGCCGCGTTCAACGCCGTATCGAATCGATCCTGTCGCCGATTGTCGGCAACGGTAACGTACATGCGCAGGTCACCGCGCAGCTGGATTTTGCTAATAAAGAGCAAACCGAAGAACAGTACCGTCCAAACGGTGATGATTCCCAGGCCGTGCTACGTTCACGTCAGTTAAACGTCAGCGAGCAGATCGGAAGCGGAGCGCCAGGCGGCGTACCGGGCGCGTTGTCCAATCAACCAGCACCGGCAAATACCGCGCCAATCGCCAACCCTCCGGCTAATCAGCAAAATGCGCAAACCACGCAGACGGCAAATAACAGCAATAATGCCGGACCACGCAGTACGCAGCGCAATGAAACCAGCAACTATGAAGTCGACCGTACCATTCGCCACACCAAAATGAACGTCGGCGATGTGCAGCGTCTCTCGGTTGCAGTGGTGGTCAACTATAAAACGTTGCCGGACGGCAAACCGCTGCCGCTAACCGCCGATCAGATGAAACAGATTGAGGATCTGACCCGCGAAGCGATGGGCTTCTCCGACAAACGTGGCGATACCCTGAACGTGGTGAACTCTCCGTTCACGGCGACCGACGATTCCATGGGCGAGCTGCCGTTCTGGAAACAGCCGTTCTTTATTGATCAGTTGATGACCGCAGGCCGTTGGTTACTGGTTCTGCTTGTTGCCTGGATCCTGTGGCGCAAAGCTGTTCGCCCGCAGTTGGTTCGCCGCAGCGAAGAAGCAAAAGCGGTACAAGAACAAACGCGTATCCGTCAGGAAACCGAAGAAGCGGTAGAAGTTCGCCTCAGCAAAGACGAACAGACCCAGCAGCGTCGTACGAATCAGCGTCTGGGTGCAGAAGTGATGAGCCAGCGTATTCGTGAAATGTCAGATAACGATCCGCGCGTCGTGGCGCTGGTCATTCGCCAGTGGATGAGTAACGATCATGAGTAATGCCCTTACCGGTACCGATAAAAGCGTCATCCTGCTGATGACCATTGGCGAAGATCGCGCGGCAGAGGTGTTTAAACACCTTTCCACGCGCGAAGTTCAGGCGCTGAGTACAGCGATGGCGAACGTACGCCAGATCTCCAACAAACAGTTGACTGAAGTGCTGGCCGAATTTGAGCAAGAAGCAGAACAGTTTGCCGCGCTGAATATCAATGCCAACGAATATCTGCGCTCGGTGCTGGTGAAAGCGCTGGGCGAGGAACGCGCCTCCAGCCTGCTGGAAGATATTCTGGAAACCCGCGATACCACCAGCGGCATTGAAACGCTCAACTTTATGGAGCCGCAAAGCGCCGCCGACCTTATCCGCGACGAGCATCCGCAGATTATCGCCACCATTCTGGTGCACCTCAAACGGGGCCAGGCCGCCGATATTCTGGCGCTGTTCGACGAGCGTTTACGTCACGACGTGATGCTGCGTATCGCCACCTTCGGCGGCGTACAGCCTGCCGCGCTGGCAGAACTGACCGAGGTACTGAACGGTCTGCTCGATGGCCAGAACCTCAAGCGCAGCAAAATGGGCGGCGTGAGAACGGCGGCAGAAATTATCAACCTGATGAAAACCCAGCAGGAAGAAGCGGTTATCACCGCCGTACGCGAGTTCGACGGCGAACTGGCGCAGAAAATTATCGACGAAATGTTCCTGTTCGAAAACCTGGTGGACGTCGACGATCGCAGTATCCAGCGTCTGCTGCAGGAAGTGGATTCCGAATCGCTGCTGATTGCGCTGAAAGGTGCCGAACAGCCGCTACGCGAGAAGTTCCTGCGCAACATGTCGCAACGTGCTGCCGATATTCTGCGCGACGACCTTGCCAACCGCGGTCCGGTGCGCTTGTCGCAGGTGGAAAACGAACAGAAAGCGATTCTGCTTATTGTGCGTCGTCTGGCGGAAACCGGCGAGATGGTGATCGGCAGCGGCGAGGATACCTATGTCTAACGAACTGCCGTGGAAAGTCTGGACTCCGGACGATCTCGCCCCACCGATGGCAGAGTTCGTGCTGGCCGACCACAGCGAAACGCCGCTGTCCGAAGAGACGGAAGAACCCGAGCTTTCGGCAGAGCAACAGCTTGAACAACAGCTCGCACAGCTGCAAATGCAGGCCCATGAGCAAGGGTATAACGCGGGGCTGGCGGAAGGTCGACAAAAGGGTCATGAACAAGGCTATCAGGAAGGTCTGAGCCAGGGGCTGGAGCAAGGCCAGAACCAGGCGCGTGCGCAGCATGCGCCGATTCATGCCCGTATGCAGCAACTGGTGAGCGAGTTTCAGAATACGCTGGACGCACTGGACAGCGTCATTGCCTCGCGCCTGATGCAAATGGCGCTGGAAGCTGCGCGTCAGGTGATTGGTCAGACGCCTATCGTGGATAACGCTGCGCTGATTAAGCAGATCCAACAGTTATTACAACAGGAACCGCTGTTTAGCGGTAAACCGCAGCTGCGCGTACATCCGGACGATCTCCAGCGTGTTGAGGAGATGCTCGGTGCCACTCTCAGCCTGCACGGCTGGCGGCTGCGCGGCGATCCCACGCTGCATCACGG
This sequence comes from Citrobacter sp. Cpo061, assembly GCF_030332845.1. Classification (NCBI taxonomy): domain Bacteria; kingdom Pseudomonadati; phylum Pseudomonadota; class Gammaproteobacteria; order Enterobacterales; family Enterobacteriaceae; genus Citrobacter; species Citrobacter sp. Cpo061. The sequence goes on from NZ_JAOWHB010000052.1 coordinate 21,609, forward strand.
CGGATGTAAAGTCTCAGCCGACGAAGGCGATCTGGATGCCAGCGTCGCCACACGCTGGCAAGAACTCTGCCGTCTGGCAGCGCCGGGAGTCGTGTAATGACTACTCGCCTGACTCGCTGGCTCAATACGCTGGACAACTTCGAAGAGAAAATGTCGCTGCTGCCTGCGGTGCGTCGTTACGGTCGTCTGACCCGCGCCACCGGGCTGGTGCTGGAAGCTACGGGGTTACAGCTGCCGCTGGGTGCCATCTGCGTCATTGAACGCCAGGATGGCAACGAAACCCAGGAAGTTGAAAGCGAAGTCGTAGGCTTTAACGGTCAACGTCTGTTTCTGATGCCGCTCGAGGAGGTCGAAGGCGTTCTGCCCGGCGCACGCGTATACGCGAAGAACATTGCCGGAGAAGGTCTGCAAAGCGGGAAGCAATTACCGCTTGGCCCTGCTCTGCTGGGTCGTGTGCTGGACGGTAGCGGCAAACCGCTCGACGGACTGCCCGCCCCGGATACCACCGAAACCGGCGCGCTGATTACACCGCCGTTTAACCCGCTGCAACGGACCGCAATTGAACACGTCCTGGATACTGGCGTACGCCCCATCAACGCGTTGTTAACCGTTGGTCGCGGCCAGCGTATGGGGCTTTTCGCAGGTTCCGGCGTCGGTAAAAGCGTCCTGCTCGGCATGATGGCGCGCTATACCCAGGCCGACGTTATCGTCGTGGGCCTGATTGGCGAGCGTGGCCGCGAAGTTAAAGATTTTATTGAAAATATTCTCGGCGCTGACGGTCGCGCACGCTCGGTAGTGATTGCCGCTCCGGCGGACGTCTCGCCGCTGTTACGTATGCAAGGCGCGGCCTACGCCACGCGCATCGCCGAAGATTTCCGCGATCGCGGGCAGCACGTATTGCTGATTATGGATTCCCTCACCCGCTATGCGATGGCGCAACGTGAGATAGCCCTGGCGATCGGCGAGCCGCCGGCGACTAAAGGTTATCCGCCGTCAGTATTCGCCAAATTACCGGCGCTGGTTGAACGTGCCGGGAACGGTATTCACGGCGGCGGTTCAGTTACCGCGTTTTACACTGTCCTGACCGAGGGTGACGACCAGCAGGACCCGATTGCCGATTCCGCGCGCGCGATTCTGGACGGCCACATTGTGCTGTCCCGCCATCTGGCCGAGGCGGGTCACTATCCGGCCATCGATATTGAAGCCTCGATCAGCCGCGCCATGACCGCGCTCATTAGTGAAAAACACTACGCACGGGTGCGCAACTTTAAACAGTTGCTGTCCAGCTTCCAGCGTAACCGCGATCTGGTTAGCGTGGGGGCGTATGCCAAAGGCAGCGATCCAATGCTGGATAAAGCCATCGCCTTATGGCCACAGCTGGAAGCGTTTTTACAGCAAGGCATCTTTGAACGGGCTGACTGGGAAGATTCTCTACAAGCTTTAGAACTGATTTTCCCTGGTGTGTGATTAAGCAGGAGAGCATAGGTCATGGCACAACATGGTGCGTTAGCAACACTGAAAGACCTGGCTGAAAAAGAGGTAGATGACGCCGCTGTCTTATTAGGAGAGATGCGTCGTGGCTGTCAGCAGGCAGAAGAACAGTTAAAAATGCTGATCGATTATCAGCATGAGTATCGCAACAATCTGAATACCGATATGGGCCAGGGTATTACCAGCAATCGCTGGATTAACTACCAGCAATTTATTCAGACGCTGGAAAAAGCGATTGAACAACACCGCCAACAGCTCAATCAGTGGACGCAAAAAGTGGATATGGCTTTGAACAGTTGGCGCGACAAAAAACAACGATTACAGGCGTGGCAGACGTTGCAGGACAGACAAACCTCGGCGGCGTTACTGGCCGAAAACCGTCTGGATCAGAAAAAAATGGATGAATTTGCTCAGCGCGCAGCTATGAGGAAACCCGAATGATTACTTTACCCCAACTGATTACCACCGACACCGACGTAGCCGCAGGTCTTCAGTCAGGCAAAGCGGTAGATTCACCCGAGGATTTTTTAGCGCTGCTGGCTGGCGCATTAGGTGCGGGCGACGCGCAGGGTAAAGACGCTCCGCTGTCGCTTGCCGACTTACAGGCGGCCAGCAGTAAGCTGCAAAAAGGGTTACTGCAAAAAAATGGCGATGCCGCACAGTCGGTCAAATTAACCGATCTGTTGGCGCAACAGGAGCTACAAACCGAGACTTCTCTTGCCGACATGACAGACGCTCAGCAACTGTTGTCTGCTCTCACACCTTCACTGAAAGCTAATGCCCTGACGACGCTGGGCAAAGTTGCTCAGCAGGACGAAAAAAACACTACGCTGAGTGATGACGATCTCGCCAACCTGAGCGCATTGTTCGCCATGCTGCCAGGACAACCGCTGGCTACGCCTGCCGTCGACAGCGCACCAGCCCCGGTTGATGCCACGCTTTCCGCATTGTCACGTGACGCTGCACACGGTGCTATTGCCGATAACGCTGGCGAATTGCTGCCGGGTGATGCCAAAAAAGGCAAAGCGGATGTCACAATTGCTGGCGGTGGTGCTAATCAGGCAAACAATCCAACATTAACCCCGCTGACGGCGGCGGCGAACGCCAGAGCTGAAATCGACAGCACCCCGTCACCGACCAGCATTGGCATGACTGCGGCCCCGCTAAGTGGTCCACAAACACACGCACAACCGTTACCGACGGCCGCGCCGGTGTTAAGCGCTCCGTTAGGTAGCCATGAATGGCAGCAATCGCTGAGCCAGCACGTCACATTGTTCACGCGCCAGGGCCAGCAAAGCGCAGAGCTGCGTCTGCATCCGCAGGACCTGGGTCAGGTACATATTTCCCTCAAGCTGGACGATAACCTCGCGCAGCTGCAGATGGTATCACCGCACAGTCACGTGCGCGCCGCACTGGAAGCCGCATTACCGATGCTGCGTACGCAGTTGGCTGAAAGCGGCATTCAACTGGGGCAAAGCAACATCAGCAGTGAAAGCTTCGCTGGCCATCAGCAGTCTTCCGGGCAGCAACAGCAGGCTGGTCGCGCTCAAGGACAAGACATTTTTGCCGCTGAAGATGACGCAATACTGGCAACCCCAGCCTCGCTGCAAGCCGCTGCCCGCGGCGATGGCGCAGTAGACATCTTCGCCTAACGCCAGAGGTAGCATGATTATCCGCGTCTTTTCCACGCTTTGTCGTGGACAGGACACGGGATAATCAGCCCATAAGCTGTACCGAAACAGGAAGCCCGTATCTGATGACTGACTCCGCGATTAACAAAAAAAGTAAACGCGCTATTTGGATCCCTCTGCTGGTATTAATTACCCTCGCCGCCTGCGCAACTGCGGGTTATAGCTACTGGCGCATGCAGCAGCAGCCGTCCGCCAGCGTCAAAGCGGAACCGCCTCCACCGCCAGCCCCGGTGTTCTTTGCGCTGGATACCTTTACCGTCAATCTGGGTGATGCAGATCGTGTGCTGTATATCGGTATCACGCTGCGCATGAAAGATGAGGCGACACGTTCACGTCTTAACGAATATCTGCCGGAAGTGCGCAGCCGCCTGCTGCTGCTGTTCTCTCGTCAGAATGCAGCCACACTCGCCACCGAGGAAGGTAAGCAACAGCTGATTACCGCCATCAAAGAGACGCTGGCGACTCCGCTCGTTGTCGGGCAGCCGAAACAGGTTGTCACCGACGTTCTTTATACAGCTTTTATTCTGCGGTAAAGACATGGGCGACAGTATTCTTTCTCAGGCTGAAATCGACGCATTGCTCAACGGCGATAGCGAAACCAAAGACGAACCCATTTCAGGTATCGCAAAAGAAAGCGATATTCGTCCTTATGATCCCAACACTCAGCGTCGCGTGGTACGTGAGCGTTTACAGGCGTTGGAGATCATTAACGAACGCTTTGCGCGCCAGTTCCGAATGGGATTATTTAACCTGTTGCGCCGTAGCCCGGATATTACCGTGGGTGCGATCCGTATCCAGCCATACCATGAATTTGCGCGCAACTTACCGGTTCCGACCAACCTGAACTTAATCCACCTGAAGCCGCTGCGCGGTACGGGTCTGGTGGTGTTCTCACCGAGTCTGGTATTTATCGCCGTAGACAACCTGTTTGGCGGTGACGGTCGTTTCCCGACGAAAGTCGAAGGCCGCGAATTTACGCACACGGAACAGCGCGTTATCAACCGCATGCTGAAGCTGGCGCTGGAAAGCTACAGCGACGCGTGGAAGGCCATCAACCCGCTGGAAGTGGAATACGTCCGTTCGGAGATGCAGGTGAAATTTACCAATATCACTACTTCTCCGAACGACATTGTGGTGAACACCCCGTTCCACGTTGAAATTGGCAACCTGACCGGTGAATTTAACATTTGTCTGCCCTTCAGCATGATTGAACCGTTGCGTGAGCTGCTGGTGAATCCGCCGCTGGAAAATTCACGTAATGAAGATCAGAACTGGCGCAATAATCTGGTGCGTCAGGTTCAGCATTCTGAGCTGGAGCTGGTGGCAAACTTTGCCGATATCCCGCTGCGGCTATCCCAGATTTTAAAACTGAAACCCGGCGATGTACTGCCGATTGAAAAACCCGACCGCATTATTGCTCATGTGGACGGCGTGCCTGTGCTGACCAGCCAGTATGGCACCGTAAACGGTCAGTATGCGTTACGCGTAGAACATCTGATAAACCCGATTTTGAATTCGCTGAATGAGGAACAGCCCAAATGAGTGATATGAATAATCCGTCCGATGAGAACACTGGCGCATTGGACGATCTGTGGGCTGACGCGTTAAACGAGCAAAAAACCACGCCCACCAAAAGTGCGGCCGATGCGGTATTCCAGCAGTTAGGTGGCGGCGACGTCAGCGGTGCTTTGCAGGATATCGACCTGATCATGGACATTCCGGTCAAGCTGACCGTCGAACTGGGCCGTACCCGCATGACCATCAAAGAGCTGCTGCGTCTGACGCAGGGTTCGGTTGTCGCACTGGATGGTCTGGCAGGCGAACCGCTGGATATTCTGATCAACGGTTATCTGATTGCCCAGGGCGAAGTCGTCGTAGTTGCGGACAAATACGGTGTGCGTATCACTGACATTATCACCCCGTCTGAACGTATGCGCCGTCTGAGCCGTTAATCATGAATACCCAGGCTACCGTTTCTCAACCCGCCGCCGTTCCCGGCTCACCGCTGGTGCAGGTAAGCGGCGCGCTGCTCGGGATCATCGTCTTGATCCTGGCGGCGGCCTGGGTCATTAAACGTCTGGGGTTTGCCCCCAAAAGTGCCGGTACGCGCGGGCTGAAAGTCACGGCCAGTACCTCACTGGGTCCACGTGAGCGCGTGGTGATTGTCGAGGTCGAAGATGCCCGTTTGGTACTGGGCGTCACAGCCTCGCAGATTAACGTCCTGCACACCCTGCCCCCGGCACCTGCCGATGCAGAAGAAAAAACGGCCTCCCCTGCGGATTTCCAGGCCATGATGAAGAGTTTGCTGAAGCGTCCTGGGAGATCCTGATGCGCCGTTTGTTATCCCTTACGCTGGCAAGCTTGTGGCTTTTCAGCCCCGTTGCCCTCGCCCAACTCCCGGGTCTGGTCAGTCAGCCTTTGCCGGGCGGCGGACAAAACTGGACGTTACCCGTGCAGACGCTGGTGTTCATCACCTCGCTGACGTTCCTGCCTGCAATTTTGCTGATGATGACCAGCTTCACCCGCATCATCATCGTTTTTGGTCTACTGCGAAATGCGCTGGGTACCCCCTCAGCACCACCTAACCAGGTGCTCCTGGGCCTGGCGCTCTTTTTGACCTTTTTCATCATGTCGCCGGTGATCGATAAAATCTACGTTGACGCATACCAACCGTTCAGCGAAGAGAAGATCTCCATGCAGGAAGCCATGGAGAAAGGCGCCCAGCCGCTGCGTGAGTTTATGTTGCGCCAGACCCGTGAAGCCGATCTGGCACTCTTCGCGCGCTTAGCAAACAGCGGTCCGTTACAGGGACCAGAAGCCGTGCCGATGCGAATTTTGCTGCCCGCTTATGTCACCAGTGAGCTGAAAACAGCATTCCAGATAGGCTTTACCATTTTTATTCCGTTTCTGATTATCGACCTGGTGATCGCCAGCGTGTTGATGGCGCTCGGGATGATGATGGTCCCGCCCGCCACAATCGCGTTGCCGTTCAAGCTGATGCTGTTTGTGTTGGTAGACGGTTGGCAGCTACTTGTCGGCTCGCTGGCACAAAGCTTTTACAGTTAGAGGCGCGAAATGACTCCTGAATCGGTCATGATGATGGGCACAGAGGCGATGAAAGTCGCCCTGGCCCTTGCCGCGCCTTTGCTGTTGGTCGCTCTCATCACGGGTCTTATCATCAGTATTCTGCAGGCGGCGACCCAGATTAACGAAATGACGCTGTCCTTCATCCCCAAAATTGTCGCGGTGTTTATTGCCATCATTGTTGCTGGCCCGTGGATGCTTAACCTGCTGCTCGACTACGTGCGTACGCTGTTCAGCAATATCCCCTATATCATCGGGTAGACAACGTTATGTTGCAGGTGTCCAGCGTTGAGTGGCTCCACTGGCTGAATTTATACTTCTGGCCTTTGTTGCGCATACTGGCGCTCATCTCAACGGCCCCCATCCTCAGTGAACGAGCCATCCCCAAACGGGTAAAGCTGGGGCTGGGGTTGATGATTACCGTCGTTATCGCCCCATCGATTCCCGCCGTTGACGTCCCCATCTTTTCTGTTGGCGCGCTTTGGCAGGCAATGCAACAAATCCTGATCGGTATCGCATTAGGCTTCACCATGCAGTTTGCGTTTGCCGCAGTACGTACCGCCGGGGAATTAATTGGCCTGCAAATGGGCCTTTCCTTCGCGACGTTCTTCGATCCCGGTAGCCGTCTGAATATGCCGGTTCTGGCACGACTGATCGACATGCTCGCCATGCTTCTGTTCCTGACCTTTAACGGCCATTTATGGCTGATTTCGCTGCTGGTAGATACTTTTCATACTCTGCCCATCGGCGGCAATCCGGTGAACAGCAATGCGTTTCTCGCGCTGGCACGGGCGGGTAGCCTGATTTTCCTCAACGGGCTAATGCTGGCCCTGCCGGTAATGACGCTGCTGCTCACGCTGAACCTTGCACTTGGTTTGTTAAATCGCATGGCACCACAGCTGTCGGTTTTCGTCATCGGCTTTCCTCTCACTCTGACCGTAGGTATTTCACTAATGGCGGCGCTAATGCCATTAATTGCGCCATTCTGCGAACGATTATTCAGTGAAATTTTTAATTTACTGGCCGATATCGTCAGCGAAATGCCTGGAAAATAATAACCCTTATTTTTTATCCTGTTTTACTAAGGATTGTCCTAAATTTAAAAAGTGACAACATCCACCAGGATATCTCTGTCGCGGCTTATTTGTTTTTGCCTCACTCACATAACGCAACATTCACTTTACTTTAAGATGTTTCCTGGCAAATTATACGCAACTTTACGGGATAGTAAATTCGCCTGAAAAACAGCGAAAGCGTCATCTTGGGTCGTTATTATTCCGTTTAGTTGTGATGAAATAATCAGGTAAGGGGAATTATCGTTACGCATTGAGTGAGGGTATGCCATGTCAACGATTATTATGGATTTATGCAGTTACACCCGACTAGGATTAACCGGATATCTGGTAAGTCGGGGAGTGAAAAAAAGGGAAATCAACAACATTTCCAACGTTGATGAACTCAGTCTCGCCTGTGTCTCTCAACAACCCGCTGTGGTGTTTATTAATGAGGACTGCTTTATCCACGATCCTGCTAATAGCCAGCAAATAAAGCAAATCATTAATCAGCATCCCAGCACATTATTTATTGTGTTTATGGCAATTGCCAACGTGCATTTTGATGAATATCTACTCGTCAGAAAAAATTTATTGATTAGTTCTAAATCGATTAAACCTGACTCACTGGATAAACTACTTGGCGATATTCTGAAAAAGGAAGTAGATATTGCTATTGATGTGAATCTGCCGACATTATCATTAAGTCGAACCGAATCCAGCATGCTGCGTATGTGGATGGAGGGTCAAGGAACAATACAGATATCAGATCAAATGAATATCAAAGCCAAGACGGTGTCATCCCATAAGGGGAATATAAAACGAAAGATTAAAACGCATAATAAGCAAGTTATCTATCACGTTGTAAGGCTTACGGATAACGTCACCAATGGTATCTTTGTGAATATGCGCTAAGACGTTCTGACTGGTGGCGACTCCACCAGTCAGAATCAAACAGCGGAACTCATGTCACTCCACTTTTTCCACAAAGATACCATCCTGATGACCTGATTCATTAAAGAACCAGATACCGAGCGGGTAGTCTTCCAGCGAAACCAGGTACATGGTGCCTTCACTAAATTCTTCGATTGCCAGTACCACGCCCGGTCGACGAGGACCGCCGTCCGTTTTGACTGTGACCCGATCATTCACCTTCATAGTTTTCCTCCTGTGGCTTTGTGCCAGTGTAGAACAAATTCCTTTTTCTGGCAGCGCTGTACACGCGCGATTGCGGGTTTTATCGACGGTCTATACTTAAGTTGTGCGTATCTGATGTTTGGGTACGCTCCCCCGGTATCCTTAACGGTTGAGAGGTATGAGGATGAAAACCGCGAAAGAGTACAGCGATACGGCCAAACGTGAAGTCAGCGTCGATGTCGACGCGCTGCTAAAGGCAATCAACGAAATCTGCGAGAGTGAAATTCATCGCAGCCAGGATGACCCGGAGCGCGTCAGCGTTGACGGGCGTGATTACCATACATGGCATGAACTGGCCGATGCGTTCGAGCTTGATATCCATGATTTTAGCGTGTCGGAAATCAATCGCTGACTGAGGGCGAAAAAAATCCCGGCCCTTATCGGGTCGGGATCAAGCTTGCTTATGCAAGAAGCACTTGTAAATTCGTTACACCAGAAAATCTGATGTGAACCAAACCTTATCTGCAATTTTTTTGCCTGACAAGTAAATAATTCTCACCGGAATGATAAATATAACTAATGGGTGAGAGATCACCAGGTTACGGTCGAGCCAAATGTTCAGGCATCCTGGGAGAGCTGTCTTCGCTCTCCAGGCACCACCAGTTCATCTTCACGGAATGCTTCCCGTTTAACGCCAAAGCCGTCGTACCAGCGACATTCCACCATTCCGCTGGCATACCCGGTAACGATCATACGTGGGCCACCCTCTTTGGAGGTGACTTCCTCACTGACAGAAAAGACCATACCTGCCTCCTGTATCAAGAGAAACCTTTACACCTTAGATGACAAGGAGGCGTTTTGCGTAATCAGTCCTGTAACAATTAGTGCGAAATCCCGCGCACTCTGGCGACAGCTTTTACCAGCAAAACGACAATCCCACCGATGATAAAGCCGAGCACCAGGTTAAGCAGGGTCGGAAGCATTAGCGAAATCAATGTACTTTGCTGCTGAGCAAAATGTTCAATCGCATGATGCAGCGGCGATATTCCGTGTACCACAATGCCGCCTCCCACTAAAAACATCGCCAGTGTGCCGACCACAGAAAGTGTTTTCATAAGCCAGGGGGCAACCACCAGTAACCCTTTGCCCAACGACTGGGCAAGCAGGCTGCGCTTTTCTGCCAACCAGTACCCAATGTCGTCAAGCTTAACGATAATCCCGACCAGGCCATACACGCCCACGGTCACCACTAACGCGATACCTGATAGCACCAACACCTGATTCAGCAAGGGTGCGTCCGCTACAATACCCAGCGTAATTGCGACAATCTCGGCAGACAAAATGAAGTCGGTACGTATTGCCCCTTTGATTTTATCTTTCTCAAAGGTGAGCGGATCCTGCGCCGCCAAAGATGTCAGACGCTGCTGACGTTCTTCCGGAGTTTCTTTGTGCTTCCGCGCCTCCAGGGTATGCAGAACCTTTTCCACCCCTTCAAAACAGAGAAACGCCCCGCCTACCATTAATAAGGGGGTGATCGCCCAGGGAATAAATGCGCTTATCAATAGCGCCAACGGCACCAGAATAACTTTGTTAACAAACGATCCTTTCGCCACACTCCAGACCACCGGGAGTTCGCGGTTCGCCCGCACGCCCGACACCTGCTGCGCATTAAGCGACAGATCATCCCCCAGCACGCCCGCGGTTTTTTTCGCGGCCAGTTTTCCCATCACTGAGATATCATCCAGCAGCGTGGCGATATCATCGAGTAAGGTCAGTAAGCTACTTCCTGCCAAAATTTTCACCCTCAATATTATTTTTTTGCAGTCATAAGTATGAAGTAAAACACGCCATGCTGAAACTGACCTTTCTGGTCAACAAGTTTTTAACATCAACACGTAATTATAAATCTCGCCAGTAAGATAGTTTTGACGTTTACTATGTTGCACCTTTTTATTTCCACCGTGAGGGATTATGCGTTTCAGGCAATTGTTACCGCTTTTCAGTGCGCTATTCGCGCTGTACATCATTTGGGGTTCCACGTACTTCGTTATTCGCATTGGCGTTGAAAGCTGGCCGCCGTTAATGATGGCAGCCGTACGTTTTCTCTCCGCGGGAATTTTATTAACAAGTTTCTTACTTATTCGTGGGCATAAGCTGCCCCCCTTACGCCTAATCCTGAACGCCGCGTTAATTGGTATCCTGCTGCTGGCTGTAGGTAATGGGCTGGTCACCGTCGCAGAACACCAAAATGTCCCTTCCGGTATTGCCGCCGTTGTGGTCGCCACCGTCCCGTTATTTACGCTGTGTTTTAGCCACTTTTTTGGCATCAAAACGCGCAAGCTGGAATGGTTGGGGATAGCGATTGGGCTAGCAGGGATCATCATGCTAAACAGCGGAGGCAATTTAAGTGGCAATCCGTGGGGCGCTATTTTGATCCTGATCGGTTCAATAAGCTGGGCGTTTGGCTCGGTGTACGGTTCACGCATTACGCTACCCGTTGGCATGATGGCCGGAGCCATTGAAATGTTAGCCGCCGGTATTGTGCTGATGTGCGCATCGCTACTCTCCGGGGAAAAACTGACCACCATGCCAACATTTTCAGGCTTTATGGCGGTGGCTTACCTGGCCCTGTTTGGCTCCATTATTGCCATTAATGCGTATATGTTCCTGATCCGCAATGTCAGCCCGGCGCTAGCCACCAGCTATGCCTACGTCAATCCGGTTGTTGCCGTGCTGTTAGGTACCGGTCTGGGGGGAGAAAGACTGGCCCCTATCGAATGGCTGGCGCTCGGCGTGATCGTGTTTGCTGTGGTGTTGGTAACGTTGGGGAAATACCTGTTCCCTGTTAAAGCGGATGCCGTTGCTACCCCGTCGGAAAAAACGTTACAGTAAATGAATACCGAGAGTGTCGATCTGCGCGGTGTCACCACCGCCGCAGATCCACTCGATGACACGTTCAGATAACGCTTCATCGTCCAGCTTTTTGCGACCACGCAGGGCGCACTCCCAGACAATCAGTACGCGCCAGCCCAGAGCCTGCAACTTTTCACAATCCCGCGCATCGCGCTGGACATTTTTGCCTATTTTTTCCAGCCAGAATTCCGTTCGTGTCGCGGGGACTTTAAACAAATAGCAATCGTGGTGGTGCCAGAAACAGCCATGAGTAAAAATCACACAATGATAATCATCCACCACAAAATCAGGGCGACCGGGTAACGTCGCATCCTGCACGCGAAACGTTACCCCCTGCTCTGTCAGCACGCTGGCAAGGCGTTTTTCAATTGCGGTATCGCGGGTAGCTATCGCCCGCATATTTTTACTGCGTGTTGCTTTATCGTGAACGTCTGCCACGCTGGTTCTCTTTCTCGCGAATAGCAACTGCCTGCCTGATTTTCGGCTCCAGCAACCTGGCCACCGCCGCAAATGCCGGAACGACCACCGAATTACCAAACTGGCGATAAGCCTGGGTATCTGACACAGGGATCCTGAACTGATAGCCCTGCGGAGATTCAAACCCCATCAGACGCGCGCACTCTCTGGGCGTAAGTCTGCGTGGGCGGTGGCGCTGATTCTGCGGATCGTCAAAATCTATTTCACCCAGCGCCATATCCCAGCCACGGTCAATCAAGATCTCCGCCCCATCTTTATAATAACGCGCAGATAATGTGCGCGTTACGCTATCAGGGTTACCGGGATACACCATGCCATAGCCAAATCCATTGCCCCGCGCCTGATGCTTTTTCGCATAGCGATAGAGGTATTTCCACAGCACTGGCGTCAGTACATATTTCGCATCGACGGTCGGCTCAAGCAGTTCCGCCAGCGTGGTACGCCGCGGCGGATAACGCGTGACAATATCCCGCAGCGTGAAGTCTGATTTCAAATTCAGATCGCGTCGGAAGCCGACAAGCACGATACGTTCGCGATGCTGAGGCAAAAAATGTTGCCCATCAATGATTTTCGGATCGTCCGGACCGTTATCCGCCGCATCCGCTACGTCATAACCCAGCTCGTCCAGCGTTTGCATAATGATGCGAAACGTTTTGCCCTGATCGTGACTCTTCAGGTTTTTGACGTTTTCGAGCACAAATATGGCGGGCCGACGCGCATCGATAATGCGCACCACGTCAAAAAATAGCGTGCCTTGCGTATCACAGGCGAAACCATGTGCCCGCCCTAACGCATTTTTCTTTGATACACCAGCCAGAGAAAATGGCTGACAAGGGAATCCGGCTAACAGCACGTCATGTTCAGGAACATGCTGGCGAATATGTTCTGCCGCCTGCTGGTCACTCACCCCATCGTGATGGCTGAGTGTGATATCACGAATATCTTCATTAAAGTTGTGCTGGAGCGGATCGCAGTAGTTGTTCGCTTTATAGGTGCGCACCGCATGCTTGTTCCACTCACTGGTAAACACGCACTGCCCGCCAATCGCTTCAAAGCCGCGACGAATGCCGCCAATACCGGCAAAAAGATCGATAAAGCGAAAGGCATAATGCGGATGATGCGCAGGTGGTTTCGGCAACAAAGTATTCAGATGAATGAGCTCGCGGTCGCTGAGGCGATGCCATGTTTCATTAGCAACCACTCGCTTAAAGATGGCCGGGCTCCAGCGGTTCTCACCAACGCCATTCAGATGAGCAACCAGCGTTTTCACGTCATATATTTCAAGCAACTTGGCCAACATCACCTGCACGTCGGCCTCGTTTTCATCTGTCATCGGGTTCATGGAGCCTGCTACTGAAAAATTATCCTGCATACATTTAACCGGCAGAAATGGATAACCGACAGATTAACATAAATTAGCACGGTTGACGTTTCAGCCGTATTGGCGACTAGCGCGCTTTAAAGGGTTGAATCGCGTCAAGATCCAGCATTTCGTATTCTCCTTTTAGCTCCGCACTCAGCTTCGCCATATACGTCAGTAAAAAATCCGCATTATGTTGTGCCAAATGCCGCCCTTGCTCGGTTTGCATCGTCAACGGCAACGTCAATAACTTGGTCTGGAAGTGATCGAGCGCGTACTGTTTATCGTCTAGGCTACGCTTTCGGGCAAACGGATCTTCCGCATCAAACAGCGCAACCCCTAACGCCCCTGAAACGGCAAATACGCGCGCTAAACCAATTGCACCCAGCGCCTCAAGCCGGTCTGCATCCTGCACGATTTTCGCTTCAAGGGTTTCTGGCGCGATTTTGGCGCTAAAACTGTGCGCCTCAATGGCATGACACACTGCCGATAACCGCTGTTGTGGAAAATCCGGAAAATCGCGCATCAAAACACGACATGTTTCCTTGGCTGCCAGTACCGACGAACAATGACGCTCAGGATGGTTCTTTGGCAGACTGACGAGATCGTGGAAGTAGCACGCGGTCAACACCACCAGCCAGTCTACGGTTGCATCTGTACTCAGCTTTTGCGCCGTTATCCACACACGTCGAAAGTGAAAGATGTCATGTGCAGCATCTTGTCCAGAATGGTTATCAGCTAACCAGGCTTCAAATCGCGACTGCCAGTCGTGCAGTTTCATGCTATCTCCCTTTGTAGAAAGAAAATCACCTTAGCAACAATTTTCATTGCAGACCACTGCCCGCCCCATTACATAATCATCTTTTATTATTGCACTAAAAATAAAATCCACATGAATTTATAAAACCCACGACACCAATATCGAAAAATAATTTATATGAATATTAAAAACAAACATCTAAAACAAATAAAATGCACATAACAAATAAATAGATAAACACATATAACTAACTGATTAAAAACAATTCACATGGCGAATACCAATGTAATTAACACACACGCATAATTATACAAAGATGCAAAAGAAACATTTTGAAATATTTTAAATACATTTGTTACATGTTATATTTTAAATTAAATGAACTTCATAGATAGTATCCAAATGTAGTCACTCGTATAGTACTACATATTCATTTTAATTATCATGCAAAGGGAATACATAATGAAAAGAAAAGTATTGGCACTGCTTCTCCCTGCTTTATTAGCTGCAGGCGCAGCAAATGCGGCTGAAATCTATAATAAGAACGGCAATAAACTGGATCTGTACGGTAAAGTCGATGCACGTCATGTCTTCTCCGAAGATACTACTGAGGACGGGGACGCTACATATGTACGTCTGGGTTTTAAAGGTGAAACTCAGATTAATTCTGATCTGATCGGTTTTGGTCAGTGGGAATACAATATTCAAGCAAATGAAATTGAAGATGATAATGCAAATACCGCTACTCGTCTGGGTTTTGCGGGTCTGAAATTCAGTGATTATGGCTCCTTCGACTATGGCCGTAACTATGGCGTGCTGTATGACATCGAAGCATGGACCGACATGTTGCCTGTATGGGGCGGTGATTCATACACCTACACTGATAACTTTATGACAGGCCGTACCAACGGTGTAGCAACTTACCGCAACACTGATTTCTTTGGCTTGGTTGAGGGCCTGAATTTTGCACTGCAGTATCAAGGTGCAAATGAGAGCAAAAACTCTGTCTTTGGTCAGGAAGGAACCAACAACGGTCGTAATGTGCGCAAACAGAACGGCGACGGTTTCGGTATGTCCACCACTTACGACTTCGGCATGGGTATCAGTGCTGGTGCAGCATTCTCAACGTCTGACCGTACCAATGAACAACAGTATGGTACCACTGCAAATGGTGAAAAAGCAGAAGCCTGGACTGTTGGTCTGAAATACGATGCTAACAACATCTATCTGGCAACCATATATGCGGAAACCCGCAATATGACCCCAGTAGGAAGTAGCGATTGTAGTATCTGTTTTGCCAACAAAACTCAGAACTTCGAAGTAACGGCTCAATACCAGTTTGATTTCGGTCTGCGTCCGGAAATTTCTTACCTGCAATCTAAAGGTAAGGACCTGACTGAAGACATGGGATTCATTACCAATAAGTACAACAACAAAGATCTGGTTAAGTACGTATCTATTGGTGCTAACTACTACTTCAACAAAAACTTCTCCACCTACGTTGATTACAAAATCAACCTGCTTGACGGCGATGATGCATTCTACGACGCAGTCGGTATTTCTACTGATGATGTTGTAGGTGTTGGTATGATCTACCAGTTCTAATTGACGCAAAAACAAGCAAGCCCGCTTCATATGAAGCGGGCTTTTTATTTATACGAAACGTATTTTTTTACCACGCGGGCATTACAACGATAAACTTGTGAGGATACTCAAAGAAAAAAACATCCATGAGAACTGTCGTTGAAAGCGAGGCGTGCAAGTGCTTGAATAGTGGCGGAGAGAGGGGGATTTGAACCCCCGGTAGAGTTGCCCCTACTCCGGTTTTCGAGACCGATTTCATTGGTAATATTTTCAATAACTTAACTTTTCTTGCTGGTATATCCACAATATTTCCACTTCATAAAATTCAACTAGTTACGCGTTTATCCATACTTAATATACCAACACTTTCTGAGCTAAAACCTATACTTCAAAGTACAACCTAGAGGTGAGACTGTGTGGAAGATATTCCCAGTCAATGACGCGTGAAGCCTAACTCGGCCAGCTCTCTGATGAAGCCGAACATGACATTACATACAATTTTGAACCAACTCGCAGATTGAATGCGGCAAGATATCAAAATCCTTCTGCAGTTAAATTTATATAGCTCGCGGTTACACGTGTTATATAGAATGCGAAAACAATGAAAATAAAGTGTTAAATGTTAAGGCAAATTGGCACCCTCGACTAATTTTGTCAATTTATCTATAGATAGTGGCTTTGAGTAATACCACCCCTGGACACCGCACTCAGGGAACATTTCAGTTAAATATTTCACCTGAGTTGATGTTTCTACACCTTCGAAAACAACTTTGTGAGTTATATCTTTAAAAATCTCCACCAACCCTGACAATACATTATTATTTACAGAGCATTCATCGATAGAATCTGTAATTGATTTATCAATTTTAATTTCATCTATTTGTAAATTTGATAGCCAGTTTAAATTTGAATGACCAGTCCCGAAATCATCAATAGCTATTGATATACCTTTATTATTAAATAAAGAAATAACCTTTTGGAGGGAATTTATTTCCGCGCTCTGCCTTTCTGTTAACTCCATCATTATCATACCAGGTTTTATATTTGATTCATCAATCATCTGAAACACTTTTTCTTGAAATGATTCCGACAGAAGGTCTTGAGAACTAACATTAATGCTTATAAAAATATCAAATTCCTCAGAAAGAGACATGGTTTGCTTTACTGCCATTCGAAATACAAAATCACTTATTTCCTGGATTAAACCATGCTTCTCTGCAATAGGGATAAAAATATCAGGAGGAATGCTACCAATATCATGATCATCCCATCTAATTAGTGCTTCCACACCAATAATTTTTCCGGTTTTTATTTTATAAATAGGTTGATACACAAGATATAATGATTCGCTTCTTATCGCATTTTTTAATCTTGAAACTAATGATTGCTTACGTGCAACTCTTTGATTATAAAAACCACCCAGAAGAACACCGGTTACAATAGATGTAAAGGAAATCAACAACATCGTTAGCCAACTATCGAAACTCATCCACGGAAATTTAACTCCCCCCATGACACAGACATTATTATTTTTATTACAGCTTTGCGTGGTAATAAGTCCTAGTTGGTAGGATTTATCATGCTGAGCCTCTTCAAGAAGATCGACCTGCTCACCAAGTTTGAACAAATGAAGCGAATGATCTCTGTCACCTACAATTGCAGAAAACCCCTTCTCTTCATGGTCTGTAACAAATCTATTAAATGCAAATGGTGAAATCGTTATGGCTAATTTTTGATTGCTTAGCAAATCAGCTTTTACATTATTTTCCAGTAACACACCAAAAAACCAAGTTACATTGTCCTTTTCAACTTTTCTATCATAGATATTGAGAAGCAATGGTGCTGGCAACACTCCCCATAAAGCACTACATATGACTGCACCATTTGAAATAAATGATATATCTTTTATAAGAGCATAGGGCCATAAGGCCACTCTTAGAGCATGAAGTTGTAGTTCACTACAAGGACTATAAGCATTAAATATTTCATAACTATCATTTATTTTATCAATCTGTTGAATGAGACTAACGCTTCTATTCAAAACTCGTTCTGTATATGATGCAATCCTCTCCTTGTATATATAATACATTGAAATCTCAGACAATGAGAAAAAAATAAAAAATGAAAACGTGATTGATATCACATAAGGCTTAATTCGTTTTAAATTGTGGTTATTCTTCACACCGCCCTCTTTATATGCCTGACCCTATGTAACAACATACATTCTACTATCTGTCGTGAATCAAATACATACAGTTAAAACAGATTATCGGCTAAAACAAATATTTCTTTATGTTTTTTATTAGAAAAGAACGTTATAAAATAACGCAAAACCACATCCAAGTTAGATTTATGTTTGCATTTTAGCCAAATAAGTGGCACTTCATCTTGTATTCATAGGTCTAATGTAAAGGATGTAATTCTAAGGGAAATAAGTGTGAAACCGCGCCTTTTCCCGATACTGGTACTTGGGTAAAACCGATGATGACGCTGCCGGAGATCGACACTGACGCCAGCAAGCATGAGAAGGAACAGATAAGCCGTACTGTTCAGGAAATGTTTGAAGAGGCTGATATGTGGCTGGTTTCAGATTAAACGCCTTGAACCGT
>NZ_JAOWHB010000052.1:39845-42688 GCF_030332845.1 Citrobacter sp. Cpo061
TCCTGTTGTTTAATATTCCAGAGGCTGTTCCTGGGCATCTCAACGCGCAGGTCTACCCAGCGACCAGCGGGGATATCAACTGGTTCACCATCCTGCACCGTTTCAGTAAACGAACCATCTTCATTTTTAATACCAATCAGATTCCGGGCAAATTTTGGCGCACTGTGGTGAATACGGTGATATGTTTTAAGCGTTATGGAACCATCCGGATCGATTTCATAATCCACCCACAGTAAAGGCAGTCCATTTGTATTGACGGGAATAACGAAACCACCATCCACTCCTCCCCATATCGGTTCAGAGTTAAAACCCAGGACCCCGGAAATCTTATAAATGCCGGTGTCGATGCGCTCAGCCATAACACCTTCGGCTTCCTCGTTGAGTTCTGCCGTACCGTCTCCGTTCAGCTTAACGATAGGGGAAGCCGGGCGTAGATTCCCGTTAGTGTCGGTTGTCGTGTTGTTAGTCCCATACAATTTAACCCATGGATACCAGATACTCGCGTCACCGTTTCTTGATCGATAGTACAGACTGCCAGGATTATCATAAGAACCTAACAGTTGAAATCCGTACCCGCCATACACGCTATTTGCAAATGACATAAACGTGCCGCTTACCCCCGGTGAGTTAGCTGCACTGTTATAACAAAATCCTACGTGGTTAGCCTTTGCATTATTTATGTCCGTAATGCGATTGGACGCGGTTACAGGAGCATCAGCGCTAGCGACGATATTCCCGTTAGAGGAAAGTAATTCTTTCCAGCCATTCGCCAACAAACCTTGATCAAAAAAGGTATCTTTGGCAGCGTCGAATTGACGGATATAAACCCCACCCACACCAGAATAAGGGTAGTAAAGCTGTGTCACGCCTTTACTGCCGTTCGCACCATTTAAAAGTGTGTGCAGTGCCCCCGAGCGGTTACCTGGTGGGAAGCCATTCTCTATCGTTGCCGCAGGGTCATATTGTTTGAAATAGAATCCAGGTTTGAAAAATCGCAACCCGTTGATACTCTCATCGCCCCCAATTGGTTGGTCATCCTGAAAAGACGATTTAAGAGAAGCACGTGCCCCTTCTGCATCAGGCGCACCCGTGCCACCTTGATTGACTGGAACAGTACCACCCGATTTTGTCGCCATATTGTCGGAAAGATATTTCCATGACGGCCCGGTGAATGTCGTACCATCAGGCAGCCTCACGGTGATGCTGCCAGCGGTACTGTAAACCTGTTGCCAGTTCTGCTTGTCGTAGTTCAGTCCGCGCAGGGCTTCTGCACTCTGCGCCACCAGCGCCGCGGTGACCATATTCAGCGCCATACGGGGAACAGCTGACCAGGCCGCACCAGCCTGTGTTGGCCCGGTGAAATTGCTTACCAGCGTCAACGCTGTACCGCTTTCCACTGATTTAATCGGGAGCGTATAGGGAACGCCGCCGACAGTGACAACAATAAAATCTCCGGCCGCCACCTCGGTAGTAAACGCGGTTCCGCTGCCAGCGACCGCAGCAGAGTTATTCGTCAGGGTTAATGTTCCTGCTGACATGGATATCTCCTGAATTCAGATAATAGAAAACCCCGCCGGAGCGAGGTTTTTAATTTTGGAAGGAAAATATATTTAGGGGTAAAGTCGAGTATCGATGTAAATGTAATTCACTCTAAATTTTGGCAATGGTGGACGCCCATTGATCTGCTGACCATTCCATACTCGGGCACCCACAGTATTATCATAAGCTCGCGCTACCATCGAGCCATACAGATACAGTGGCATCTGTGGATTGAGAACTATCAGATAATTTGAGCAAATTCCCGGCATGACCGCAGCCGGAAATCCGACATTTACGTCATATACCGTTGAAGACGAATTAATCGGTGAGCCATCCCAGGGATTTGGGGCAGTCATAATTGCCAGAGGCAAACAATCCGTATTCCATATCATCCTGCCGTTTACATCATAAACAGCCAGTCCAATGCCATGCTCGACAGTGACGATATTCGCAAAAACATATACCCAGCCGGCACCACTGGTATTCACATTTATGTACCACTTCCCGCCAGATGTTGCCCATGTTAAATGAGTGACCCCGTTCACGTCGTCATTACGAATGAAGGGCATAATGTTTGCCGTATCCGGGACGCTCAACTGAATGATGCTATTGTCCGTGTATCTGTACTTACCGACGTAGTTCATGGGAGTTACGTCCGGGCTCATAAATAAGCTTCCATCATCACGGTAAATCTTTAATCCATATTCGCTCATTTGTATAAGATGATTACAGGTTGATCGGTGGAGGCTCCGGACCAGGTTACTGTGTTGTTACCCGTTACCGTTGCAGTAGCCCCGGGCAAATCGGGGTTTAATGGCGAGCTAAGTCGCTGAGGTTCGGCAACCAGTGTTTTCCCCTCAATAACAGGGAAAACCCTTGTACCAGATGCAGGGCTACTGATGAAAGCTGCAACAAAGGCAGGAATGAATCGTCCAGTCAGTTCGTTACCATTCGCGTCGAATAGCTGTACTCCGTAGGCCATAATCCTCCCCTTTGCACTGGTAATCCGTTAACTGTCCGATTGATTTCCAGCCTGTAAAGAATCGGACCTGCAGATTATTTACAGGTCTGATCCAGTATGTTCCATTTTTATCAATACGAATCTGTTTGATGGCAACTGTTGCCGTACGAAGTTCAGCACCCGCACCTAAATGTGACGAATATACAGCCGTACAATCTACACTTTTAAATCCGCTATTTAACGCTCCAGAAATAGAGGTGCACCCGCTAATACTTGCCAACAACAACCCGAAGAGTATTATTTTTGTCATATACCTTCTGTCCATAGTTATCAATTGTGGTCC
>NZ_JAOWHB010000053.1:0-72537 GCF_030332845.1 Citrobacter sp. Cpo061
ATGGTGCATCCGGGAGGATTCGAACCTCCGACCGCTCGGTTCGTAGCCGAGTACTCTATCCAGCTGAGCTACGGATGCAAATGGCGGTGAGGCGGGGATTCGAACCCCGGATGCAGCTTTTGACCGCATACTCCCTTAGCAGGGGAGCGCCTTCAGCCTCTCGGCCACCTCACCAACACGCCTCTTGCGAGTGCTTCGAAGAACTTGTTTCTGCTCATCGTCGCTGCGTGGCGCACATATTACTTTCTGGGACTTATAAGTCAAACAATTTTTCCAGAGCTTTTATCGTTTGCACATTTCACGCGCAATTAGTCTGTAAAAACGGCAAAAAGAGTGTTTTATCAACAGATAAATTGGCAATTTCCTGAAGGAGTGAACAAACGGAAACTTCGCAGGAAAAGGCATTACGCGCAGTGGAATCGAAAAAATGGGGAAGACAAAGAAGAAAAGAGAAGAAAAAGAGTAACTCAATCAGGTTGCGCCTCACCAGAAAGGTGAGACGCGAAAACCTTAGTAACTGGACTGCTGGGATTTTTCAGCCTGGATACGCTGGTAGATCTCTTCACGATGGACAGAAACTTCTTTCGGGGCGTTTACGCCAATGCGCACCTGGTTGCCCTTCACCCCTAAAACTGTCACGGTGACCTCATCGCCTATCATGAGGGTCTCACCAACTCGACGAGTCAGAATCAGCATTCTTTGCTCCTTGAAAGATTAAAAGAGTCGGGTCTCTCTGTATCCCGGCATTATCCATCATATAACGCCAAAAAGTAAGCGATGACAAACACCTAAGTGTAAGCAGTCACGGCATCACATTCTGTTAAACCTAAGTTTAGCCGATATACACAACTTCAACCTGACTTTATCGTTGTCGATAGCGTTGATTCAAACGCTGCGGATTGAAGTCCGCAGCGTCGACTTACGCTTATAATTATTACAGTTTTGCGCTGACCCAGCCTTTCACACTGGCTAACGCTGCAGGCAGAGCCGCTGCATCCGTACCACCGGCTTGCGCCATGTCCGGACGACCGCCACCCTTGCCGCCGACCTGCTGAGCGACCATTCCAACCAGTTCCCCTGCTTTCACGCGATCTGTCACGTCCTTAGACACACCCGCAATCAGAGAAACCTTACCTTCCACTACCGTTGCCAGAACGATAACGGTAGACCCCAGTTGATTTTTCAGATCATCAACCATGGTACGCAACATTTTCGGCTCAACGTCCGCGAGTTCGCTGACCAGCAACTTCACGCCGTTGATATCAACCGCTTTGCTGGAAAGATTTGCACTCTCCTGCGCCGCAGCCTGTTCCTTCAATTGCTGCAATTCTTTTTCCAGTTGACGTGTACGCTCCAGCACGGAACGAACTTTGTCACCGATATTCTGGCTATCGCCTTTCAGCAGCTGCGCAATATCGCTTAAGCGATCGCTCTCAGCATGCACGGTTTGGATAGCACCTTCACCGGTTACGGCTTCAATACGACGAACGCCTGCCGCAGTACCTGACTCGGACACAATGCGGAACAGACCGATATCACCCGTACGGCTGGCGTGAGTACCGCCACACAACTCGGTAGAGAAATCACCCATGCTCAGAACGCGCACATGGTCGTCATATTTCTCGCCAAACAGTGCCATTGCGCCTTTGGCTTTTGCCGCTTCGAGATCCATGATGTTCGTTTCAATCGGCAAGTTGCGACGGATTTGCGCGTTCACCAGATCTTCAACGGCACGGATTTCAGCAGGCTTCATTGCTTCGGTATGAGAGAAGTCGAAGCGCAGCAGTTTATCGTTAACCAACGAACCTTTCTGTGCCACATGTGTGCCCAGAACCTGGCGCAGCGCTGCGTGCATCAGGTGCGTTGCGGAGTGGTTCAAACGAATACGCGCACGACGGGCTTCATCCACATCAGCCTGTACCGCATCACCAATTTTCAGAGAACCCGCAGACAGCTTGCCAATGTGACCAATGGCCTGGCCATATTTCTGCGTGTCGCTAACGGCAAACGCGAAGCCTGCGCCTTTCAGCTCACCCTTGTCGCCAACCTGACCACCAGATTCCGCATAGAACGGCGTCTGATCCAGTACGACAACGGCATCCTGACCTGCGTTAATTGCGTCTACCGCTTTACCATCAACAAACAGCGCGGTCACTTTGCCGTTCAGTTCCAGGTGCTCGTAGCCTTTAAATTCAGAGGCGCCATCAACGCGAATCATCGCATTGTAGTCTGCGCCAAAACCGCTGGCTTCACGCGCACGACGGCGCTGTTCTTCCATTGCAGCTTCAAAGCCCGCTTCATCAACCTTAATGTTACGCTCGCGGCAAACGTCTGCCGTCAGGTCAACCGGGAAACCGTAGGTGTCATACAGACGGAATGCGGTTTCGCCATCCAGCGTATCGCCAGACAGTTTTGCCAGTTCTTCGTCCAGCAGCGCCAGACCACGCTCCAGAGTACGCGCAAACTGCTCTTCTTCGGTTTTCAGAACCTGTTCAACCATAACCTGCTGACGCTTCAGTTCTTCACCTGCAGAGCCCATGACGTCCACCAACGGACCAACCAGCTTGTAGAAGAAGGTATCCTTCGCGCCCAGCATGTTGCCATGACGTACCGCGCGACGAATGATACGGCGCAGCACATAGCCACGGTTTTCATTCGACGGGACAACGCCATCGGCAATCAGGAATGCACAGGAACGGATATGGTCAGCGATAACGCGCAGAGACTTGTTGCTCAGATCGGTTGCGCCAGTGACTTTCGCCACGGATTCGATCAATGAGCGGAACAGGTCGATTTCATAGTTGGAGTTAACGTGTTGCAGCACGGCCGCAATACGCTCCAGACCCATACCGGTATCCACGGACGGTTTCGGCAGCGGTTCCATGGTGCCGTCAGCCTGACGGTTGAACTGCATGAAGACGATGTTCCAGATCTCAATGTAGCGATCCCCATCTTCTTCTGCGCTTCCCGGAGGTCCACCCCAGATATGGTCGCCGTGGTCGTAGAAAATTTCGGTACATGGACCGCAAGGACCGGTATCACCCATCTGCCAGAAGTTGTCTGAAGCATAAGCCGCACCTTTGTTATCACCGATACGGATGATACGTTCGCGCGGAATACCGACTTCTTTTTCCCAGATTTCATAGGCTTCATCGTCAGTTTCATAGACGGTTACCCACAGACGCTCTTTTGGCAGGGCAAACCAGTTTTCACCGGTCAGCAGTTCCCATGCATATTGAATAGCGTCGTGTTTGAAGTAATCGCCGAAGCTGAAGTTGCCCAGCATTTCGAAGAAAGTGTGGTGACGTGCAGTGTAACCGACGTTTTCCAGGTCATTGTGCTTACCGCCCGCACGTACACAACGCTGCGAGGTGGTTGCGCGGGAATAATTACGCTTGTCGAGGCCAAGGAAAACATCCTTGAACTGGTTCATCCCGGCGTTGGTAAACAACAAAGTAGGGTCATTGTTCGGTACCAGGGAGCTGCTGGCAACTACCTGGTGTCCTTTACTATGGAAAAAATCGAGAAACGCCTGACGGATCTCAGCGGTGCTCTTGCTCATAATTATCCTGAAGAAATCAAGCTAACGAAATGTCATTACCAGCATCGGCACGCAAACTGCGCCTCTGGCAATCGAAAAGTGGGAATAAGATAAGTTTTCTTTACTGGGAAGTAAAATCCCGTATGCGGTCAATCGTCAAAATTTCGCCATATTGCCTGAATATCTTCCATCAGATAGCCGCGATAGAGCAAAAAACGCTGGACCTTTACTTTATCTGAAAAATCGACAGGTAAAGGTTCACCGTACTTCCGAATGGCCTGCTCGCGTGCAAGCACTGCCCAGTCAATTTCGCACTCACGCATGGCCCGCTCGATAGCTTCACGTGCGATCCCTTTTTGGTTTAATTCCTGGCGCACTCGGGCTGGTCCATAACCTTTGCGGCTACGGCTGGCGATAAACTGCTGCACGAAACGATCATCATCCAGATAACGACTTTCAATACACCAGGCGATGACCTTGTCGTAATCCTCCGGCGTGGCATCAATTTCTTCTGGTCCATTTTTCCCCATCACCGGAGCGGCCAGCTTGCGCCGCAGTTCCTGCTCGCTGTGGTCGCGCATCGCCAGAATGCGTACGGCGCGGTCAAGCAGTCGGGAATAAGCGGAACGGCGGGAAGTTGCTTCTGTCATAGTAAGCCTTCAGAAATGAAAAAGGGCTGCATGATATGCAGCCCTTTACTATATGTGATTCACAACATGCGATTCAAAACAGATTATCAGAAATCTTCGTTCGTTTCTTTTACGTCTTCGCCGCTGTCATCAACGGAGAAATCAGGCGTTGAATCCTGGTTATTGAGCAGTAACTCACGCAATTTCTTCTCAATTTCTTTCGCAGTTGCCGGGTTTTCTTTTAGCCAGTTGGTCGCATTCGCCTTACCCTGACCGATTTTCTCACCGTTGTAGCTGTACCATGCACCGGCTTTTTCAATCAGCTTCTCTTTCACGCCCAGGTCAACCAGTTCGCCGTAGAAGTTGATGCCTTCACCGTAAAGGATCTGGAATTCAGCCTGTTTGAACGGCGCTGCAATTTTGTTTTTCACAACCTTAACACGGGTTTCGCTGCCGACCACGTTGTCGCCTTCTTTCACCGCGCCAATACGACGGATGTCCAGACGAACAGACGCATAGAATTTCAGGGCGTTACCACCGGTAGTGGTTTCCGGGTTACCAAACATAACGCCAATCTTCATACGGATCTGGTTGATGAAAATCAGCAGCGTGTTGGACTGCTTCAGGTTACCGGCCAGCTTACGCATTGCCTGGCTCATCATACGCGCCGCAAGGCCCATGTGAGAATCGCCAATCTCGCCTTCGATTTCTGCCTTCGGCGTCAATGCGGCAACGGAGTCGACAACGATAACGTCAACCGCACCGGAGCGCGCCAGCGCATCACAGATTTCCAGCGCTTGTTCACCGGTATCCGGCTGAGAACACAGCAGGTTGTCGATATCAACGCCAAGCTTACGGGCATAGACCGGATCCAGCGCGTGTTCCGCATCGATAAATGCACAGGTTTTACCTTCACGCTGCGCAGCGGCAATAACCTGCAGGGTCAGCGTTGTTTTACCGGAGGATTCAGGCCCGTAGATTTCGACGATACGGCCCATTGGCAAACCGCCCGCGCCCAATGCGATATCCAGAGAAAGCGAACCGGTGGAGATAGTTTCCACATCCATGGAACGGTCTTCACCCAGGCGCATGATGGAGCCTTTACCGAATTGCTTTTCGATCTGACCCAGCGCTGCAGCCAACGCTTTCTGTTTGTTTTCGTCGATAGCCATTAATTACTCCTGTCATGCCGCTTTCGGGTTAAACCGCGAAACGTGATAGATAATGTTCTGTTGAGGCAATTATACTGTATGCTCATACAGTATCAAGTATTTTGTAGAAATTGTTGCCACAGGGTTTGTAACGCGTAGACGGTCGCCTGTCGACGTACCGCGTCGCGATCGCCGCTGAAGCATTCCCGACGCGTAATCCCCTCGCCGCTCGCGCTGGCAAAGGCGAACCATACGGTACCCACGGGCTTTTCTTCACTGCCGCCATCCGGCCCGGCAATACCGCTGATCGAGACCGCGAAATGCGCGCGGGCAGCTTTTAGCGCGCCAATCGCCATCTCCACTACCACAGGCTCGCTCACCGCCCCATGCTGGGCCAGCGTCTCTTCGCGCACGCCAATCATCTGCGCTTTGGCTTCGTTGCTGTAGGTCACAAACCCGCGTTCAAACCAGGCGGAGCTTCCGGCAATATCCGTAATCGCTTTGGCCACCCAGCCGCCGGTGCAGGACTCCGCCGTCGTAACGGTCGCCCCACGCGCTTTCAGCGCCAGGCCAACCTGCTCACTTAACTGCATCAGTTCACTGTCGGTCATTTCAGCCTCTGTCAGTTAAAAAATATGCCGGACAAGATAGCACTTTCATAACCAATGTGGGGATGGAGAGAACGTTTTACGAGGGGGATTCCAAAAATTGCTCCGTTGCATAAATAAGACCTGCCGGATGACGATGTCAGGGCATCTTATCCGGCCTACAAGAGATTTCTTCCTGTAGGCCGGTGGAGCGATTACTGCACGCGCGCCAGCGCGACCGCCTGACCCAACTGCCACACGGCCATCGCGTAGTGGGTACTGTGGTTGTAGCGGGTGATGGTGTAGAAGTTCGGCAATCCATACCAGTACTGATAGCCGGTACCAATATCCAGGCGCAGCAGGCTGGCCTGCTGATGATTACCCAACGACTGCTGTGGCGTCAGACCCGCCGCAGCAAGCTGAGAAATGCTGTACTGGGTTTTAAAGCCGTTCGCCAGCCCAGGTGCCTGACCATTTGCCGGCACCGCGACCGTATCGCCTTTCACCCAGCCGTGGCCCTTGAAGTAATTCGCCACGCTACCGATGGCATCAACCGGATCCCACAGGTTAATGTGGCCATCACCATTAAAATCAACGGCATATTGCTTATAGGAAGACGGCATAAACTGGCCGTAGCCCATCGCGCCGGCGAAAGAACCTTTCAAATCGAGCGGATCGTCGCTTTCATCTCGCGCCATCAGCAGGAAGGTTTCCAGTTCACCAGAGAAGTATTCCGCACGACGAGGATAGTTAAACGACAGCGTCGCCAGCGCATCCAGAATCCGCGTTTTACCCATCACGCGGCCCCAACGCGTTTCAACGCCGATAATGCCAACGATAATTTCCGGCGGAACACCATAGACCTGCCACGCACGGTTCAGCGCATCTTCATATTGATTCCAGAAGGCTACGCCATTTTGCACGTTGTCAGGCGTGATGAACTGTTTGCGGTAGCGCAGCCATGCGCCGTTAGGACCGGCTGGCGGTTGAGTCGTCGGTGCCTGGCGGTCCATCAAACGCAATACCGAGTCCAGACGCTTGGCCTGCGACAAGATCTCCTGCAGCTGCTGGCGGTCAAAGCCGTGCTTGTTCACCATTTTTTCGATGAACTGCTGCGCGTTCGGATTATTGGCAAAATCACCGCCCGTTTGCATGACGTTGTGCTGTGGCTCAAGCAGGAAGCCGCCGGATGGCGCACCCGTAGTCGTTTGAGTCTCTGAAGGTTTAGGTTTGCTGCTACAGGCAGCGAGCAGTACGAAAAGGGGGAGTAACGCTACATAACGACGCTTGAACATGAGACATCCATTAAACAAATTCAGCCTGGGAGAAGTATGGTAAAGCATCCTCCGCCATACAAGGAAGCGGTAGTCGCTCTCCTTCACAGAATTTACATCCCCTTTCATCTCTGACCTTCACATTTGCGAGCCTTCACGCAATAACTTTCAAATTAAAATATTTATCTTTCATTTTGAGATCAAAATAACACTTTTATATCTTTCGATCTGATTAAAATTAGCCACCGTTTGGCAAGATAACTAAAATCCCTACAGGAGAGAATAATGATCGACACCATCACACTCGGTGCTGAGTGGTTTATCGGGCTGTTCCAGAAAGGCGGAGAAGTGTTTACCGGTATGGTGACCGGTATTCTTCCCCTGCTGATTAGCCTGCTGGTCATCATGAATGCGCTGATTAACTTTATCGGCCAGCAGCGTATTGAACGTTTTGCTCAGCGCTGCGCCGGGAATCCACTGTCCCGCTATTTGCTGCTGCCGTGCATCGGCACATTTGTATTTTGTAACCCGATGACGCTGAGTCTGGGTCGCTTTATGCCAGAAAAATACAAGCCCAGCTACTACGCCGCCGCCTCTTACAGTTGCCATTCCATGAACGGCTTATTCCCGCACATCAACCCCGGCGAACTGTTTGTCTATTTGGGGATCGCCAGCGGCCTGACCACGCTTGGGCTTCCACTTGGCCCACTGGCGGTGAGCTACCTGCTGGTCGGTTTGGTGACTAACTTCTTCCGCGGCTGGGTGACCGATTTCACCACCACTATCTTTGAGAAAAAAATGGGCATTCAACTTGAGCAGAAGGTGCATCTGGCGGGAGCAACATCATGACACGTATTCGTATTGAAAAAGGCACCGGCGGCTGGGGTGGCCCCCTTGAACTGGATGCCATTCCGGGCAAGAAAATTGTCTATATCACCGCCGGAACTCGCCCCGCAATAGTCGACAGGATAGCAAGCCTGACCGGTTGGCAGGCAGTTGATGGCTTCAAAGAAGGTGAGCCGCCGGAGAACGAAATTGGTGTGGCGATCATCGACTGCGGCGGCACGCTGCGCTGTGGGATCTATCCCAAACGCCGTATACCGACGGTGAATATTCACGCTACGGGTAAATCCGGCCCGCTGGCTCAGTACATTGTCGAAGATATCTATGTCTCTGGCGTGAAAGAAGAAAACATCACGATAGTCGGCGAGGCATCCGCTGCACCTCAACCTGCAAGCAGCACTATCGGTCGCGATTACGACACCAGTAAAAAGATTACCGAACAAAGCGACGGCCTGTTGGCAAAAGTGGGAATGGGCATGGGTTCAGCCGTTGCGGTTCTGTTCCAGTCCGGACGTGACACCATCGATACCGTCCTGAAAACTATTCTGCCATTTATGGCGTTCGTCTCGGCACTGATCGGCATCATTATGGCTTCGGGTCTGGGAGACTGGATTGCCCATGGACTCGCGCCGCTGGCCAGCCATCCGTTGGGACTGGTTACTCTGGCGCTGATCTGCTCTTTCCCGCTGCTGTCGCCTTTCCTCGGCCCCGGTGCGGTTATCGCCCAGGTTATCGGCGTGCTGATCGGTGTACAGATTGGTCTGGGGAACATTCCTCCGCATCTGGCGCTACCTGCCCTGTTCGCCATTAACGCCCAGGCTGCATGTGACTTTATTCCGGTCGGATTGTCGCTGGCCGAAGCGCGTCAGGACACTGTCCGCGTCGGCGTGCCATCCGTACTGGTGAGCCGTTTTCTGACCGGCGCGCCTACCGTTCTCATCGCCTGGTTTGTTTCTGGCTTTATTTACCAATAAGGGGCACTCAAAAATGACCGTCATTTATCAAACCACCATCACCCGTATCGGCCAGAGCGCCCCGGATGCACTGTGCGACCAGATGCTGATTACCTTTCGTGAAGGCGCGCCAGCGGATATCGAAGAGTTTTGTTTCATCCATTGCCACGGGGACCTGAACGGCTCTTTACAAGCAGGGATCCAGTTTGAACTGGGCCAGCACCACTACCCGGTCACCGCCGTTGGCAGCGTGGCGGAACAAAACTTACGTGAACTCGGGCATATCACCCTGCGCTTTGACGGGCAGAGCGAAGCGGAATTCCCCGGCACTGTACACGTTGCGGGCCCCGTCCCGGACGGTATCACCCCGGGCTGTATTTTGAAGTTTGTTGCTTAAGATTGAAGGAGATAAAAATGAATCAGGTTGCCGTTGTCATTGGTGGAGGCCAGACCCTGGGGGCATTCCTTTGCCGTGGGCTTGCGACAGAAGGATACCGCGTCGCGGTGGTGGATATTCAAAGCGATAAAGCTGCCAACGTCGCGCAAGAAATTAACGCCGAGTTTGGCGAAGGTACCGCGTACGGTTTTGGCGCAGATGCCACCAGCGAACAGAGCGTGCTGGCGCTGTCGCGCGGAGTGGATGAAATATTCGGTCGTGTCGATCTGCTGGTTTACAGTGCGGGTATCGCTAAAGCCGCGTTTATCAGCGACTTTCAGCTTGGGGATTTCGACCGCTCGCTACAGGTCAATCTGGTCGGCTACTTCCTCTGTGCTCGTGAATTTTCACGCCTGATGATCCGCGATGGCGTGCAGGGACGCATTATCCAGATCAACTCAAAATCAGGGAAAGTGGGCAGCAAACACAATTCAGGCTACAGCGCGGCAAAATTTGGTGGCGTGGGCTTAACTCAGTCGCTGGCGCTGGATCTGGCGGAGTATGGGATCACCGTACATTCGCTGATGCTCGGCAACCTGCTGAAATCACCAATGTTTCAGTCGTTATTACCGCAATATGCGACCAAGCTGGGCCTTAAGCCAGATGAGGTGGAGCAGTACTACATTGATAAGGTTCCGCTTAAACGCGGCTGCGATTATCAGGACGTACTGAACATGCTGCTGTTTTACGCCAGTCCAAAAGCCTCTTACTGCACCGGGCAGTCCATCAACGTGACCGGCGGTCAGGTGATGTTTTAATGTTGAATTGCCGGATGGCGGCTGCGCTTATCCGGCAAAATCAAAGGAGTACATAATGGTTTCCGCACTGATTACCGTCGCCGCAATCGCCTGGTGCCTGCAACTGGCGCTTGGTGGCTGGCAAATATCCCGCTTTAACCGGGCGTTTGATCAACTCTGCCAGCAAGGTCGGGTTGGTGTTGGTCGCTCCGGTGGGCGTTTTAAACCGCGCGTGGTGGTAGCCATTGCGCTGGATGAGCAGCAACGGGTGACCGACACGTTATTTATGAAAGGTCTTACGGTATTCGCCCGACCAGGCAAAATTGCCACGATAATAGGCAAACATCTTGATGATTTACAGCCTGATGTGATCTTTCCCCATGATCCGTTATCACAGAATGCACTATCATTGGCGCTTAAACTGAAACATGGGTAATTTCGTTGTGAATGCTAATAGCTTGCGAAATTATCATTTTGCAACTTATTAAGTCAGGGTAATCACGCCTATGAAACCTCGTCAGCGTCAGGCTGCCATACTGGAGCATCTGCAAAAGCAGGGCAAATGCTCGGTTGAAGAACTGGCCCACTACTTTGACACGACCGGCACGACCATTCGCAAAGACCTGGTCATTCTGGAAAATGCCGGAACCGTCATTCGTACCTATGGCGGTGTGGTATTAAATAAAGACGAATCCGACCCGCCAATCGATCACAAAACGCTAATCAATACGCATAAAAAAGAGCAGATTGCCGAAGCCGCCGTCCGTTTTATACACGATGGCGACTCTATTATTCTGGATGCGGGTAGCACCGTACTGCAGATGGTGCCGATGCTCACGCGCTTTAGCAACATCACCGTCATGACCAACAGTCTGCACATTGTTAACGCCCTTTCGGAGCTGGACAACGAGCAAACTATCCTGATGCCCGGCGGGACCTTTCGCAAAAAATCTGCGTCATTTCACGGTCAGCTGGCAGAAAACGCCTTTGAGCAGTTCAGCTTTGATAAACTCTTCATGGGCACCGACGGCATTGACCTTAATGCCGGCGTGACCACCTTTAATGAGGTGTTTAGCGTCAGTAAAGCGATGTGCAATGCCGCTCGCGAAGTGATTCTGATGGCTGACTCGTCAAAATTTGGGCGCAAAAGCCCTAATGTTGTATGCAGTCTGGAAAGCGTCGACAAGCTGATTACCGATGCGGGCATCGACCCTGCGTTTCGTCAGGCGCTGGAAGCAAAAGGGATTGAAGTGATCATAACCGGAGAAACCAATGAGTGATGCACTACTGAACGCGGGCCGTCAGACGTTAATGCTGGAACTACAGGAAGCCAGCCGACTGCCAGAACGCCTGGGCGATGATTTTGTCCGCGCCGCCAATACGATTATCCACTGTGAAGGCAAAGTCATTGTCTCCGGTATTGGTAAATCAGGTCATATTGGCAAAAAAATTGCGGCGACCCTCGCCAGTACCGGCACGCCCGCCTTTTTTGTGCATCCGGCGGAAGCGCTGCACGGCGACTTAGGGATGATCGAAAGCCGTGATGTCATGCTGTTTATCTCCTACTCCGGCGGTGCGAAAGAGCTGGATCTCATCATCCCACGCCTGGAAGACAAATCCGTCGCACTGCTGGCAATGACCGGAAAACCGACCTCACCGTTGGGTCTGGCAGCCAAAGCCGTGCTGGATATTTCCGTTGAGCGCGAAGCCTGTCCGATGCGCCTGGCACCGACGTCCAGCACCGTAAATACGTTGATGATGGGCGACGCGCTGGCGATCGCCGTAATGCAGGCGCGCGGCTTTAACGAAGAAGATTTTGCCCGCTCACATCCGGCAGGTGCGCTGGGCGCTCGTCTGTTAAATAAAGTGCATCATCTGATGCGCCGTGACGATGCCATACCTCAGGTGAAGCTCACCACCAGCGTGATGGACGCGATGCTGGAACTCAGCCGTACGGGTCTTGGCCTGGTCGCGGTCTGCGACGACCAGTCACTGGTGAAAGGGGTCTTTACCGACGGTGACCTGCGCCGCTGGCTGGTTGGCGGCGGAGCGCTCACCACCCAGGTTAGCGAAGCTATGACTCAGAATGGCATTACGCTGCAGGCGCAGAGCCGCGCGATTGACGCCAAAGAGATCCTGATGAAGCGTAAAATTACTGCCGCACCGGTGGTCGATGAAAACGGTAAACTCACCGGTGCTATCAACCTGCAGGATTTCTATCAGGCCGGTATTATCTAATCCTTCAGACCCAGACGTTTCGCCAGCCGGTGCAGGTTGGCGACGTCTGTTTCCAGCGCCCGCGCACTTGCCGCCCAACTGTGATTATTTTGCGCCAGTGCCCGGCGGATCATCTCCCGCTGGAACGACTCTGTTGCTTCACGCAGATTGTGATGTTGCGGGATCTCCGCAACAACTTCCGCCGCCTGCGGAGCCGGACCTTCGTCCTGCAAGGCAAAATGCTGCGCCTCCAGCACCACTTCATCCCCTGCTCTGGTAGCCCTGGCCAGAACAACCGCCCGGTGAATGGCATGCTCCAGCTCGCGCACGTTTCCGGGCCAGCCGTAATTCAGCAGATGGCTACGCGCGCCGGGGCTTAGCACCACGCGGGAAAGACCCAGCCGCAGTCGGCATTGCTCGCAAAAATAGCCGGCCAGCAGCACCACATCTTCGCCGCGCTCACGAAGAGGCGGTACAAAAAGGGGGAAGACGCTCAGACGGTGGAACAAATCTGCGCGGAAATTCCCGGCCAGCACCTCTTCGCGTAAATCACGGTTCGTCGCCGCCAGCACCCGCACATCCACGCGCAGGCTGCGATCGTCACCCACGCGCTGAATATCGCCGTACTGCAATACGCGTAGCAGCTTAGCCTGTAGCGCCAGCGAGAGTTCACCTATCTCGTCGAGAAACAGCGTCCCATTGTCGGCCATTTCAAACTTACCGCTACGATTGCTGATAGCCCCGGTAAACGCGCCTTTTACGTGACCAAACAGCTCACTTTCGGCTACGGTTTCCGGCAACGCCGCGCAGTTCAGATACACCAGAGGATTCACCGCGCGCGGCGAACCTTCATGGATAGCTTTAGCCACCAGCTCCTTCCCGGTCCCTGTTTCGCCGCTTATCAGCACGTTGAGATCGGACCCCGCCACAATCTCAATTTCTTTTTTCAGCTGCATCATATTGGGCGAAAGGCCAATCATCTGGGTTTCCGTCACCTGCTCAAAGTTGGTTGACGAACCTGGCAGCATATTCTGGCTTTCCAGTTGTTCAATCAGCAGCGCATTGCTCAGCGCACCCGCCGCCAGCGCGGCAATCAGCCTAAGCTCCTCATCGCTGAAAACATCGAACTGATCGGGCTCCATGCCATCCAGAGTTAACGCACCAATCAAATTTTGACCGGCGAACAACGGCAGCCCAATACAGGCATGCACCTTCAGACTCTCCTGCCCCGGAATCAGACCATCATATGGGTCTGGCAAATCGCTGTCGGCAGGGAAACGAACCACGTCTCCGGCGCGGGCAATCGCCTCCAGACGCGGATGCCCTTCCAGAGTAAAGCGTCTGCCGAGAACATCTTGCGCCAGCCCATCGATCGCCAGCGGAATAAACTGTCGCGACTCGTAGCGCAGCAGTGCCGACGCGTCGCACTCCAGCACCTGACGCAAAGTGGTTATCAGACGTTGAAAACGGTCCTGATGTCCAATACCGCTTTGTAATTCAATGGCGATGCCCGCCAGCACGTCTACGGAAAAGCTCATGACTACCTCATTGTCATTTTGACAATTCATATTGTCATATTGACAATAAAATAAATAGTCATTTTGACTACCACTTAATAAGCAGGAAACAATAAAAGCATTAAAATCAAAAAGATAAAAAGTTGGCACGCAACCTGCAATAAGCAAAACATCTTTTTTAGAAAAACGCTGAATTAATTACTGAGGTTGCTATGTCTATTCTGGTTAAAAATAACATTCATTGGGTTGGCCAACGTGACTGGGAAGTTCGTGATTTCCACGGGACTGAATACAAAACGCTGCGCGGCAGCAGCTACAACAGCTATCTCATCCGTGAAGAAAAAAATGTCCTGATCGATACAGTAGACCACAAGTTTAGCCGTGAATTCGTACAGAACCTGCGCAGTGAAATTGACCTCGCGGATATCGACTACATCATCATTAACCACGCGGAAGAAGACCATGCAGGGGCGCTGACTGAGCTGATGTCCTGCATCCCGGACACGCCGATTTACTGCACAGCCAACGCCATTGACTCCATCAACGGGCATCACCATCACCCGGAGTGGAATTTCAACGTGGTGAAAACCGGTGATTCACTGGACATTGGTAACGGCAAACAGCTGATCTTCGTTGAAACGCCAATGCTGCACTGGCCTGACAGCATGATGACCTACATGACCGGCGACGCGGTGCTGTTCAGTAACGACGCCTTCGGCCAGCACTACTGCGACGAACGTCTGTTTAACGACGAAGTTGACCAGACCGAACTGTTCGAACAGTGCCAACGTTACTACGCCAACATCCTGACGCCGTTCAGCCGTCTGGTTACACCGAAAATTACTGAGATCCTCGGCTTCAACCTGCCTGTCGATATGATTGCTACTTCCCACGGCGTGGTATGGCGCGACAACCCGACGCAAATCGTGGAAATGTATCTGAAATGGGCGGCGGATTATCAGGAAGACCGCATCACCATTTTCTACGACACCATGTCCAACAACACCCGCATGATGGCGGACGCCATAGCCCAGGGCATCAATGAAGTTGACCCGAACGTGGCAGTGAAAATCTTTAACGTCGCCCGTAGCGATAAGAACGAAGTTCTGACTAACGTCTTCCGCTCTAAAGGCGTGCTGGTCGGTACTTCGACGATGAACAACGTGATGATGCCAAAAATCGCCGGTTTGGTGGAAGAGATGACCGGCCTGCGTTTTCGTAACAAACGCGCCAGCGCCTTTGGCTCACACGGCTGGAGCGGCGGCGCAGTAGACCGTTTGTCTACGCGTTTGCAGGATGCTGGTTTCGAAATGTCGCTGAGCCTGAAGGCGAAATGGCGTCCGGACCTGGATGCACTGGAACTATGCCGCCAGCACGGCCGTGAAATCGCACGTCAGTGGGCGCTTGCGCCACTGCCGGAAACAACCGTGAAAGCCGCATCCAAAGAAGAAGAATGCGCTTGCGCCGCTGCGG
The DNA here is from genome assembly GCF_030332845.1 of Citrobacter sp. Cpo061. NCBI lineage: Bacteria > Pseudomonadati > Pseudomonadota > Gammaproteobacteria > Enterobacterales > Enterobacteriaceae > Citrobacter > Citrobacter sp. Cpo061. Next base: position 15,359 of record NZ_JAOWHB010000053.1, read on the forward strand.
CTGCCGCCGATCTTGGCCCTAGCATGCAGTGCAGCGTGTGCCAGTGGATTTACGATCCGGCAAAAGGTGAACCGCTGCAGGATGTCGCGCCGGGAACACCGTGGAGCGACGTGCCGGATAACTTCCTGTGTCCAGAATGTTCATTAGGTAAAGACGTCTTCGACGTCCTGGCAACGGAGGCAAAATGAGCCGCGGAATTGTCATTATTGGTTCGGGCTTCGCCGCCCGCCAGTTAGTCAAAAATATCCGTAAGCAGGATGCAAATGTCCCGCTGACCCTGATTGCTGCGGACAGCATGGATGAGTACAACAAGCCCGACCTCAGCCATGTTATCAGTCAGTCACAGCGTGCAGACGACCTCACCCGCCAGTCGGCGGGGGAGTTTGCCGAACAGTTTAATTTGCGCCTGTTCCCGCACACCTGGGTAACCGACATCGATGCTGATGCCCACGTAGTGAAAAGCCAGGATCAGCAGTGGCAGTACGACAAACTGGTGCTGGCGACGGGCGCGTCAGCCTTTGTACCGCCGGTTACCGGACGTGAGTTAATGCTCACATTGAACAGCCAACAAGAGTATCGCGCTTGTGAAACACAGCTGCGTGATGCCCAGCGGGTACTGATTGTCGGCGGCGGCTTGATTGGCAGTGAACTGGCGATGGATTTCTGTCGTGCCGGTAAAGCGGTAACGCTTATCGACAACGCCGCCAGCATTCTGGCTTCGCTGATGCCGCCGGAAGTCAGCAGTCGCTTACAGCATCGTCTGACCGATATGAGCGTACACCTGCTGTTGAAATCACAGCTTCAGGGGCTGGAGAAAACGGCGTCAGGTATTTGTGCCACGCTCGATCGTAGCCGCAGCGTAGAAGTCGATGCGGTGATCGCCGCCACCGGCTTACGCCCGGAGACCGCACTGGCGCGTCGTGCCGGATTGAACATCAATCGTGGCGTCTGCGTCGATAGCTACCTGCAAACCAGCCACCCGGACATTTATGCTCTCGGCGACTGTGCGGAGATTAACGGTCAGGTGCTCCCGTTCCTGCAGCCGATTCAGCTGAGCGCCATGTATCTGGCGAAAAACCTGCTCGGCGGCAATGCGCCATTGAAACTGCCAGCCATGCTGGTAAAAGTCAAAACGCCAGAACTGCCTCTGCATTTGGCCGGGGAAACCCAGCGCCGGGATCTAAACTGGCACATCGCCGCCGAAGCGCAGGGGATGGTCGCCAGAGGGATGAACGACGAAGGCCAGCTGTGTGCGTTTGTCGTCAGTGAAGACCGCATGAAAGAGGCCTTTGCGCTGCTGAAAACGTTGCCTGTGTAAGTCTGGGATGCCGGATGGTGCCGCTTCGCGTCTTATCCGGCCTGCGACTTTGCCCGGCAACGCTGCTACTGATTTATTAACCTCACGCACATGGATGTGCGTTGCCACTTGTCGGTATGCCCCGACATGTTTTTCTTGCCCCGCCAGTCCCGGGGCTTTTTTTATTTTTGCGCCAACGCTCGCGCCGCGGCAATCACGCCCTGCCCCAATGACAACCCGCCGTCGCCCGCCGGTAAACGCTGCGGGAACAGTAAGGTAAAATCACGCAGATAAAACGCCAGACGGGCCGACAATAAGCGGTTATGCATTACGCCACCGCTAAATACTAACGTCTTAATCCCGCGCGCTTCGGCCTGCATTCGCATCAGAGTGGCAAACCCACGCGCCAGCGCGTCGTGAAACGCCCATGCCCTTTCTGCTGGTTTGGCCTGCCAGTTCAGCCATTGCTGCCAAAAAACCGCTAAGTCCAGCTGATTGTCATCAAGCGGCACCGTGACTGGGTGCTCAACGCCATCACATTGCGATGCCATCGCCTCAAGCGCACAGGCCGCTTCACCTTCATAACTCAATGATTCCGGTGCACATTGCAACGCGGCGGCAACGGCATCAAACAGTCGTCCGCACGATGACGCCAGCGGAGCGTTAATTCCCCGTTCAATAGCGCGCGCCAGCACGTTCCAGTTTTGATGTTGCAGCACCGATGTTTCCGGATAACGCTGCCAGTCAGGAACAAAACGCAGGCACTGCGCGAGCAGATTACGCCACGGCTGTTTTGCCGCCAGATCGCCGCCCGCCAGCGCTACCGCCGGTAAGCCGCCAAGGTGTTCGCATTCACGATAGTTAACTCGCAAACACTCCCCACCCCACAGCGCGCCGTTTTCCCCCATACCGATACCGTCTAGCGTCAGAGCAATCACATCATCGCCATTGAGCGGCCAGCCGTGCTCCGCAAGACACGCAGCGGCATGCGCATGGTGATGCAGCACCGTTTCAGTTGGCAGCTCCATTTCACTGGCCCATTGGCTGGAAACATAGCCAGGGTGTGCATCATGCACGATACGCTGCGGCGTAAAGTCATAAATGTTCTGGATCAGGCGTAGCGCATCACGCCACTGTTGCTGAATGCCGTCATCGCTGAGATCGCCCAAATGCTGGCTGATAACCGCCTGTTCACCACGGACCAGACAGAAAGTATTTTTCAGATCCGCGCCTAAGCACAGCATCGGCGGCACGTCGCGAAATCCTGGTGGTAGTGCGACCGCATCCGGCACATAACCTCGGGAACGACGCAGCATTTCCCCACTGTCACGCACCACGGAGTCATCCATCCGCTGCACAATTTCGCGATTATGCAGCAGGAAACCGTCGGCAATGTCATGTAAATCTTCCAGCGCCTGGGCGTTAGTAATGGCCGGAGGCCTGCCGCTGAGGTTGCCAGAGGTCATCACCAGCGGACAATTCATCTCTTGTAAGAGTAAATGCTGTAACGGATTCGCTGGCAGCATGACGCCAACCTCCGTTAACCCTGGCGCAATACCCTCGCTCAATGCCGCGACATAGCGTTTCTGCACCAGCACGATCGGCGCAGCAGGGGTAGTCAGCAAACGACGAGCGGGTTCAGGCAATCCCTCATCAGAGGGCAGCATCACTGCCAGAGGTTTCGTCGGACGGTGTTTGCGCACCCTGAGTAGCGCTACGGCGTTATCATTTCGCGCATCGCACACCAGATGAAACCCACCAATGCCTTTAACCGCCACAATACCGCCTGCTTTCAGCCGCGATACCGCCGCCTGCAGCGCCACTTCTTTCTCCGCTCGCTCACCCGCACAGAACCACTCCAGATGAGGGCCGCATGCCGGACAAGCCACTGGCTGGGCGTGGAATCGACGGTCGTACGGATCGCGATACTCTTTGTCACATTGCGCGCAGAGTGGGAATGACGCCATTACGGTAAACGGACGATCGTAGGGCATCGCGCGGATAATCGTAAAACGCGGACCACAGTGGGTGCAGTTGATAAAGGGGTAGCGGTAACGACGTTCGCCGGGGGTGTTCATTTCTACAAGGCATTCGGGACAGGTCGCGGCGTCCGGAACGATTTGCGTATTCATCGTACCGCCAGCACTTTGACGAATCGAGAAATCGGCAGGCTGCTGCGTCCAGGCGAATGGTTCGCTCTCAACGCTGTCAATGCGCGCCAGCGGTGGGCAGTGTTGATGCAACTGCGCAATAAATTCCGCCGGATCTTCCTGTAAGCGCACAACCACACCGTCACCGTCGTTACACACATCGCCATGCAGTTGTAAGCGCTGCGCCAGTTGCCAGACGTAGGGGCGAAATCCGACGCCCTGTACTTTGCCGCGAATACGCAGCTGTACGCCGGAGTGGTTGTTTATTGTCATTAAGTCGTTCCCGCAGTCATCTATCCCGGTTTGCCTGATGGCGCTACGCTTATCAGGCCTACGTGGATGCGAACAGTAGGCCGGATAAGGCAAAGCCGCCATCCGGCATAAGTACTACCGTATTTTACGCGGATTTTCAGATATCAGAACAGCAAAGATGCGGTGGAATCCAGCGCGGCGCGACGACGTTTTTCCGCGCTCAGTTGCTCAAGCTTATTGCGATCCACATATATCAGCGCGTGAGTCGGGCACACTTCCATACAGGCAGGACCGGCCTCACGATGGTGGCACAGGTCGCACTTATTGGCTTCAGCTTTTTCTGCACGGACGTTCAGACCTGCGCCGCTGTTACGCACGACCGGACGCACGACCACTTCCATTGCGCCGTAAGGACAAGCCACAACGCAGGTTTTACAGCCAATGCAACGTTCCTGCATTACATGAACAAAACCTTTATCACGGCTGATCGCACCGTTCGGACAGACGTTAGCGCACGGCGCGTCTTCGCACTGGCGGCACAGCGTCGCAGTGGAGACATTAACGCCTTTGATGACGTGAATGCGGGGTAAAAAGGTTTCAGGGGTCAGCGATGCGCAGTCCTGGTTATCCTGATGGGATACCACGCAGGCCACTTCACAGGTACGGCAACCAATGCATTTATTGGCGTCTGCAATGATGAAACGGTTCATCAATTTCTCCAGCAATGACAGAATATCTGCCGAAGCATACACAAATCGTGCCAGAATTTAATTTGCTGTTTTTAAAGGGATTTTATTCTGAAGAACGCAAGAAGGGCGTGTCATCGTCACTAGTGACGATGACAAATGACAGCTGTCAGCGCGAAACGGGCGGCGCAACTGAGTCGCGCGCAATGAGTTCACCGGTGAAGGTCTTTGACGGCGTAAACGCCCCGTCACCTAACATAAAGATCAGGCGCCCAATCGTTTCCTGAATCATTTCTGTTACCGGAATTTTAACGCTGGAAAGCGCCGGAATAGTGTATGGCGCGAGGGCGATATCATCAAAGCCAATCACCGACACCTGTGCGGGAACGCTCACACCATGCTCGTGCAACTGCTTCATCGCGCCGATCGCCATATCGTCATTGCTGGCCACCAATGCGGTAAAATTGACCTTGCGCGAAAGCAAAGTATCCACACCCGCTGCGCCGCAGGCTGGCGTCCATTTCCCTTTAACAATCAGATCATTATTTAGCGCGATCCCATGATGTGCCAGCGCGTCTTTATAGCCTGAAAGTCGCTCCACGCCGGTTGGCGAATCCATCGAGCCGGTAATAAAACCAATCTCTTTATGCCCGGTGGCAATGAGCTGAGTAACGGCGTTAAAGCTGGTCTGCTTTTGATCGCACCATACGCTGTGGCTACTGTTTTTCCGCAGGCGTCGATTAAGCACCATAATCGGCTGGCTGTGGGCATCGATGATGTCATCTATCTCATCCACGCTGAGAAAACGCGGATATATCATAATCGCGTCACAGCGCAGGTCGAGCAGGTACTGGATCGCCTGGCGCTCTTCCTCAGCGCTATGCTTACCGTCAGCCAGTAACAGCTGGCGCCCTTTATCTTCCGCCATCCGCGCGGTATGAAACAGCAGTTCGCTGAAATAGACGCCGTGATAAAGGGTGTTTGTTACCACCAGACCCAGTGTCTGCGTGGTTTTCGCCGCGAGACTGCGCGCCAGCAAATTTGGGCGGTAACCACTCTCTTCAATGGCCTGAAACACGCGGTCTTTGGTTTCCTGACTGACATAGCCGTTTCCGGAAAGCACCCGGGAAACCGTCGCTTTCGACACTCCGGCACGCTTCGCCACCTCCAGCATCGTGGTCATATTACTCATCCCTTTTCTCTCAATGTGACGCAGTGTACTGCACCGTTTTGCCGCTGTCCTTGCTGCTAAATCGCAGACGCTGACATCTGGTGATCGGAGTCACAATTACAAAAATTGATCAAAATTAAATCTTGATTAGTCAATGTAATTTAAACATGATTTTGTGGAACCGGTTTCCTATCTGCGTTTCATCAACCCAGAAAAGCGACCCACGTAAACGGATAAAAAATAACGTACTCTACTGATAAAACAGGATTAAATCCGATGTCCAAGAATTATGCAGCGCTGGCGCGCTCCGTTGTGACGGCTCTGGGAGGCGTCGACAACATCACAGCAGTGACCCACTGTATGACCCGTTTGCGTTTCGTTATCAAAGATGACTCGCAGGTCGACAGCGCGACGCTGAAAACCCTCACTGGCGTGCTGGGCGTGGTGCGCAACGAAAACCAGTGTCAGGTGATTATCGGCAACACCGTTTCGCAGGCATATCGTGAAGTGGTCAGCCTGTTGCCTGCCAACATGCAGCCTGCTGAGCTGCAAATCAAACCCCGACTGACGCTGAAGCGGATTGGCGCGGGGATCCTTGATGCGCTGATCGGCACAATGTCGCCGTTGATCCCGGCGATTATCGGCGGATCAATGCTCAAGCTGCTGGCGATGGTTCTGGAAATGACCGGCGTGCTGGTGAAAGGATCGTCCACGCTCACCATTCTGACCGTCATTGGCGACGGTGCATTCTTCTTCCTGCCGCTGATGGTCGCCGCGTCGGCCGCTATCAAATTCAAAACCAACATGTCGCTGGCTATCGCCATCGCGGGCGTACTGGTGCATCCCAGCTTTATCGACCTGATGGCGAAGGCCGCGCAGGGTGAGCACGTTGAGTTTGCCCTGATCCCAGTGACGGCGGTGAAATACACCTACACGGTGATCCCGGCGCTGGTCATGACCTGGTGCTTGTCATACATCGAACGTTGGGTCGATCGTATAACTCCGGCGGTGACCAAAAACTTCCTCAAACCGATGCTGATCGTGCTGATCGCCGCCCCGCTCGCCATCGTCATCATTGGCCCGATCGGTATCTGGATCGGTAGCGCGATTTCAGCGCTGGTCTATACCATCCACGGCTATCTCGGCTGGCTGTCAGTGGCCATTATGGGCGCGCTGTGGCCGCTGCTGGTAATGACCGGTATGCACCGTGTCTTTACGCCAACCATTATTCAGACCATTGCCGAAACCGGAAAAGAAGGCATGGTAATGCCGTCGGAAATCGGTGCCAACTTGTCGTTAGGTGGTTCATCGCTGGCAGTGGCATGGAAAACCAAAAACCCGGAGCTGCGCCAGACGGCGTTGGCGGCCGCCGCCTCAGCCATCATGGCGGGCATTTCCGAACCCGCGCTGTATGGTGTGGCAATCCGCCTGAAACGTCCGCTGATTGCGAGCCTTATCAGCGGTTTTATCTGCGGTGCTGTTGCTGGAATGGCCGGGCTTGCAAGCCACTCCATGGCGGCTCCAGGTCTGTTCACCAGCGTCCAGTTTTTCGATCCGGCCAATCCGATGACCATCGTTTGGGTATTTGGCGTGATGGCGCTGGCGGTAGTGCTTTCTTTTGTACTAACGCTGATTCTCGGCTTTGAAGATATTCCTGTCGAAGATGCAGCCGCGCAGGCCAGAAAAAACCAGGCCGCACAACCGGGCAATATCAATGGAGCCAGCATTTGACTGGTACGAACTGAGGTTAATTATGTCTGTTTTTCCGCAAGGATTTTTATGGGGCGGCGCACTGGCCGCCAACCAGTCTGAAGGGGCATACCGGGAAGGCGGCAAAGGGCTGACTACCGTCGATATGCTCCCCCACGGCACACACCGCATGCCCGTCAAACTGGGTCAGGAAAAGCGCTTTACGCTGCGGGATGACGAATTTTATCCCAGCCATCAGGCGATCGACTTTTATCATCGCTATAAAGAAGATATCGCGCTAATGGCGGAAATGGGGTTTACGGTTTTTCGTACTTCCATTGCCTGGAGCCGCCTCTACCCTAACGGCGACGAGCTGACGCCGAATGAAGACGGAATCGCGTTTTATCGGGCCGTGTTTGCCGAGTGTAAAAAATACGGTATTGAGCCATTAGTCACGCTGTGTCACTTCGATGTGCCTATGCATCTGGTCACCGAGTACGGCTCCTGGCGTAACCGCAAAATGGTGGAGTTCTTTACCCGCTACGCCCGTACCTGCTTCGAGGCCTTTGACGGTCTGGTGAAGTACTGGCTGACCTTCAACGAAATCAACATCATGCTGCACAGCCCCTTTTCAGGCGCCGGGCTGGTATTTGAAGAAGGTGAAAATCAGGATCAGGTAAAATATCAGTCCGCTCACCACGAACTGATAGCCAGCGCCCTGGCGACTAAAATAGCCCATGAAATTAATCCGCAAAACCAGGTCGGTTGTATGCTGGCTGGCGGTAATTTTTATCCTTACTCGTGTAAGCCGGAAGATGTGTGGACCGCACTGGAAAAAGACCGTGAAAACCTGTTCTTCATTGATGTGCAGGCGCGCGGGGCCTATCCGGCTTACTCTGCCCGCGTGTTTCGCGAAAAAGGCGTGGTAATCGAAAAAGCCCCGGAAGACGACGACATCCTGAAAAACACCGTCGATTTCGTCTCTTTCAGCTATTACGCATCGCGCTGCGCCTCCGCTGAAATGAACACGGGCAATACCAGCGCTGCCAACGTGGTGAAGTCGCTGCGTAATCCGTACATTGCCGCCAGTGAATGGGGCTGGGGAATCGATCCGCTCGGCCTGCGCATCACCATGAATATGATGTATGACCGCTACCAGAAACCGCTGTTTCTGGTGGAAAACGGGCTGGGAGCGAAAGATGAAATCGATGCTAACGGTGAGATCAATGACGACTATCGCATCAGCTATTTACGCGAACATATTCGCGCCATGGCAGACGCGATTGAAGATGGCGTGCCGCTGATGGGTTACACCACCTGGGGCTGTATCGATCTGGTTTCAGCCTCAACCGGTGAGATGAGCAAACGCTACGGTTTTGTCTATGTGGACCGCGATGACGCGGGCAACGGCACGCTGGCGCGCACCCGTAAGAAATCATTCTGGTGGTACAAAAAAGTCATCGCCAGTAACGGTGCCGATCTGGCATGACGAATCTGCCGGAGGGGGTTACAGCCTTCCGGCAGAAGTGCTTATTTTCATTTCATTTATTACATTCCAGATTTGGAATCGTCCTTCCAGTTTCAGGTTTGCCCTCCCCCTTTTTTACTGGCATTTTATTCAGTAGTTTTTAATCCAGGCCGTTCACCACAAGGAAGCGTGCATGTTTGATAAAAAGGGCAAAACAGCGGTGGCAATCACCAAACCGGTACGTCGCTTGAAAGTCAGCTATGTCAGAAAACGCCATGAAGATCCAAAAACGGGTTATACGCGACGAATCAGTCGTCACGCCTCACTCACGCTGAACGGCGACTGGCTGGAACAAGCGGGATTCCCTACCGGGACGGCAGTGAATGTATCAGTGATGCAGGGGAAATTAATTATTGAGCAGGCAATTGAATGACGAGGATACACTGGGAAAACAGGCCGGATGTCGTTCACATCCGGCACTGATACGGTTTACTCTTCTGGTGCTTCCAGCTCGGAGAATCCACCGTGTCCTTCCCAACCGGCTAATCGCTGATAGACGGTATCAACCGCATCTTTGATCGGCTGTGTCATCGGGTAGTAAAAACCGACGATGTCCGGTTGAATGCCGAGGAAAATTACCTCACCAACATCGTCTTTCAGCTGATCTACCAGATAGTTCAGCGGCATGTTGTGGGTGGTCATCATGAACATTTCGGCAATATCATCCGGGTCGATAATGCGGATTTCACCAGGGTTTAACCCCATGTCGGTGGCATCCACAATCAACAGACGCTGCGGGCGCAATTCACGGATGGCGACAATATCGTTCTCCGGCGCGCTACCGCCGTCAATGACAACCCAGTTGCCTTGAGGATTTGCAGCACACATTTCAGCCAGCAGCGGGCCCGCGCCGTCATCGCCCATCATGCTGTTACCCACACATAATAAAACGTCAGTCACGGTGTCTCCTCACCATCAGATAGATGGCGCTTTCCTGGTGTATGTCGTGCAGCATGCTAAGCATCAGCTTGCTCCACTCCTGCTGCTGCGGGGTCTGCACGGCACGCGCATCATCGAACGCGCGCGCCAGCATTTGTACATGGTTGAAATCGATAACGATCTCGCCGTATTTCGGCACGCCTTCCATTTTCCGGCGGGCTTCGCTTCCCTCAGCAAGGGTAGCAATCCATGCCAGATATTCGTCCCATGGACAAGTTAACGCCGCTTCCAGGCAATCGATGATCCCAAGGTGGTGACCAATCGCCAGGCTGTAATAGACAACCTGCTGAGCCTCAGCGGGCGTCGCATCGTTCTCATCAATAAACTTACGGCTCAGTTGACTGAACACCACCGTTTCACTCATCGGATACGCGCCTCTTCGACTACATGGTTAAGATGCGTGACGATTTCGGTCAGACGCGGATCGTTTTCCGCTTCCAGCCAGCGCGCCACCTGATGTTCACCCTGCCCTAACTGCGTCATATAGTCATCAGCAATCTGGCGACCATAGCGGTATCCCGCCAAGCGGCGAGCTTCACGATCCACCTTCACGCGCAGCGGCTGAACCATGTCCGGATGCAGAATTTCCGCCGGCTGTTCGTCCAGTTCACCCGGTGCACGCGCGTGAATTTTTTGCTCCAGCAGACCCAACGCCATGGCAAAACCATACAGCGTTGCCGCAGGCGTCGGCGGACAACCTGGAATATACACGTCCACCGGTACGATTTTGTCCGTGCCGCCCCATACGCAGTATAAATCGTGGAAGATACCGCCGCTGTTCCCACAAGCACCGTAAGAGATACAAATTTTCGGATCTGGCGCAGACTGCCAGGCACGCAGCGCCGGAGAGCGCATGGCACGGGTTACCGCGCCGGTAAACAGCAGAATATCCGCATGGCGCGGTGACGGGACGACTTTGATGCCAAAACGTTCGGCATCAAACAGCGGAGAAAGCGTAGCAAAGATTTCGATTTCGCAACCGTTGCAGCCGCCGCAGTCCACGCGGTAAACATACGCTGAACGCTTGATGCTTTTCAGCAGCGATGCTTTCATGCTGGCAATGGATTCATCCACCGTCATCGGTACCGGAATACCGTTGGCGTCACGTGGGCCTAATAAATTGCTCATCAGCTGGCCTCTTTCATATGGCGAGTCAGTTCAATACGGTCAGACGGCACCAGACATTTCTGGCGCTTACAATCCGGGCAGGTCTCAAAGCTTTCACGGTGGTTTTCCGCGCGGCTGTCACCGTTGTGCTTGAGCAGCGCAATGGCGTAATCAATCTCTTTTTGCACCGCAAAAGGACGGTTACATACGCGGCAATTACACAGCGCAAAGCGGGACTGCTGCAGGAAATCATCTTTCTTCCACACCGCCAGCTCATACTCCTGCGACAGCTTGATCGCCGCTGTCGGGCAGACTTCTTCGCAGCGGGCGCAGAAAATGCAGCGCCCAAGGTTGAACTGCCACGCCAGCTCATTGGTGACCAGATCGGTTTCCACCGTCAACGCGTTCGACGGGCACGCATTCACACAGGCCGCGCAGCCGATGCACTGCTGCGGATTATGTTCCGGTTTGCCACGGAAGTTTTTATCGACCGCAATCGGCTCCAGCGGATACGACGACGTCGGCGCCCCGGTTTTGATGACTTTTTTGATAAAGGTAAACATGGCGATTCCTTATTTCAGCGGCGAGTTTTTACGCTCGATGCTGTAGCGCTCAAGTTCTTTGTACGGCACGACTTTGCTCTTCTTCTTACGCACATCGACCACAGTCATACGGTCAGTACAGGAGTAGCAAGGATCGAGGCTACCGATAATCAGCGGGGCATCGGAAACGGTATTGCCACGCAGCATGTAGCGCAGCGTCGGCCAGTTGGCGTAGGTCGCCGCACGGCAGCGCCAGCGATACAGTTTCTGGTTGTCGCCGGTCATGCTCCAGTGGATGTCATCTCCACGCGGCGCTTCAGCAAAGCCCAGTGCGAAACGGTGAGGAATATAGGTAAAGCCTTCCACCATCAGCGGACCGCCCGGCAGGTTGTCCAGACCAAAGTCGATCATATTCAGTGCGGTGTAGACTTCATTGATACGGACTTTCAGGCGAGAAATAACGTCGCAGCCCTGCTCGCTGTGAACTTCCATCGGCAGCAGACCATAACCGACAAACGGGTGATCGGCGCGGGTGTCACGCGCGTGGCCGCTGGCGCGAACCATCGGGCCGACGTTACTGAAGTCACGGGCAATTTCCGGATCAAGACGACCAATACCAACGGTACGCTGTTCCATGTTCGGCGTGCTGAGCAGCATATCGACCAGTTCCTGCACGTCACGACGCATCTGCTGCGCCAGTTGACGGGTCTGGATCATATCTTCTTTCAGCAGGTCACGACGGATACCGCCGATCAGGTTCAGACCGTAGGTTTTACGTGCCCCGGTGAGGATCTCCGCCATCTTCATCGACGTTTCACGCACGCGGAAGAACTGCATAAAGCCGGAGTCAAAACCGGTGAAGTGACAGGCCAGGCCGAGGTTGAGCAGGTGCGAGTGCAGACGCTCAACTTCCAGCAGAATGGCGCGGATCATCTGCGCACGTTCCGGCACCACGATGCCCATCGCATTCTCAACGGAGGTGGTATAAGCGGTGCTATGCGCAAAGCCGCAGATGCCGCACACGCGATCTGACAGGAACGTCACTTCGTTGTAACCCATGCGGGTTTCCGCCAGTTTCTCCATGCCGCGGTGGACATAGAACAGACGGTAATCGGCGTCGATGATGTTCTCACCGTCAACAAACAGGCGGAAGTGACCGGGTTCATCGGAGGTGACGTGCAACGGGCCAATCGGCACCACGTTATTTTTCTTGTCGCCCAGTTCGTTGATGAACTCGTAGGTTTCAGCATCGGTAGTCGGCGCCGGGCGCTGACGATAATCCATGCTGTCTTTACGCAGCGGATAGAGTTCGTCCGGCCAGTCATCCGGTAACACCAGACGGCGCTCATCCGGTAAACCAACCGGGATCAAACCGTACATGTCACGCACTTCACGCTCGCCCCAGACCGCTGCTGGAACGCGCGGCGTGACGGACGGGAACTCTAGTTTATTGGCATCGACTTCAACGCGGACGGTTATCCAGCACTTGGTGCCCTGCTCCATCGACATCACGTAATAAACGGCGTAATGACCGCACAGCTGACGTTCGTCGTTACCAAACAGCACGGATAACCAGCCGCCCTGTTTGTAGTAAAGGAACTCCACCACTTCCGGCAGGTAGTTCACCTTGACGGTGATCGTCAGCTGATCTTTGGTCTGCCAGGCTTCATCCAGCACCACGCCCGGAAAGGCCTGGTGCAGCGCAGCGAGATATTGTTGACCTAATTTTTCTTCAGACATGCTCAAACTCTCTTAAATCACGCCACCAGCAAGGAGACGAACGCTAAAAACGCAAACCCAAAACCGGCCCAGGTCACGCGTGAAGTGGCGCAAAAACGCAGACGCGCCATGCTGTTTTCGAACAGGGCGATGACCAGCACGCCGAGGACCAGCTTGACGACGGCAATCACCAGCGCCAGCAGCAGTCCACCGGCGGTGAAGGTTTCCATCTGTCCCCACGGCAGGAACACGCCAACGAACATTTGCAGAACGACCAGCTGTTTGAGGCTAATGCCCCACTTCAGCACGGCAAAACCGCTGCCGCTGTATTCAGTCAATGGACCTTCCTGCAGCTCCTGCTCTGCTTCCGCCAGATCGAACGGCAGTTTGCCCATTTCGATAAAGGTGGCGAAAGCACAGGCGCACAGTGCCAGAATCAGCGGGATGCTGCGCGCAGCAGGCCAGTGGTAAATGGTATCGGCGATATTGCTGATATGGGTTGAACCCGCAACCTGTGCCGCTACCCACAGCCCCAGCAGCAGGATAGGTTCAACCAGCACACCGAGCATCGCTTCACGGCTGGCGCCAATGGCGGTAAACGGGCTACCGGTATCCAGTCCCGCGATAGAGAAGAAGAAACGGGCGATGGCGAACAGGTAAATTAAGGTGATCAGATCGCCCAGTTGTGGCAGCGGCGAGCCAACGGTCACTACCGGCAACGCAGTGGCGATAGTCAGCATCACGCCCACCATCACAAACGGCGTCAGGCGGAAAACCCAGCTGGAATCCGCAGGCGCAATGCTCTGACGGCCCAGCAGTTTGATAATGTCGCGGTATTCCTGCAAAACGCCCGGACCGCGGCGATTGTGCAAACGCGCACGCGCCACGCGGGTAACACCGGACAGCAGCGGCGCAACGGCAAACAGCACCAGCGCCTGAATTAACGGATATAAAACACTCATTCTCAGGCTCCTCGTGAAACCACAATCACCACCAGCACCGCCAGCTCAATCAGCGCCAGTCGACGGAACAGCACCGGTGCAGCCGCATTCTGCCAGCCCGGAACCAGTGATACCGGGTTCAGCCATTTACGCAGTTTGAGTACCGGGGCAAAGGCTTCTTTCACCGGCATGGCAAAACCGTGCGCGGTAATCACCATTGACTGCTCGTGATCGTAACCACACACCCATGCCGCACCGCGTGAACGCGACGGCAGACGGTTGCCTTTGAAAATGGCCATGATGATGAACGGCAGCAGCGGACACGCGATCAGCAGCAGCGTGATCATTGGCTGAGAAACGGTGGTGTTCGCGGTTTCCAACGGCAGCGGAACGGCAGAGGAGATCATCGGCAGCAGCCACGGCGCAGCAACGCCGCCAATCACGCAGCAGATAGCCAGCGCGACGACGCTCACTCCCATCAGGATTGGCGCGCAGCAGGCATTTTCAGCTTCCTTCGTGCGCGGTGCGCCAAGGAACGTAACGCCATAGACTTTCGCCATACACATCACCGCCAGCGCGCCGGTAATTGCCAGCCCTACCGCCAGCAACGGTCCTAACAGGCTACCGACAAATGCGCCGCTATTGCCAAGCTTAAAGAAGGACTGGTAGATAACCCACTCACCGGCAAAACCGTTCAGCGGCGGCAGTGCGGCCATCGCCATCAGACCAACCAGCATCGCCAGCGAGATAACCGGCATACGTTTACCGATACCGCCCAGTTTTTCGATATCACGATGACCGGTACGGAACCAGATGCTGCCTGCACCCAGGAACAGAACGCTTTTGAACAAGCTGTGGTTTACCAGGTGGTACAGACCGCCGGTCAAACCCAGCGCGATCAGCGCCGGTTGATTCAGGGAGATTCCGGTCACGCCAGCGCCCAGACCCAACAGAATAATGCCGATGTTTTCCAGCGTGTGGTACGCCAGCAGGCGCTGGATATTGTGTTCCATCAGCGCATACAGACCACCAACAAACGCGGTGATCATGCCCAGCACCAGCAGCGTAATCCCCCACCACAGCGGCGCGTTACCGCCCAGCAGCGACAGGGAGAGAATACCCAGCAGACCAACCTTCATGACGACGGTAGAGAACAGCGCCGCAGCCGGTGCGCTGGCATTGGCGTGTGCCTGTGGCACCCAACCGTGCAGCGGAATAATCCCGGCCAGCAGGCCAAAACCTGCCACGCCCAGCAGCCAGATGTCAGACCCGAGCGGCAGCTCCTGGGTGCGCAGGTCTAGCAGACGCAGCTCCAGCGTGCCGTAACGTTGCCACACCAGGTAGCAGGCGACCGCCAGCAGCAGCGTACCAATACGCCCCAGTGCAAACCACAGTTTGCCTTCTTTACTGCATCCGGTGAGGAACACGGCACACAGCGCCATGATTTCCGCCATCACCACCAGCGTACCGAGGTTGCTGGCAACCACCGCACATACCGCCGCGGCCATCAGCAGATTCACCAGCAGGCCGTTAGCTTTCACCTGCGGATGACGATGCCAGTCAATGTTGTACAGGCTGACAAACAGGCCGCACAGGCCCAGTGTAATCAGCCAGATAGCATTCAGCGGAGTAATTTGCAGACTGTGACCAATAAACGGCATCACGCCGCTCACTGCCAGCGCATTAGTCAGAACGGTAAAACCCGCGGCTGCCGTACACAGGCTGCCGACTGCACCGCCAACCCCAGCAATCCAGCCGCTCAGCGATTTATGAAATGAAAACAGAAATGCCAGAACCGCAGCCGCTGTAAACCAGGCTACGCCGCTGTTAATCAGTGAAATTGCGCTCATTTTGCATCCCCACTCTGAGCCTGCTGAAACAAGGTGAGATCGCCGAAATCGGTATTGAAAGTCAGCTCTCGCTTACGTTTGCTGGCGCGGGCAATATCCATGTTGCTCACCAGATGCAGGGCTTTGGTCGGACACATGCGCACGCAGGCAGGACCTTGCTCGTCAAAACTACACAGATCGCATTTCACCGCGATGGCACGAACGCCAGGAACCCAGTCCAACAGCGAACTCACGCGAGCAGGCGCTGGCGGAGCCGGAGGCGCTTTTGGCGTATTGGCGTTTGCCGGAATGTGTAGCGGACGGCTACCGGAAAACTCTATCGCGCCAAACGGACAAGCGATCCCGCACAGTTTGCAGCTTACGCACAGGCTTTCGTTCAGCTGTACGGCGCCATCAACGCGGTTAATGGCATTAACCGGACACACGGTGGCGCAAGGCGCATCTTCACACTGGTGGCAAAGCTGCGGCGCGGATTCTTTTTCATTTAACATCACTTTCAGGCGCGGCATTGACTGCAGGCCATGCTGGCGATGTGTCTCTGAGCAGGCGGCTTCACAGGTGTGGCAGCCAATACAAAGAGTGGAGTCAGCAATTACAAAACGATTCACCAGGCATTCCTCAGGTGATAGTCATTTTTGACGAAAACATGTCTACCAAATGTCATTTCGACATTTTTCGACATGCCCATTCCCTAAAACGTCGTGACGCAGTATGTAGACCGCACCATGACAAAGTGGGCAGCACCCGAGGCTTAAGCCGGGCTGTGTCCCTCAACCAGCTGGCTTAAATTCACCGGCATATTGTTCTCAACCGCGGTGTACAGGCTGTCGTAGACGGTGGCGATTTTTTCGAGATAGTGCTCCAGCACCTGCTCGCGATCGCGGTTGCTAATACGCTCATCGACCTTACCGTCGATAGTCAATTCTGCCTGTGCAATCAGCTGCTTATCATCACCGTCTTTCGTTTCGACGTAGTATTCGATGGTATGGCTGTTAAAGCCGTCCGCCAGCGTGACGTAGATAGTGAAGTGTTCAAAAAGGACGAAGCAGAGATCCTTGTCCGGTGCGCAGCTCATCGCATGATGCAAACGCGCTTTTGACAGGGTGATCCCCTGAACCAGCGAGTTGCAGTAAATACGCCACTGGTCCTGTAGGCGACGATGCCGTTCAGCGATGTAATCGGCTTTTTCGCTTATTTCCCAAATAGTCATGTCAGGTTACCCGTTTAGCAGAGATGAACAGCCTTAAGCACATTTCATGCCAAAATTAAATTACTTAATTTTCATATAGATAAAAAATCAAAGGCGGGTGACGACATGTCATTTCGTCATCGTCGTCATTGTCACGAATGAAAAAAATCAACCTGGCATGCTTATTGCTTTTACTACGGCAACTTCACAGGAGGCGGTATGCACGAAATAACCCTCTGCCAACGGGCACTGGAATTGATTGAACAACAGGCCACGCAACACGGTGCTAAGCGAGTAACTGGGGTCTGGCTCAAAATTGGCGCATTTTCTTGCGTAGAAACCAGCGCTCTCTCCTTTTGTTTTGATCTGGTATGCCGCGGGACCCTTGCAGAAGGTTGTAAACTCCACCTCGAAGAACAAGAAGCCGAATGTTGGTGCGAATCTTGTCAGCAATACGTCACGTTACTGACGCAACGCGTGCGCCGATGTCCGCAATGCAACAGCGATATGCTGAGAATTGTGGCCGATGACGGCTTACAGATTCGACGTATTGAAATAGATGAAACTCCAGCGCCGGATGGCGACGCTTAAGCGTCTTATCCAGCCTACAGAAACAGCTCGTTTGTAGGCCGGATAAGGCAACGCAGCCATCCGGCAACAGATGTATCGCAAGTAAAAAGATCAGGAGTGAGCGATGTGTACGACATGTGGTTGCGCTGAAGGCAACCTATATATAGAGGGTGATGAGCATAATCCCCACTCGGCGTTTCGCAGCGCGCCATTTGCCCCGGCGGCTCGTCCGGCGCTGAATATTACCGGTGTGAAGACCTCAAATTTCACACCGAGCCAAACTGAAGAAGGCGATTTGCACTACGGTCACGGTGAGGCCGGAACCCACGCACCAGGTATGAGCCAACGCCGTATGCTGGAAGTGGAAATTGACGTACTGGACAAAAACAACCGCCTCGCCGAGCGCAACCGTGCCCGCTTTGCGGCCCGTCAGCATCTGGTGCTGAACCTTGTTTCAAGCCCGGGCTCTGGTAAAACTACCCTGCTGACCGAAACGCTGATGAAGCTGAAAGATAGCGTGCCGTGCGCCGTTATCGAAGGTGACCAGCAGACGGTGAACGATGCCGCCCGTATTCGCGCCACAGGCACGCCCGCCATTCAGGTCAACACCGGTAAAGGTTGCCACCTTGACGCACAAATGATTGCTGACGCCGCGCCACGTTTGCCGCTTGACGATAACGGTATTCTGTTCATTGAAAACGTCGGCAACCTGGTCTGCCCGGCCAGCTTCGACCTCGGCGAGCGCCATAAAGTGGCCGTGCTTTCAGTAACCGAAGGTGAAGACAAACCGCTGAAATACCCGCATATGTTTGCCGCCGCATCGCTGATGCTGCTCAACAAAGTGGATCTATTGCCGTACCTCAATTTTGACGTTGAAAAATGCATCGCCAGCGCCCGGGAAGTGAACCCGGGGATTGAGATTATCCTAATTTCCGCCACCAGTGGTGAAGGGATGGATCAATGGCTCTCCTGGCTGGAGACGCAGCGATGTGCATAGGTGTTCCGGGTCAAATCCGCACCATTGATGGCAACCAGGCCAAAGTCGACGTTTGCGGTATTCAGCGCGACGTCGACCTGACGCTGGTCGGTAGCTGTGATGAACATGGTCAACCGCGCCTCGGCCAGTGGGTACTGGTCCACGTCGGTTTTGCCATGAGCATCATTAATGAAGCTGAAGCGCGCGATACGCTCGACGCGCTGCAAAACATGTTTGACGTTGAGCCGGATGTCGGCGCGTTGCTGTACGGCGAGGAAAAATAAATGCGTTTTGTTGACGAATACCGCGCACCAGAACAGGTGATGCAGTTGATAGAGCACCTGTGCGAACGTGCCGCCCACCTCTCCTACACGGCTGAACGCCCGCTGCGGATCATGGAAGTTTGTGGTGGTCATACCCACGCTATCTTCAAATTCGGGCTCGACCAGTTGCTACCGGAAAACGTGGAGTTTATTCATGGTCCGGGTTGCCCGGTTTGCGTTCTGCCGATGGGCAGAATCGACAGCTGTGTAGAAATCGCCAGCCATCCAGAAGTGATTTTCTGCACCTTTGGCGACGCTATGCGCGTCCCGGGTAAGCAAGGCTCCCTGCTGCAAGCCAAGGCGCGCGGTGCGGATATCCGTATTGTCTATTCACCGATGGATGCACTGAAGCTGGCGCAGGAAAACCCAACGCGTAAAGTGGTGTTCTTTGGCCTGGGTTTTGAAACCACAATGCCAACGACCGCTATCACCCTGCAACAGGCAAAGCAGCGTGACGTGCAGAACTTTTACTTTTTCTGCCAGCACATCACGCTTATCCCTACGCTGCGCAGCCTTCTGGAACAGCCGGACAACGGTATCGACGCCTTTTTAGCACCGGGCCACGTCAGCATGGTGATTGGCACCGACGCCTATAATTTCATTGCTTCAGATTTCCATCGCCCGCTGGTGGTCGCCGGTTTCGAACCGCTCGATCTCCTGCAAGGCGTAGTGATGTTAATTGAGCAGAAAATTGCAGCCCAAAGCCAGGTAGAAAACCAGTACCGCCGCGTGGTACCGGATGCCGGTAACGCGTTAGCGCAACAGGCCATTGCCGAGGTGTTCTGCGTCAATGGTGACAGCGAATGGCGTGGTCTGGGCGTTATCGAATCCTCTGGCGTTCACCTGACGCCGGACTATCAGCGCTTTGATGCCGAAGCACATTTCCAGCCAGCGCCGCAGCAGGTGTATGACGATCCGCGCGCGCGTTGTGGGGAAGTGCTGACAGGCAGATGTAAACCACATCAGTGCCCGTTGTTTGGCAAAACGTGTAACCCGGAGACCGCGTTTGGCGCCCTGATGGTCTCCTCAGAAGGCGCATGTGCCGCCTGGTATCAGTATCGTCAGCAGGAGTGTGAAGCATGAGCAGCGTACAACTCGCCCACGGTAGCGGCGGTCAGGCTATGCAGCAGTTGATCAACAGTCTGTTTATGGAGGCTTTTGCGAATCCGTGGCTGGCGGAACAAGAAGATCAAGCGCGTCTGGAACTGGCACAACTGGTGGCAGAAGGCGATCGTCTGGCGTTTTCAACTGACAGCTACGTTATCGATCCGTTGTTCTTCCCCGGCGGCAATATCGGCAAGCTGGCCATCTGCGGTACGGCTAACGACGTAGCGGTCAGCGGGGCTATTCCACGCTACCTCTCCTGCGGTTTTATCCTCGAAGAGGGTCTGCCGATGGAGACACTGAAAACCGTTGTTAACAGCATGGCAGCAACCGCGCGCGAAGCAGGCATCGCCATCGTGACTGGCGATACCAAAGTCGTGCAGCGTGGTGCAGCAGACAAGCTGTTCATTAACACTGCCGGAATGGGGGCAATTCCCGTCAACATTCACTGGGGTGCACAGACTCTCAGCGTGGGTGATGTGCTGCTGGTCAGTGGCTCTCTTGGCGATCACGGGGCAACTATCCTTAACCTACGCGAGCAATTGGGTTTGGATGGCGAACTGGTCAGCGACTGCGCGGTGTTAACACCTCTTATCCAGACGCTGCGTGATATTCCTGGCGTGAAGGCGCTTCGTGACGCCACCCGTGGCGGCGTGAATGCGGTCACGCATGAATTTGCCGCAGCATGCGGATTTGGTATTGAGCTGTCGGAAGCTGCTCTGCCCGTGAAGCCAGCGGTGCGTGGCGTTTGCGAGCTGCTGGGTCTGGATGCGCTCAACTTTGCTAACGAAGGCAAGCTGGTGATTGCCGTTGAGCGCCAGGCCGCTGAAACCGTACTTGCCGCACTGCGCGCGCATCCGTTAGGGTGTGATGCCGCAATGATTGGTGAAGTGGTTGAACGTAAAGGTGTTCGTCTTGCCGGACTCTACGGCGTAAAACGAACCCTCGATTTACCACACGCCGAACCATTACCTCGTATATGCTAGCAGCCGGTTGGCAGCATGCTGTAGGCCGGATAAGACGCATTTGCGTCACTATCCGGCATTAACGCTGCATTAACGCCTGATGGCGCTTTGCTTATCAGGCCTACGGATTGCGTGACCAGCGAGTTTGCGGTCAGCCATCCGGCAATAATTTACGACTTATACCTATAATTCATTTACCGTTTTCGCACCGTTCTGCGGTGCTTTCCCTGGAAAAGCAATATGTCGTATACACCGATGAGTGACCTCGGACAGCAAGGCCTGTTCGATATTACTCGTACATTATTACAGCAGCCCGATCTCCCGTCTCTTAGCGAGGCGCTTTCGCAGCTGGTCAAGCGTTCAGCGCTGGCCGACTGCGCGGCTATTGTCTTATGGCAGGCACAAACGCAACGTGCGCGTTATTTTGCAACGCGTGAAAATGGTAAACCCATCGATTATGAAGACGAAACGGTGCTGGCACATGGTCCGGTACGCCGTATTTTGTCTCGCCCTGATGCGTTGCACTGCAACTATCATGAGTTTACGGAAACATGGCCACAATTGGCTTCAGGTGGACTGTATTCTGAATTTGGTCACTACTGCCTGCTGCCGCTGGCGGCAGATGGGCGCATCTTTGGCGGTTGCGAATTCATCCGTAACGAAGACCGTCCGTGGAGTGAAAAAGAATATAACCGTCTACAGACCTTCACTCAGATAGTCGGCGTCGTTGCTGAACAAATTCAAAGCAGAGTCAGCAACAACGTCGATTACGATCTGCTGTGTCGTGAGCGTGACAACTTTCGCATCCTGGTCGCCATCACCAATGCCGTGCTCTCCCGGCTGGATATTGATGAGCTGGTCAGCGAAGTCGCCAAAGAGATCCACCACTACTTCGACATCGATGCCATCAGCATCGTGTTACGCAGCGATCGCAAAAATAAACTCAGTATCTATTCCACTCACTATCTGGATGAACATCATCCGGCACACGAACAGAGTGAAGTGGACGAAGCGGGAACGCTCTCTGAACGGGTCTTCAAAAGCAAAGAGATGCTGCTGATCAACCTGAGCGAACGTGACATCCTTGCCCCTTACGAACGCATGCTGTTCGAAACCTGGGGCAACCAGCTACAAACCCTGTGTCTGCTACCGCTGATGTCCGGCAATACTATGCTCGGCGTACTCAAGCTGGCACAGTGCGAAGAGAAAGTTTTCACTACCGCCAACCTCAAGCTATTGCGCCAGATTGCCGAGCGCGTGGCAATTGCCGTGGATAACGCGCTAGCCTACCAGGAAATTCACCGCCTGAAGGAACGTCTGGTCGATGAAAACCTGGCGTTGACTGAACAACTCAACAACGTAGAGAGTGAGTTCGGCGAAATCATTGGTCGCAGCGAAGCTATGTACAGCGTACTCAAGCAGGTCGAAATGGTGGCGCAAAGCGACAGCACCGTCTTGATTCTGGGTGAGACCGGAACGGGTAAAGAGCTGATCGCACGAGCCATTCACAACCTGAGCGGACGTAACGCCCGTCGGATGGTGAAGATGAACTGCGCGGCAATGCCTGCCGGATTACTGGAAAGCGATCTGTTTGGTCATGAGCGTGGCGCGTTTACCGGTGCCAGCACGCAGCGGATTGGTCGTTTCGAGCTGGCAGATAAAAGTTCGCTGTTCCTCGATGAAGTTGGCGATATGCCGCTGGAGCTTCAGCCTAAGCTACTGCGCGTTCTGCAAGAGCAGGAATTTGAACGTCTGGGCAGTAATAAGCTGATCCAGACCGACGTGCGCTTGATCGCCGCTACCAACCGCGATCTGAAGAAGATGGTTGCCGATCGCGAATTTCGTAACGATCTGTACTACCGGCTGAACGTCTTCCCGATCCATCTGCCGCCGCTGCGTGAGCGCCCGGAAGATATTCCGCTGCTGGTAAAAGCCTTCACCTTTAAAATTGCTCGTCGGATGGGACGCAATATCGACAGTATTCCTGCCGAGGCTCTGCGCACGCTGAGCTGTATGGAATGGCCGGGTAACGTGCGTGAGCTGGAAAACGTGGTAGAACGTGCGGTTCTGCTTACCCGGGGCAACGTGCTGCAACTGTCCCTTCCGGATATTGCCCCTTTGACGCCGTCCACGCCTCCGGTGGCAACCGAAGTCGCACAGGACGGTGAAGATGAATACCAGTTGATTATGCGCGTACTGAAAGAAACCAACGGGGTGGTTGCCGGTCCCAAAGGCGCGGCACAAAGGCTGGGGCTGAAACGTACAACGTTACTCTCACGCATGAAGCGATTAGGCATTGATAAGGATGCACTGGTTTAGCCAGTGTGGCTATACTGGGTGATATCTCAACGAAAGGAGGCAGTATGGCGGTATCAGCACGTAATCAATTAACCGGTACGGTGAGCGCAGTCGCTACGGGCGCAGTGAATGATGAAGTTGAACTGACGCTGGCTGGCGGCGCAAAACTGGTCGCGATTGTAACCCATAGCAGCCAGCAGGCGCTGGGTCTGGCGAAAGGGAAAGAAGCAATTGCCCTGATTAAAGCGCCATGGGTGACGCTGGCAACTGAAGACTGTGGTCTGAAGTTCTCTGCCCGCAACCAGTTTGCTGGCAGTGTTTCCCAGGTCACAGAAGGCGCAGTCAACGCCACGGTACATATCAAAACTGACGCAGGCTTCGAGATTGTTGCCGTCGTCACCAACGAAAGTCAGCAAGAGATGAAACTGAGTCAGGGAAGCCGTGTTGTTGCGCTGATCAAAGCCTCAGCTATTCTGATTGCCACCAAAGCGTAGTCGCCATTCATCACCGCATGGCTAAGTTGCCCGATGGCGCAATGCGCATCGGGCCTACGCGACAGATGCACTTATTCTCGTAGGCCAGATAAGGCGCAGCCGCCATCCGGCGCACAGCGACCTTATTTTTTCCGCTGGTACTTCTCGGGTAACTCCGGCACTGGACGTTTGTCATCAATCAGGTGACGTACGGTCAGAATCGGGTGACGCCAGAGCATTCTCGGCCCAGCCCAACGCATAATTTGCTTCATCTCTTCGCGTTTAGCAGGTTGATAACAGTGCACAGGACACTGTTTACAGGCCGGTTTTTCCTCACCAAATACGCACTTGTCGAGGCGCTTTTGCGCATAGGCAAATAACGCATCGTAATGCCCCGGCTCGCCTGAAGCCTGCGGGCACTGGCTCTCGTAGAGCGAAATCATTCTCTGGATCGTCATTTTTTCACGTGCAATGCGTTTGCCGGACATGATGCCTCCACAATTAAGTTGCATAAATAATACACCTTAACTAAGCACAGAACTATTACCTGAAGGTGATACATCCTTAGCACCCTACGCAAATAAGAATTATTTTCATTTGTTTATGCCATGTGCTATATAACATAGCAAAGGCTATATTCGATGATAAATTAACCACCTTGTTGCGAGGGATACTATGCCGCATCTGCCCCATCTGAAGTCATTTCTCCTTGCCAGCGTGTTAACAGCGCTGACGCTGTCACCCGCCTGGGCGAAAGAAAAATTCAAAGTGGTAACCACCTTTACGGTGATTGCCGATATGGCAAGCAATGTAGCAGGTGACGCGGCGGACGTTAGTTCTATCACCAAACCGGGTGCTGAAATTCACGAATATCAACCAACCCCAGGCGATATTAAACGGGCGCAAGGCGCACAGCTTATTCTCTCTAACGGTCTAAACCTCGAACTATGGTTTTCCCGCTTCTACCAAAATTTGTCCGGCGTACCAGAAGTGATGGTCTCAAACGGCGTGCAGCCAATGGGCATCAGCGAAGGGCCGTACAACGGTAAACCAAACCCGCATGCCTGGATGTCAGCAGAGAACGCGCTGATCTACGTGGATAACATTCGCGATGCGCTGATCAAATATGATCCGGACAATGCCGCAACCTACCAGAATAATGCGCAGAATTATAAAGCGAAAATCCAGCAGACCCTGGCGCCACTGCATACAGAACTGGCAAAGCTCCCTGCTGATAAACGCTGGCTGGTCACCAGCGAAGGCGCATTCTCTTATTTAGCTCGTGATAACAATCTCAAGGAGCTGTATCTGTGGCCGATCAATGCCGATCAGCAGGGTACGCCCAAGCAGGTACGCAAGGTTATCGATGCCATCAGAGAGCATCATATCCCGACGGTATTTAGCGAAAGCACCGTGTCCGACAAACCAGCGCGTCAGGTTGCCCGTGAGTCTGGCGCACATTACGGCGGCGTGCTGTATGTCGATTCGCTCAGTGCAGCCGACGGTCCGGTACCGACCTATCTGGATTTACTGCGCGTCACCACGCAAACCATTGTTAACGGCATCAACAAGGGTCTGGAGAGCCAACCATGAGTCACTCTGCGATTACCGTAAATCAGGTTACGGTGACGTATCGCAACGGTCATACCGCATTGCGGGACGCCACTTTTCAGGTTCCGGGCGGCTCAATTGCCGCGCTGGTCGGCGTAAACGGTTCGGGAAAATCAACGCTTTTTAAAGCGCTGATGGGTTTTGTCCGCCTGGCGCAGGGGGAAATCTCAATTCTGCAACAGCCGGTAAATAAGGCGCTCAAACAGAATCTGATCGCCTATGTCCCCCAGTCAGAAGAGGTGGACTGGTCGTTTCCGGTACTGGTGGAAGATGTGGTGATGATGGGACGCTTTGGCCATATGGGCTGGCTGCGTCGACCAAAACAAATTGACCACGCCTGCGTAGATGCGGCGCTGGCGCGGGTTGATATGCTGGATTATCGCCATCGTCAGATAGGTGAACTGTCCGGTGGGCAGAAAAAGCGTGTTTTTCTGGCAAGGGCCATCGCACAGGACGGACAGGTTATTTTACTGGATGAACCCTTCACCGGCGTGGATGTAAAAACCGAGGCCCGGATCATCGACCTGCTGCGTGAACTGCGTGATGAGGGTCGAACCATGCTGGTCTCTACCCATAATTTGGGATCCGTCACCGAGTTTTGTGATTACACGGTGATGATTAAGGGCACGGTGCTGGCAAGTGGACCCACCGATACCACCTTTACCCCCGAGAATCTCGAACTGGCATTCAGCGGCGTACTGCGTCACGTTGCGCTGAGCGGCGGTGAACAGCACGTAATTACCGATGATGAACGCCCGTTTATTTCGCGACGCACGGCAAACGAGGGGGAATAACCATGAACTGGCTAACGGAGCCGTTTGGCTACCAGTACATGCTCAACGCCATGTGGGTCTCGGCAATGGTCGGCGGCCTGTGTGCGTTTCTCTCCTGCTATCTGATGCTCAAAGGCTGGTCGCTGATTGGCGATGCGCTGTCGCACTCTATCGTGCCGGGCGTGGCAGGCGCTTATATGTTAGGGCTTCCCTTCGCGCTTGGCGCATTCCTTTCCGGCGGACTGGCGGCGGGTAGTATGCTGTTTCTTAATCAACGTTCGCGCCTGAAGGAAGATGCGATTATCGGACTGATTTTTTCGTCTTTTTTCGGTATCGGGCTGTTTATGGTGTCGCTCAATCCGATGTCGGTGAATATTCAGACCATTATTCTCGGCAACGTGCTGGCGATTGCGCCAGAAGATATTCTGCAACTGGCCATCATCGGGGTTATTTCGCTAACAATCCTGTTTTTGAAGTGGAAAGATCTGATGGTGGTTTTTTTTGATGAAAACCACGCGCGCTCTATCGGTCTGAATCCGGGCCGGTTGAAGCTGTTATTTTTTACGCTGCTCTCCGTTTCCACGGTCGCCGCGCTGCAAACCGTCGGCGCATTTCTGGTGATTTGCCTGGTGGTTACGCCCGGTGCAACGGCCTGGCTGCTGACCGATCGTTTTCCACGCCTGCTCACTATCGCCGTAGCTATTGGCAGCCTGACCAGCTTTTTCGGCGCCTGGCTGAGCTACTGGCTGGATGGTGCAACCGGCGGAATTATTGTCGTTCTGCAAACGCTGCTGTTCCTGCTGGCATTTGTCTTCGCACCAAAACACGGTCTGCTGGCGAATCGCCGCCGCGCCCGTCTGGTGAACAAGGAGTCAGTATGATCTTAACAACGCTGCTGGAACCCTTTCAGTTTGGTTTTATGGTCAATGCGCTGGTCATCTCCACCATTGTCGCCGTGCCCTGCGCGCTGCTGTCTGTATTTTTAGTACTCAAAGGCTGGGCGCTGATGGGCGATGCAATGAGCCACGCGGTTTTCCCGGGAATTGTACTGGCGTGGATTGCGGGCATCCCACTGGCAATTGGCGCATTTATCGCCGGGCTGTTCTGTGCGGTGGCGACGGGTTATCTCGACGATAACAGCCGCATCAAACGCGATACTCTGATGGGAATCGTCTTTTCCGGCATGTTTGGCGCAGGACTGGTGCTGTACGTCTCTATCCAGTCAGAGGTCCATCTCGATCATATTCTGTTCGGCGACATGCTGGGCGTATCGTTCAGCGACATCATACAAACCGCGGTTATTACGCTTGGGATAGCGCTTATTATTGGGCTTAAGTGGAAAGATCTGCTGCTGCATGCGTTCGACCCGCATCAGGCAAAGGCCAGTGGGCTTAACACTGCACTGCTACATTACGGCCTGCTGTGCATGATCGCCCTGACGATTGTCGCCACGCTAAAATCAGTAGGGATTATTTTGTCGATCTCCTTACTGATTGCGCCTGGCGCCATTGCGATATTAATGACGCGGAAATTTTCCCACGCCTTGTGGCTGGCGGTGATTATGTCGGTCGTTACCTCGTTTATGGGCGTGTACCTGTCTTTTTTCATCGACAGTGCGCCGGCCCCCACCATCGTCGTACTATTTTCACTACTGTTTGTGATGACCTTTATTTATTCCACCCTGCGCGACCGTCGTTTAGAACGGCGACGCCAGCAATACGACCTCTAACGGAGTGGGCAGTGATATGCCCACTATCGTTATTAGAATACGTAATGACAATATTCCCAGCGTCCTGAACAAATGCCCCGTTCTGAAACCATGCCATATTTACCAGCGCTATTTAATAATCAGATAGTCACTATCACATTAGATAAAAATACAGGTAAATTTTATGAGCAAGATGAGCATGTCAGAAATCTATTCTGAACCAGAGGCCTATGGCTTACCACGCAAAGGTATAACACTTAATAATAAGGAAGCTGCGTTGGTGGTAGTCGATCCACAGATCGATTTTTTAAGTCCTCAGGGTATTGGCTGGGAGGTTTTTAAAGACAGCATTATTGAAAATAATACTGTAGAAAATCTCGAGACGTTGTTCAAAATGGCAAAAGAAGCACAAATGCCTGTTTTTATTTCTCCACATTATTACTTTCCGCACGACCATAAATGGCAATCTACCGCACCGGGAGAAACATTTATGCACGGCACTGGAATGTTCAGTCGTAAAGGTCCACTGACGATGGAGAATTTTGAAAATTCCGGCGCAGACTTTTTACCGCAGTTTAAGCCATATATTTATGATGGCGAAACGGTCATTGCCTCACCGCATAAGATTTTCGGACCAGAAACCAACGACCTGGTACTGCAATTAAGAAAACGCGGTGTCTCACAGGTCATTCTCGCCGGTATGGCTGCCAATCTGTGTATTGAATCCCATATGCGTGAATTGATTGAGCAAGGTTTTGAAGTTGTCGTCGTAAAAGATGCGACAGCGGGTCCGCACATTCCGGAAGGTGACGGTTATCTCGCCGCTCTAACCAACTACCGCATCATTGCCAATGATTTATGGGACACCGACACCACGGTTGAAAAGGTAAAGGCAGCAGCTAAGTAATAGCTATGAGTACGGTTACCGAGGGTAATTGTATGTACAACATCGCTCATCCATTAGCCATCAAAATAAATTTCATAAAGCGCGGAGCTTTTCCATGAATCTTAAGTTAAAGGTTATTTCGGCATGTATTTTACTTTCCATGTCTGTTTCAGCTACTCAGGTATTGGCCGCTGCCAGTACAAATGAGACAACTTACTTAGTTAACCGTGGTGATCCACAATTAAAGGTCAACGGCAAATATATCGATCAGATCATTGCCGAGGTAATGGCGAAAAATAATCTGCCGGGTTTATCCATGGCGATTGTTCAGGCGCCTTATATTCCGCGCTCAGCGGGATACGGTCTGGCAACGGCTGCCAATGATGAGCTTGCTTCCACCAAAACCATGTGGGGAATTGGCCCTATCACGCAAGCTTTTACTGCAGTCGCAGTAATGCAACTGGTAGAGCAAGGTAAATTGGATCTTAATACTCCTGTGAGTGTTTATTTGCCTGGCCTGCCGGAAAGCTGGCATAACATTACGATTCTGGAATTAATGCAGCACTCATCCGGGATCCCTGATTTCAGATCTTTCGGCTATAAACAAGAGCAAAAATATACACCTGCGCAGCTGGTTGATCTTGTTAAAGATAAACCGCTCGAATTTAAAAACGGCACGGATATCAACTCCAGCGCAACTGACTTTATCCTGTTAGGAATGGCTATCGAGAAAGTCAGCGGAATGAGTTACGTAGACTTCGTCAACAAATACCAAATTGCGCCGTTAGGTCTGCAAAGCACCATGTTCGCAAAAGACATGCCAACAAAAGCATTCCTTGATCGCCCGACGCCTGATAAGCAACATAATCAGCATTCGAAATTTAAGTCAGAAATTGACTGGATCAACCCTGTTGAGCCTGCAACAGGTTACGTCGCAGCGGGTGACAAACTGGCGCCTGTTAGCGCGATCGCCACTGATAATCTGTTCGCCTACGGTGGTCTGTGGTCGTCAGCGGAAGACATCAGTAAGTGGGATATCGGTCTTGCCGGCAGCACGCTGGTTAAAGACAAAAAGCTACGCGACATTATCTATAGCCCGGCAAAACTGAAAAATGGCAAAGTCGTGCCTGCCATGGCCGGCTGGGAATTTACCCGCCATCCTGGTTTTCTGGAAATCAAAGGAACCACAGGTGGCTTTAGTGCCTATCTGAGCCGCTTTACCGCCGGTGATGAACTGGTTTGCGTGACAATGCTGACCAACAAAGAAGGCGTAGACATGACTCAGGTGGCTCGTGATATCGCTGAAGCCTATAAAATCGGGCTGGGTTCTGGGTTAAATTCAGAGAAGATCAAAAACCAGGAAAGTAAATTCTCTGTCGATGAGACGGTCTCCCGTCTGAAAGCCATTCTGAAAAGCGAAGGCGTTCCGGTATTCACTGAAATTGATCACGAGAAAAATGCCGAGGGCGCGGGAATGAACCTGAGGCCAACGAAAGTCCTGGTATTTGGTAACCCTAAAGTCGGCACAAAACTGATGCAGGATAAACAGGGTGTCGCGCTGGATCTGCCGTTACGTGTCTCCGTATGGCAGGATAAGATCGGGCGAGTTTGGGTCGGTTATGAAAACCTGGATGACGTAGCAAAAACCTACGATCTTCAGGACAAGCAGACCATTGATAAGATTGACAACTTTATGACTAAGCTGGTCAGTCGGGCTGTTGATGCTTATATCCAGTAACGGGATTTAGCACTCCCAGCCTTCTCATGCTGCGGGACCGTTAAAGCTCCCGCAGCGTGTCAGCGCCAGCTTAATAGCGGGCTAAACGCCTCACGTCCCACCAGGGCACGAAGCGCAGGCAGATGACAGTTACGCGCCAGAAGCGGAGGTACGGCAAAAATAATGTCGCCGGAGAGCATCACATTCTCAAGTTGTCCCCATAGGTACCAGCCGGTTTCAACGCCACTGTCCGGGACGCGTAAATGCAAATGCCATCCCTCCTGCGGCTCATCAGCAATCCCCAGCCACTGGCTAAATCGGGGGATTTCAGGCACAACCTGAGTCACTA
Source organism: Citrobacter sp. Cpo061 (assembly GCF_030332845.1). NCBI lineage: Bacteria > Pseudomonadati > Pseudomonadota > Gammaproteobacteria > Enterobacterales > Enterobacteriaceae > Citrobacter > Citrobacter sp. Cpo061. Next base: position 46,172 of record NZ_JAOWHB010000053.1, read on the forward strand.
ACGAACACACACCAACCTGGTTTGCCGGTATATACAACGTTAGCGCTCCCAAAGTAATACGTACCGCCGCCAGATTAGTGGGTGCCGTCATAACCGCTGGTCTCCTGATAACGCTCAAAGACCAGATTCAGATCGAGCAGCGTGTACCAGGTTTCTATCACGTTAACCACCCCCACAGCGATGCTTTGTAACGCCGGGGGCAACGAATCTCCTGGCAAATGAATCTGGCTTTCGGCGACTTCCAACACATCAATCAGTTTATCTATCAGGATCCCACTTTGCATTTTCTCGGCGCAACCAATCAGAATAGTGCGCTTACCTGCCGAATTAACGGTAGGTTTATCGATCAGGCTGTCCAGTCTCATCACCGATTCCACCCGTCCACGATAGTTGATGACCCCTTCAAGCATTGGCGCGCAGCAGGGAACCCAGGAGATCGGGCGCTCTGCAAGGATCTCTTTAATTTGCGCCCCATAGAAGGCAAAATTTTTACCCGCCAGTTGAAATAACACCAGCGTACGCTGGGGTTCATCAACGTTTTCACACTCCGGCTTTTCACCATGGTTCAGCGCAAGAATCTGCTCCAGCTGTTGGCTCATATTGACTCCTTTTACTCGGCAATGCAGAAAGTGTTACGGCCATTTTGTTTCGCGGCATACAGCGCCTGATCGGCACGTTCGCGTAGCGTTTCAATCCGATCGCCAAACTGCCACTGGGCAATACCCGCGCTGAACGTACTGTGAAAACTGGCGTCGTTAACGGAAAATGTGACCTGCTCGTAATCCCTGCGCAATCGTTCGACCACGCGCGCGGCCTTGTCACTGCTGGTGTTGGGCATAATGATGACAAACTCTTCACCACCGTAACGGCCAACGATATCGGTGCTGCGTAAGCGATGGGAGAACAACTGCGAAATACCGACAATTACCTGGTCACCGACCGCATGACCGTAGGTATCGTTAACGCTTTTGAAGCGATCCAGGTCCACCATCACCATACAAAACGGGTTGCCGCTGTAGTTCGACTCGGCAATCGCGCTTTTGAGAAAATGGGTGGTCGTTGAGTGGTTATATAACCCGCTCAGACTGTCCTGCGACATGCGTGCACGCAAGACGCGCATTCTTTCCGCGCGAATCGATACGGCGCGGATCAGCTCCTCTGGGTCGCTCTGTTTGAGGATAAAATCCTCCGCGCCGATGCTCATTGCTCCCAACTGCGCATGCTTGTTGGTCTCGCTGGAGAGATAGGCGATAGGCAGGCCAATATGCTGCGGTATTTGGCGAATCAGTTTTGTCAGTTCCTCACCGCTGAATTCCGGCATGTGGTAATCCATCAACACCAGATCGATCGGCTGCGCATTCAGTACATGCAGTAGATAGTGAGGTTTTTCCAGCACATGCACTTCCATGCCCGCCAAGCGCAGCATCTCCGCGTTGTATTCCGCCACCGCCGGTTCGTCATCGATCAACAATACCTGGTAAGGCTTTTTCAGCGACGGTTGAGTCAGGCGATGAAGTTCCTGGACTAAATCGGTGATAGACGCAGGCTTTACGTAGTAGCCATCACAGCCGGATTTGATGGCGTTGACGCGGGCATTGAAATCGCTATGACACGAGAGGAACAGTACAGGGAAAGGTTTGCCCACTTTTTGTTTCAAATCCGACATCGCCAGCGGTCCACCGTAGGCGTTGTCCGGAAAGCTAACATCCATAATCACCACGGCGGGCGGTTGCGACAATACGGCCTGAGTGAAATCCTGCGTGTTCGCGAACACATGGCAGGTAAAACCAAAACAGCGCAGTTGGGTCGCGAGAAGCTCGACCTGGTCAATATCATCATCACACAGGTAGATAGGCTTACTGGCCCGCCGAACATATCCCTCTTCCGGGCGCTGCGCGGTGATCGGTAATGTGAACTCCGTATCGCTGATACGATGTTCAAGATTGAGCTGCTCCTGGGTCAGGGTGTACAACCACCTGATGATTCGCCGCAGCTCATCGTAATGCAATGTGCTTTGCTCTGTTTCCGGCTCTGTTAGTAAACGCTCACCTTCTGCTGAGGCATTCGCCAGCGGGCTAAAGCCAAAGGACCCTGCCGAACCGTGAATACTGTGCAGCAGGATATGTAGCTGTTTGCGACAGGCTTCGCTAGGCTCTGCGACCAGTTGAACGAGTAATCTTTCCGCTTGTGCCAGCATGTCGGGAATTCGGCGTAGAAATCCCTGCCGCAAACGCGCTATTTTTTCCTGCGCTGCCGCCATCGCTATATGCTTATTTTCTTGTTTCATCAAACACGTAGGCTTATTCAGTTAATCGCAGATGGTTGCAGTAGCGCATTAACAGCAGCCCCCAGATTTTCCGCGAGGTTTTCATCTTTTTTCACCCAACGGTCGTACAGAGCGTCGCTGCCCGTTACTTCATTGGCACTCAGTAAAATAAAAGGCTTAGTCCAATCCTGAGCGCGTAACAGCGCCAGCAAATCCAACCCACTGATCTCTGGCATATGCAGATCGCTAATCACCAGGTCGATGTTGTTATCCGAGTCCAGGCACGCCAGGGCGGAAATCGCGCTTTCCACAATCACCACATCGTAGCCGTCCATTTGCAAAAATATGGATGCCAGTTCAGCCGCAAAAAGATCATCATCAACTAATAAAATTCGCATTTTCTCTCTCGATTTTGCGCCATCAGCACAAAAGCATTTTTAATGTTTTTATCAAACTGTCCTGCTCGAAATCGCCCTTGGCGATGTAGGCATCCGCACCCACCTGAATCCCCCGTCGCCGGTCCTCTTCCTTCGCGCGGGACGTCACGATGATAATTGGCGTATGCTGGTAGTTTTTCTCCCCACGCAACGATTTGGTGAAGGTGAAACCATCCATAAACGGCATTTCGACATCCGTCAGTACGGCATCAAACTGGGTCAGTTTCGCTTTTTGCAGCCCCGACAGCCCGTCTTCTGCCAGAGTCACCTGATAGCCGTGCGCTTCCAGCACGTTCTTTTCTATCTCACGGGTATTCAGTGAGTCATCAACCACCAGCACATGCCAGGCATCCTGCGTTACGTTCGTGGCGGGCGCTGGTGTACTGGTTTGCCGTGATTGTTGCGCCATCGCCATCAGCGCGGGAACGTGCAGGATGCTGACCAGTTGGTTATCCGGTGTTTGTACCATCCCGGAGACCAGCGACTGCTGTTGCATATGCTTCGGTAACGGTTTGATCATCATCTTGCGTTCATCGAGGAGCTTATCCACTTGCAGCGCCATTTTGCTGTACTGGTTCTGCACCACGATTAATCGCTGTCCGGGCGTTGAAAAGCTGCTCTGGCGTTCATGAATGCCCAGTAAGCTGCCTACGCAAACCACCGGGATAAACTCGTTATGCAAGATAATGGCAGGACGTCCGGCGATATCGCTGATCCCCTGTGGCGTGCATTCCACTACCTCAACCACATACTGCGCAGCCAGTCCAAACAGGTGCCCCTGCTCTTCAAATTGCAAAATCCGCATCATGGTTAACGAAACAGGCAACCGCAGGTTAAAGCTGGTCCCGACTCCCGGACGGCTATAAACCTGCAAATCGCCTTGCAGGTCGGTCACCACCGTTTTGCGCACCACATCAAGACCAACACCGCGACCAGAAAGCTCGGAGACTATCTTGCTGGTCGAAAAGCCGGGATGAAAAATCAGCTCATTACATTCTTGCTCGGAGAGCTGCCCGACCATTGAAGCGGGAACAAGACCTTTACTGACCGCCTTCGCGCTGATGGCCTCATAGTTCAGACCACGGCCATCATCTTCGATACGCAGTAGTATCCCGCTGCCGTCCTGCTGAGTAGTGATGGTAATCGTGCCGCGAGTGGATTTACCGAGCGCCAGACGTTCGTCGATCTCACCAATCCCGTGATCGACGGCATTACGCAGTAGATGCGTCAGCGACTCCGAAAGCCGATCAATGAGCTGGCGGTCGATTTCCACTTCTCCGCCAACAAAGCGGCACACCACCTGCTTGTTCAGTGTGGAAGCCAGTTCGCTGACCTGCAGCGAAATGGGTTCAAACAATGTTGAAAGTGGCAGCATACGGATCCGCGCCGCCACATCGTACAGTTCAAACATCTGCAAATGCTGGAGCTGAACGCTTTCTTTTAACTGGGCGCTAAAGTCGTGGATCTGCTGGCGAAGCTGTTCAGCACTCAATCCCGGTAACCGTGGTACCAGTTGACTCAGGTTTTGTATCTGCTGTTCCAGGCGATCATGTCCGGCGAGCACCTCCCCCAGAATGTCGATCAGTCCATCGAGCTTGTTCAGCTTTACCCGAACGAAATCCGCCTGCTTAATACCGGCATCCATGCTGGAAGGTGTCGTAGGCGCTGGGACTACCGGTTTTTCTGTTGCCCCGGCAGTTTCGACAGCCAGCGTGATATCCTCTCCCCGACTGGCGCGGGCAAGGCGTTCGCACAGCCCGGCATCCGCCGGTGGCAACTGATTATCCCCTTCGCTGACAAAAAGCTGGGTAAGCTGACCAGAAAGATACTCCACAGACTCATGGATCAGATTGCCCAGCGCCCTGTCCGGCGTCAGTTTGTTGTCACGCAGTTCACTCAATACATCTTCAAGATGATGCGTGACATCGGCAATACTTTGCAGCTTCAGCATCCGCGCCCCCCCTTTCAGGGTATGCGCAGCGCGAAACATCTCACCTATCCAGGCGTCGGTATGCTCATCAGCGGAGAGGAGAAAAGCCCCTTCGCTGATCGTCTGCAAATGACCTCTCCCTTCATCAATAAAGCGCAGAACGAATTTTTTCAGATCGATAGCCATAATCGCTCTTATTAGCCACTTTGATGGGCGAATTGCGCCAGTTGATGTTCACACAAGAAACGAAACGTATTGCCTGGAAATACCATTGGCAAACGCAGACGACAAACCGAGGACGGATTGTTTATCTCGTCGTTCAGTAACTGCATCACCACACGATAAGTCCGTTGAGCAGGCTGGTATAACTCGCTTTGCCGGTACATTTCAGCCAGATAATAGTGTGCAGGCCAGTAGCCAGGTTCCTGATAAACCACCTGTTTGAACCAGGCGATGGCCTGCTGGGTCTGGTGTTGCCACATCATCGCCAGGCCGAGCAGCATTTTGGCCTCTGCCGACCACTCATCCTGGGCGAGGATCTGCTGTGCGTTTCCGGCTGTTTGAGAAAACTCACGCTGTTCGAGGGCAATAACGCCCTGGATCAAAAGCGCATCCTGATTACGGGGATCGTCACGTAATACACAGGCGATACACTTTTCAGCTTCAGAAAAACATTTTTCATCGAGGCTGGCGCGTGCTTTCTTCAGCCAGTCATTACTCTGCTGCGCCGTGGGCTCCAGAGGAACCTGTTCAACTACCGCTCTCGACTGCGGAATGCGCACCGCAGCTCTGGGGACAGGCACAACCCTTGCCGCTTCACGATGGTGGCAAAAATAGAAAATCCCCTCTTCCTGCTCCAGCTTCAGAATGTCGAAATTGTTAGCCAGCGTTTCCGCATTGCCAAAAAATAAGGCTCCCTGCGGTTGCAACATCTTCAGCAAATTACCGTGCAGCTCTCGACGCGTTGGCGTATCAAAATAGATGGACACATTGCGCAGCAAAATGATGTCCACTTCCGGCAGTAACTGTTCTTTTATAATGTTGGTGCGATGGAAGGTGACCTTCTCACGGATCTCATCATGCAGCCGGTAGAGGTTTCCCGAGCGGGTAAAGTAGCGTTGCTGAATACTCGGGTCGACGCCACGAAACGAGTAGCTTGAATAGCAGGCGTTGCGGGCTTTTGCCAGGATTGCCGGGTCAATATCACAGCCGTAAATTTCAATGCGCTGGGCCATCCCGCCGAGGTATTTCTCATGCAGCTTGATCGCCAACGAGTAGGCTTCCTCTCCGGAAGAGCATCCGGCACTCAGAATTCGCACCGGGCCGCTGCGCTGTTGCAACAGACGCGGGATCCATTTATCGCAGATTAAATCCAGCGTATCGCTTTCACGGAAAAAATAGGTTTCGTTAATCGTAATCAGCGTGATGAAACTATCAAACTCATTCTGCGAGCTACGCAGTTGTTCATAGTATTCATAGTAATCATTGATTTTTCGCTCGGCCATTCGCCGACCCAGCGCCGTTTTCAGCAATGCTTCCATGGCGTTATCGAAGTGCAAACCGACCCGTTCTTTGATCAGGCGCGCATAGTCAGGAAGATTAGGGATCATGGCAATATACTCTCAACATGCCCGTGGCAGGCCATCGAAAGCAGTACCGCAGCAAGGCCATCCAGAGGGATCGTGCGGTGTATTAGTTGCTTGTCGATCGCGTTCTTATTCATACCGAATACCACCGAACTTTCTTCGTCCTGCGCCAGCGTTGTACCACCACGGCGGACAATAAGCTCAATGCCGCGGCAGCCATCGCTGCCCATGCCGGTCATAATCAGTCCGACGGCTTTTTCGCGAAACACCTCAGCCACCGACTCCAGCAACAGGTTGCAACTGGGATGGTAAACGTCGCTTTCCTGTCTTGGGATCGCCGCTAAACGCTGGTTGCTTTTGACGATCAGGTGCTGCTCCGGCGGCAATATATACACATACCCCGCTTCCACCCGATCGTCCTCCTGCGCCAGTCGCACCTTCAGATCGGTCACGCTATCCAGCCAATGCACCATATTTTTCGCGAAGCCATCGGCAATATGTTGGGCAATAAGCACCGGGCACGGAAACGTACCGGGCAGATCCTGTAACAGCTTACTTAGCGCCTGCGGCCCGCCCGTCGAACAGGCAATCGCCAGCACAAAGGGCCAGTCCTGCGGCGTCTTTGCAACGTCCATCATTGGTCGTACAGTGGGGATTACTGGTTCGCTTGGATAGCGTAATCCCTTGATATGTCGAATGACTTTCACACCGACCAGTAATTCTACTTTACGATGCAAGGCATCCGTTGAGAGTGGTGAATCACTGCTATGGTGCAACACCGCCAACGCACCACGGGAAATGTAGTCATCATCCCATTGATTCTCTGGACAAAATCTCATGACAAGGATCGGGATTGCGCTGGTTGCCATGATCGTTTCCACGATCTCGACGTTATCGGCGCTCGAAATATCCAGCGTCAGAATCAGCAGGTCCGGCATCAGCTGTTGCAACAGTCGGATCGCCTGTCTGCGATGGGCTGCTTGCCCCACCACCTTAATGTGCGGGTGATCCTCCAGTTGCCTGACCAGCTCATTACGCGATGCGCTGCCCAGGTCGAGGATCAGCACCCGAATGTTGCTGCTATTCATGCATCTGTTTCCGTCAGTGTGAATGAGGACGAAGCCTCTTTCAGCGCTTTCGACAGTTGTGTCATATCCTGACTGACAACCAGAATGTCTTTGATAGATTGCGAGGTATAGTTACTGGCAACAACGATCTCACGTAGCGCCATGACCACCTGATTACTCGCCGTTTTCTGTTGCTGTGTTGATAGCGATATTTGTAGCGCCGCCGTCGAGGTTTGCTCAGCCGTAACAACGATATCGTTCAGATGTTCAGCACTGACTTTACAGGCTATTGCGCCCGCTTTAATGCTCTCGCCGCCTTTTTCCGCGTTCAGCACCAGACGATTAATCGCGTTTTGGATCTCGTTGATCTTATTTTCAATTTCAACCGTCGATTCCGTCACCGAATCCGCCAGACGGCGGATTTCAGCCGCCACCACCGAGAAACGCTTACCGGCTTCCCCGGCGCTGGCAGCTTCGAGCGCTGCGTTAAAGGCGATAAGTTTCGTCTGATCCGCGACGCTGTTAATGATCACCATCACGCGACTGATTTCCGTCGACTTATTACCAAGCATCATGATTTCACGCATATTTTGCTGATTGTCGGTATCAATATCCGTCATACGCATCAGCAATTGCGACATCGACTCGGAGCCTTTATTGCAGTCCTCGAGCGTCTGGTTGGCAATATCCACAACCGCCCGTGAGTGTTCGGCTATCTGTGTCGATGAGGCAGACAGCTCTTCCATGGTGGAGGTAATTTCAGCCACTGAAGATGAGGTTTCCACGCTGGTTGATGCCTGCCCATCGACCGCTTCGGTAATATGCAAAGATGCCTGATGTACCGAATTTGCATGAGAAACCATACCGCCTACCAACGAGTGCAGACGCTGACGCATCATCTCCACCGCACTCAGCAGTTCGCCGATCTCATCGTGGTGATCGACCTGAACATCCACCGTTAAGTCGCCTTCGGCAATGGTTTGTGCAATCCCCAGGACACGGTTTAAGCGCCGGGAAATCAGGAAACGGCTGGCCACAGCAATCAGCAGTAAAATGATGGGCAGCAGCAGCGCGGTGAACAGCAGCAGACCGTTACGCACCAGATTGCTGCTCTTGGCGACATCATCAACATAGTTGGTGGTGGCGATTATCCAGTTAATCCCTTCAACGTATTCATAAACGGCAACTTTGGTCTTCGGCAATGCGCCATAACCGCTCACCCAGTTGTAGTAAGTGATGCCATTCTTGTGTTCGAGCATGTCGGCAAACAGCTTAAAACCATTAGCATCGGTAATATTAATTGCCTGCTGGTTGCTCAACGAGGGATGGACCAGCATACGACCGGGTTCAAATCCGGCATCCAGCACATAGGCGTAGCCATCTTTACCAATATGCACATTCAACAAACGCTGAATGATTGGTTGCAAACTCTGTTTGACGTCGAAACCCACCGCGACGGCCCCCACGACCTGACCATATTTGTCGGCAATCGGTTCGTAGTGACTAATAAACTGTTTACCGAACAGTGTGACCACACCGGAAAAGGGTTTATTTTTCAAAAGCAGCGGCAACGCAGGATTATCATGCCCTAGCGCTGTTGCTGTTGCCGTATTGCCTGAACTCGCCAGTAACGTACTGCTGACACGTACAAATTGCTCGCCTTGCAGAATAAACGTACTGGCAAATACGCTGGTTAATTCGGTGAAGTGCGCGTTGGTGTTCGGGTTGCTCAGCACCGCTTTTAATTCAGTAGAGTCCATATAACGCAGCGGTTTATTGGCAACGTTTTGATAATTATTAATATAAACATTGCTGTAATGTTCCGCATCACGAGTCACACGCTGAAACTCGTTAGAAATACTGTTGTGGAATATCCGCGTGTTGGTTTTAATCATCTCCAGCGCATTGACCTGCAATTCTCTGGAAAGATAAGACGATAATATAAAAGAGGCGCCAATCAGCAACGTTGCGATACAAACAACCAAAATCATACCGAGCTTCATCGCCACACCGGGATGGATGTTGTGCAGCCAGGACAATAGTCGAGCGCGCGGTCCCTCACTGGTGGTATTCGCCGTTCGATTTTTTACTTTAATAATGTCACTCATGATTTTTATTCTCTACCTGAGAAGAAATTACTCTTTTTTTGGTCATCAGGAGCTAGCGCCCTGTGATTCGAGCGTGAACAGCGGCGTAGGTTTGCCAATGTGATATCCCTGTAACCAGCCCACATTCATTTTTTCCAGACAGGCCTGAATAGTGGCGTTCTCGACAAATTCAGCGACCACCTGCATTTTTTTCATTTCAGCAACGCGGCAGAATGACTCAACGATGTAGTAACTAATTTCACTTTCGGTGATCCGTCGAATAAAAGAGCCATCTATTTTCAGGATATCTGCTTCGATATTCATCAAGCGCGCATGACTCGCAAACCCGGTGCCAAAGTCATCAATTGCCACCCGACATCCCAGCTGACGTATTAAACGTAGCGTTTCCACGGTTTGTTCTTTGTCTGATAACGTATCTGCTTCCGTTATTTCAAAAATAATCCGCTGTGGCTCCACTGCGTAGTCGTGCAGGAGTTGGGTGATCTTCATGACAATATTTGAACGACACACCGTCACCGGTGCCAGGTTAATAGAAAAACAATGCTGCGGGTGGTTACGCATAAATTTGAGGGTATTTTCGATAACCCAGAGATCGATATCCGGTGCCAGCCCCGCATCATGAGCAACCGGCAGGAAACTGTTCGGTGGAATAAATTCTCCCCGTTCGTTAAGCATACGGATCAATATTTCATGATACGGCGCTTCACCGTGGGTACTGACTATCGGCTGTGCCATCAGGACAAACGCATTGTTATCCAGCGCATTTTGCAGCGCAGTGCGAATTTCCGTTTTATCAACAATGTGGTTGCCAAGGATTCGGCTATGCTGCGCCTCAAGGTTTTCCGGCCTGCCGTTGGTGAGTGATAAACCCGCCACCATGCCCAGTTTCCCCACCAACTGATAAATGTCATCGCTCAGATCGTTAATCAGGCAATAGCCCAAACCACTGCGAAAACCCAACCGATGGTTGTTGTAAAAGAGACGAAAACTGTTGGCGGCCTGATACAGATCGCATAGCCGCTCCCAGGTGCCATTTTCCAGCCGGATGAGCAGATCATAACCCGCGTGGTAATAGACTTTCTCGCTTTTCACCAGATGTCTGCGCAAATGCTCAGCAAGGATCTTCTGGTAGCGGGCGCGGAAATGAAAACCATAACGACGCGAAAAAAGCTCCAGCTCGGGGATCTGTATCAGACATACAGTCGCGCGTTCAGTGGTAAATAGCTCCGTCTTCAGCGCCCGTAAATTTGCCATGCCTGTCATCGGGTCAGTCAGCCCCAACAGCAGCGCCTGGTTAAAGCGCTGACGGGTAAATTTTGCCAGTACCCCCATGATCACAATGGTGAGTGAAAAGACAAAGATCAACGTCGAAACCAGCGCCTGATGCAGCATGAAGTTAACATCGCTGGCGATATAGCTGTCGTTATGTTTGCCTAAGATGATTAATACGATCGTCCACACCAGCATTGTGAACAAGTGGCCAATCTTGATTGCTCCCCACAACATCAACGGAAATAACAGGATCAGGCTATAGATAGAGAAAAAAACATCCAAATTATCCGGTGATGTTAAGAAGAACATCAGAAAAAACAGCAAGATGCACCAGGATATAACGCCGTAGACGCCGATATTGCCTTTACACTGTTCAGCAATGGCCCGCAGAAAGGTCAGCAGGAAAGACGGTCGACGAATGATGCGGTAAATCTTGTAAAATAAAGGGATCCCCGTCAGGCAACCGTTGATGATCCCCTGAATACGTACCAGCATGCCCAGACTCAACGCCGGAATGTTATCCACATCGGGGCGTTGTCCGTGGGCGACAAACATTGCAAAGAGTTTGCTGAACACCAGATACAGCAGGACGTTGTAGCCACAAAGCCAGAGCAGACGATTAAAGCTAATTTTGATGCGACCAAAGCTAACGCAGCTGCGTCTGCCGGTGAATTTGCGGTACGCGGCATAACTTAAGGTCGACGCGATGATCAGGCACAACGCATCTACCCGTTCATTTTGCGGACCGACCACAAACATGACCGTCAGGAACAGAAGAAACCCCGGCAACACCCGAAAACCAAACAAGACCAATGCGGCAGAAAATACGGCTAGCTTGAGATCGTAAACTGTTAAAATAGTATTATTGAGAATGCTATAACCGTTAAGATATTGTGCCAGCGGGTAAAAAAGGCCAGGTAAGACAAGTGGCAGGCACCATTCCCGAATGTTTTTTATCGTGTTTGAATTTATTATTGCGTCCAAATCAATTTATCCGCTATGCACTATACCAATAGGACTTTAATCCAGACTCGAATGTCACAAACAAATCCTTTTGGGTCAGCCGATGAACCATAGCAAAATTGTCAACATTGACCGCGCACTGAGAAAATAAAATAAGGTTCTATAATGAAGAGAGCATGTTATTCATATCAAATCAGGAAATAAATACCCATTTATAGACAAAAATGGACATCCGGTGGGGATGGAATCACTAAAATGCCTGTCCAAAAAACCGCTAATTCATTGATGTTTAGTAAAAAACAAAAAAGCCTTTATCAGTTTCCCAACACCTCCAACCAGTACGTATAAAAAATCTTCTCAAGCACTATGAATGTCAACATTAATATCCTGAAAGGGGCATTCAGAAAATGTATTTTTATGTACACTTTTGCCTATTGACGAAAAGAGCAGCGTTATCTATATTCGCATACCGTTATTTTTGTCATTACTCACCATGGTTCAATGTTAGTTATTTGTTACGTCATTAAGTTTCACATCTTTCATCTACTTATTTGCAACAATAATATTCCATCAAGTAATAGCAGAAATTAATTTTAGCACCGAACAATCTTTTCAGGAATTAACATAATCCGTGGCAAAGTCTCTGTTTTCCCTTAAAGCAATAAAAGGGTGGCAACATTCAATCACTGGCAAAATAACGCAATTCTTGCTGGCGGGTATCGTTATTGCGTTTAGTGCTGGCGCGTTTACCAACTGGAGCCTGATAGATAACTTTTCTTATCAGCAGTGGGTACAGCGGGCTGAAGCGAATGCACAGATTATGACCTACATCATCCGCAACGTGTATACCACCGTTTCGGTCGAAACCAGCGACGCAGGGCAGATATCCCGCATTGTCTCCGACAGACAGATTGGTGACACCGACTCTATTATGCAAACCGGTTATAACCCGGTTGACGTTCTGGCACTGGCTTCAGTACAGACCCATAGCCCCACCTGGTTGTTTCTGTATACGCCGGAGAAAGGGTTTGTTGGCATCAACAATAAGTCAGAAGAGGGTGATGGGATCATCTCTTTCCCCGGTCGTCTGCCGCGAGATGTGCTGGGTAACTACTATGTTGGCTTCGCCCAAATTAATGGCGAAGAGTGCTTTATCAGCGCCGTTCCTATTTTGACGCCCTCAGGTGAGATCCTCGGTAGCCTGATTAGCAGCATTGGAAAAAAAAGCGATCTCTACGCCACCTACGATGCGATGCTGAAAAAAAGCAGTATCATTTTTGTCCTGATTTTGCTGGTAACGCTGGCACTGGTCACGATGTTTATGCGCCGTTTATTCCGTCCGGTTCCGCTGCTGATTAACTCCCTTACCCGCATCGCCCATGAAGAGACGGACTGTATAACGCCCTATCTTGATCAGGACGATGAGATTGGACATCTGGCCGGGGCGATTGAAAAATTGCGCGTCGCCATGAAAGAACGCGGCTATCTGCAACGAATGCATGAAATGTCGCAAAAGATGGAGCATATGGCCCATCATGATTCACTGACCGGATTGCCCAACCGCGTTTCGTTTGGCCAGGCGTTAGATAAACGCGTCAGTGAAATCCATCAGGACGAAAAACCATTTAACCTGCTGTTGATTGACCTCGACAACTTCAAACCAGTAAACGACACCTTTGGTCATAAAGCGGGCGATGAGCTATTAATCAGCGTTGCCCAGCGCCTGCAGCTCTTGCTGGGACCTAACGATATCGCAGCGCGTCTGGGCGGTGATGAATTCGCCATTCTGCAACATGTCAGCGATAACGCCATCAAAGAAGCGAATCGGCTGGCGAAGCGGATTATTCGTGCGCTGAGCACCCCGTTTACCTGGAGTACGCATACTTTTTCCATCAGCTGCAGTATCGGTATCACCACCGCGCCGTATCAGGGCAATAATACCTCGACGTTGATGATCAATGCCGACCTTGCCATGTACGCCTCAAAACATCATGGCCGGGGTTGCTTCCATTTCTTCGAAGACGGCATGGTGATGAAGCATACCCACAGCCTGTTTATTAATCAGGAAATCATCGATGGTATTGATAACAAGGAATTCGAGCTTCATTACCAGCCAATCATCAATCTGGAAGATGAAAGCGTATATGGCTACGAATCGCTGATACGCTGGAATCATCCCAACAAGGGTCTGATTTACCCTGATTATTTTATCAACATCGCCGAGAACTCCGGTCTGATTGTCCGTTTGGGCGAATGGATTATTCGTCAGTCCTGTGAAGCCGCTGCCAAATGGCCGGAGCGTATCAGGGTAGCCGTCAATATATCGGCCTACCAACTGCACAGCCCAGGACTGGTTGACGTGATCAAAGATGCGTTACGCATCAGTCAACTTTCAGCCGAGCGCCTTGAAATAGAAATTACCGAATCCGAAAAGCTGGATAAGTCGATTGCCTTGCCCGTGCTGCAAGAGATCCGCTCACTGGGCATTGAAATCGCGATGGATGATTTAGGCACCGGCTACGCGGCACTGGATTATCTGCTGATCTATCCTTTCACTCGCATCAAGATAGCGCGCACGCTGGTCGATAAGCTCCAGCAAGATAATGCCAGTCAGTATTTGATTGTGATGCTGATTCAGTTTGCCCATAAGTACAATATGTCGGTCACCGCTGAAGGGGTAGAAACCGCTCAGCAGCGTGACATTCTGCGCGACATTGAGTGCCAGAATGTTCAGGGCTATTTCTTTAGCTATCCGCTGCGCGAGCGTGAAGTGCTTTCCGCATTTACTAAAGAGGCCATTGAAGAAGGACTGTGCAATGTCTGACTTCTTTCGCCCGGTAAAGCGCATGCTGACGATTTTTGCCCTGTTAATAGTTTCAGCAACGCCATGCTTAGCAGGCTCTGCCCTGCCGTTGCACACGCTGGAGCAGATCGCCAACAAGAAAAGCATTACCCTTGGTTATCAGGATGATGCGTTTCCTTTCTCCTGGCAGAATGGCAACGTACCTGCCGGCTATTCCATTGATATTTGCAACAGTATCGTCAGCGCGCTCAAGACAACACTTCAGCTTAAAAACCTGAAGGTCGAGTGGGTAAAAGCTAACTCGGCCTCGCAGTTTGTCCTGATTAAAAATCACATGGCAGACATCATGTGTATCCCGGCCTTTTATTCGAAAAGTCGCCACAGCATTAGCGAGTTCTCGCTGCCGTTTTATTTTTCAAGTACCCGCTTCGTCATGCGTAAAAATGAAAGCAACGACAATCTGGCAGAGCTTTCCGGACATAGCGTACTGGTAAAAAGCGGCACGATTTACGTTGAGCAACTGCAAAAAGTGAATGCCGCCAATGACCTGGATATTAATATTCAACTCGATACCAACAACATTACCGCCTTCAATGAACTGAAGAATGGTGAGTATTCTGCACTGATCTCCAGTACGGTTTTACTCAAAGGGATGATCGCGCAAATGCCTAATCCTGGAGACTATAAACTTTCCGACATTGCGCTCAGCGCCCCGCTACCGGCCGGCTTGTTACTCCCGTTACACGATAAAGAATTTAAAGAATTTGTTGATGACACTCTCTCCTCGCTGATGGCCAGCAACGAATTTACTGCGCTGTACAATAAATGGTTTCAGTCACCGATTCCGCCGAAAGCCATTAATTTAAACATTCCCATGTCAGATAACCTGAAAGCATTAACGTCTGCTAAAAAGAAGATCAGTTTTGATTATGAAAAATATAATTAATCGTGAGATGACAAGGGTGAACCGCATAGTGCAATGGCTGTTTTTACTGGCAGGCATCGGTATCACCCCCGCGCTGATGGCGCAGCAGAACGCCGCGACGCTCGATCATATTCAGAACAGCAGCGTGCTCAACGTGGGTTATCGCCAGCTGCCACCGTTTTCTTTTACTGACCACAATGGCAAAGTCACGGGTTATACCATCGCGGTATGTAACATGATTGCCGATAAGTTGCGCCAGTATTTGAAGCTCAACAGCTTAACCATTCATTATATTCCCGTGAATTTTGCAGAACGCTTCTCCGCATTAAACACACGGAAAATAGATATGGACTGTGGTGTAAATACTAACGCACCGGAGCGGACCTCCAGCGTTTCATTTTCGCTCAACTACTACACCGCGAAAATGCGCATCATCTCTTTGCGTAAAAATAATATAAATTCAATTGCCGATCTAAAAGGACGCACGGTAAGTCTGACCGGTAGCTCTAAAGATTTGCTGGAATTTAATAAAGCCAACAGAGAGCAACACCTTAATATTTCAACGATTACCACCACCACTATAAACGGCGCATTTGAGAAAATGGCGCATAATGAATCCGCCGCTTTCTTTGTCGATGACATTCTGGCCTGGCCGCTGATTAATCATAGCGAGCAACCTGAACTGTTCAGCGTCTCTTCTGAGAGCATCGGCAATGAGATGCACTATGCCATTATGATGAGGAAAAACGATCCGCAGTTTGTGACGTTTGTTGACAGTACGCTGACAGATTTTTTTGCCTCGCCGGCCAACGTGCAATTACGTAAAAAGTGGTTGTCCCCCTGGTCCTGCGAAAAGCTGAAAAACCCGTCACCGGGCAGTTGCCAGCATAGCCATTGAACATTATCCGCCGCTGCTTACGCCACCGCCTGCTACGCCTGTGGAAAATCCCCGGGGCGCTGCTGCTATTGCTGTCAGTCCATTCGCTACGCGCGGCCTGGGATTTTGCCAATATTCAACAAAAGTCCGATGCGCTATATGGCCCGGCAACACCAGAAGCACAGCAACGGATCCGCGCCTGGCAACAGCTTCTGCTCCAGTTGCGTAATGCTGACGAGCAAACGCAATTACGCGCTGTAAACCAATTCTTTAACGAGAAGATCCGCTATACCGAAGATATTGATGTCTGGCATAACGTCGATTACTGGGCAACCCCTATCGAGTCGCTGCGCAAAGGTGAGGCGGATTGTGAAGACTACGCAATCGCCAAATATTTCACCCTCCGCCAGTTGGGCGTGTCAGAAGACAAACTTCGCATCACCTACGTTAAAGCCCTGCGTTTAAATCGCGCGCATATGGTGCTCACCTGGTACGCCACCCCTGGGGCGATTCCTCTGGTGCTCGACAGCCTGACCAGCACCATTTCGCCTGCTACGCAGCGCATGGACTTATTACCCGTCTACTCCTTTAACAACACTGGCCTTTGGCTTCCCGGCAATCAAAACAATAAACGCGTTGGGGACAGCAAGAGGCTTTCTCGCTGGCAGCAAGTTTTCACCAAAATGCGGGAAGAAGGCTTCCCGATGGATAAATAGGAATCGCCCGTGTCTCTTTTTAAACAGTTACTTCTGGCAATCTCTCTCTTTATGATGGTTGTGTTCAGCGGCAATTTTATTGTGACGCTGGAGAGTTCTCGCAATCAGTCCAATAACCAACTCCTTTCACATGCCCAGGATGCCGCAACGGCGCTAGGCGTTTCGCTGACGCCCAACGTCAACGACCCGGCAATGATCGAGCTGATGGTCAGCTCCATTTTCGATAGCGGTTACTACAAAAAAATCCGCATCGTCGATCTGGCAAACGGCAAAATAATGCTTGAGCGTAGCGCGGTAGCGACAATTCCCAACGTTCCCGGTTGGTTCGTCGATCTGGTGGATGTCACCCCGCAAACCGGTGAAGCAACGATTATGCGCGGCTGGCAGCAGGCAGCTCGCGTGGAAGTGACCAGCGATCCTATCTTTGCCGTGCAGCGTCTGTGGGACAATACCTTAGGCAATCTGTTGTGGATGCTGTCCTGTAGCCTTGCCTGCTTAATCGCCGGTATTCTGCTGCTGCGCAAACTGCTGCGCCCACTCAATTACATGGCAAAACAATCCGAAGCTATTACCCGTCGCGAGTTTCTGACACTCCACGAGTTACCCAAAACGCCGGAATTACGCCGCGTTGTAGGCGCCATGAATTTAATGGCAGCTAAGCTTAAATCGTTATTTGAAGAACAAGCTATCTACAGCGAACGCCTGCACAATGAAGCTTATCTCGACAGCCAGACCGGGGTAGCCAACCGCCGGGCATTCGATATGCAGCTCCAGGCGCGACTGAGTGATGCCGATACGGCACCAGGATATCTGATGCTGGTTCGCGTTCAGGATTTAGGTGGCCTGAATCAGCGCTTTGGCGGACCGCATACTGATAAGCTGTTACTCAACATCGCCAACCTGCTGAACGCGCACAGAGAAAAGTATGCCCCTCTCGACAGCACGCTCGCCCGCATTCGCGGCGGTGAATTCGCCCTACTCTGCCCTGGCGTGACGCACGGAGAAATGCTGGAGCTGTGTAATTCATTGTCTCAGAAACTCACGGCCTTTTACGCTACTGGAATGTCAGACCAACAGCCGGTTGCCTATACCAGCATGGTGCCATTCAGCGCCGGAGAAAATGCCCAGTCATTGCTGATCCAGGCCGATCGCCTGCTGGTTGAAGCAGAAACACACACCAACCATCAGGTCGTTCCTACCACCGAAATACCTGCAACTACAGAAGATCAGCATTTGTGGTTTGTTCGCCTGGAGCATGCGCTGACAAATCAACAGTTTCAGTTGGTTTATCAGCCGGTGGTTGATTGCCGCCAGCCGGACAAAATCCTGCATTACAAGGTGCTGTCGCGCATTTTTGATGAGCAGGGTAACGCCATTACCGCGGGACGGTTCCTGCCCTGGATCCACCGCTTTGGCTGGAGTCATCGCCTCGATAAAGCCATGTTGAAACTGACATTGAACCAGTTGAAAACCGCGCCCGGAAAATTGGCGTTGAGTATCTCCGGCAGTTCTGTCGCCAGTGCGGCCGCCACTGCTGAGCTACTCACCCCGCTGCGCTATTCACCGAAATTAGCCAGTCAGTTGATTCTGGAACTGGATGAAAATCAGTTACCCGGTCCCCATCAGATGGCGGCATTTGTTAAAACAGTCGGTCAGCATCGCTGCTCGCTGGGTCTGCAACACTTCGGCAGCCGTTTCGATATGATTGGTCATCTGTCGCAATGGGGTCTTGCCTATCTGAAAATCGACAGCAGCTATATCCGCAAAATTGATGAGGAAAATGATAAGCGTTTGTTTATTGAAGTATTGTGCAGTGCCACGCGCAGTATTGATTTGCCGCTCATTGCCGAGCGAGTTGAAACGGAAGGTGAGCTTATGGTGCTGCAAGAATTAGGGATTGATGGTGCAATGGGGCAATTATTAGGTGAGCCCGCGCCATTGTGATAAAACTGGCGTCTTGATACGCCTTTGTATAGCCGGATGGCGCTACGCTTATCCGGCCTACAAACTGCCTGCATCAGCTAAAATATACGATCATCGTTGCCAAGCAGTTGTTCTAACCCGCCAAGTTCCTGGCGCGCGTTCGCGCGATTCATTAATTTAACCTGCGCCATCGCTGGAAGATCGGTAATAGCAATCACGCCTTTACGGATCAACAGGTAAATCAAATCGTCGAGCACGCGAACCATCTCCAGGTCGCTTTTTTGCAGCATCGCTAAAGCCTGCTGGTTGTCATTTTCAGGACTTTTTGCCACGCCTTCTGTCTGCACGTTTGCAGCAGATGAATCAGAGTTCATATCAGTGCCTTTTCATTTTGCATGATGCTGCTGCCCTGTTTACACAGGGCAGCAGGCAATCGTTAGTGAGTGTGGTTTTGATCGGGTTTAGCAATCAGGTGATCCAACGAGTAGGTCGGAGAATGCAGATCGCCGCTTGCCGGAGTAGACAGCGCGGTATCTATTCCATGCGCCACTTTTGCCGGACTGGCGATCAGGTGATGATCGCCGCCGCTTTGAATGTACTTCGCAATATCCACGCCTTCATGCAGTTCACGGGCCAGATCGCTGAGATCGACTTTTTCAAGCACGCCCTTCGCCTTATCGTCAGCACTGAGCACCGCTGTCGCCTGACCGTGTCCGGTCGCTGCTGGTGCATAAGACAGAGATAATGCGTTATCGTCGAACAGGTTATGCAGCGCATGCTGTATCGCAGCATGATTCCCTTTATCCACCGTATGCCCTTTCACTGGTGCAGGCTCGTCCATCGTCACGTTCAACGTTTGGCTATAAGGCGTAATATTACCGTGGTTATCATGCGCCTCGACCAATACGTTCACACGGTTATGACCGGCACGGAATGCGGAGGTATCGGCCTCAATGTCATAGGTCAACCCATTAATGCCCTGATGAAGAATGGCATCGTACTGATGACCATTTACCAGCGCTTTAATATGATCGCCATCATGCACATCACCGCTCACGCTGCCGGTAATATGCGTGACGGTATCGTGTGATTCGGCACGCGAGATGTGGTTATCACCGGCGATCTTATCTACCACGATACTGGCGTCAGCGTGTGTATCAAGGACGATGGTTTTGTGATCGCTCACATCGATTGTATTACCCGCGTCGTCGTGTAACGTCGTTTTCACATCAATATCATTGATACCTTCCTTCAGATATGCGCTCTGGACAGCAACCTGATAAACCGTTGATGATCCAGGTGCCAGCGTAGCCTTCATAAGGTGACCGTTGATATTCACTTCAACAACATCGGTAGAATGGGTATCCCCAGAGACCGTAAAGCGAATCACTGTGTCTGACTGCGATTCTTTCAGGTTAACGACGTTATCTGCTGCGATGCCGTCATTGATAGTAATCGCACCATCGGCATGAGTATCCAGCACCACGTTTTTCTGATCGTGCACGTCTAACGTATTCCCTGCGTCATCGTTTAACGTCGTTTTCACCTCAATCTTATTATCGCCCTCATTCAGATACGTTCCCGGAACCGCAACCTGATAAACCGTCGAGGAGCCAGGTACCAACGAAGCCTTCATGTTGTTGCCATTGACGCTAACATCAACGACATCGGTCGGGTGAGTGTCGCCGGAAACCGTAAATTTAATCACCGTGTCTGACTTCGATTCATTCAGGTTAACGACGTTGTCGCCTGCGATGTGGTCATTAATGGTAATTGCACCGTTGGCCTGCTCATCAACGGAATAGGTATGTGTCGATTTTGCGGTGAACGGGTTCCCCGGCGCGTCATGGCCGGTAAGC
This sequence comes from Citrobacter sp. Cpo061, assembly GCF_030332845.1. Classification (NCBI taxonomy): domain Bacteria; kingdom Pseudomonadati; phylum Pseudomonadota; class Gammaproteobacteria; order Enterobacterales; family Enterobacteriaceae; genus Citrobacter; species Citrobacter sp. Cpo061. The sequence goes on from NZ_JAOWHB010000053.1 coordinate 66,904, forward strand.
TCAACGTCAATAACTTTGTGCGCATCACTACGTAGAACCGCCGAATCCACGTCAATCTGATAGCCCAGACCGCCGCCGCTCAGGGTGATGACGCTCCCTTGATACTTATGCCCGCCGATGGTCAAGGTAACCGGATCATAAAGCTGCGCGTCACCGCCGACATGGCCGGTGATGGTCACCTTCTGCCCCGACAGCTCCTGGTGGTTGAGGACGTTATCCGCCGTGACGCTGTCAATGTCGACGGTACCTGAAGCCACGCGGTCGATGAGGATCGTCTTATCGGTATCAATCTGCTGGCGGTTACCGGCATCGTCATGGGCGACGACATGGGCAGTAATATGCTGGTCATGAACCAAATCAACCGTACTGACTTCAACGCGGAACACCTTCTTACCGCCGCTGTCGGAGACTATCGCCGGCAGATCTTTGCCATTGACGGTGACGGTAACCTGATCGCCGACCTCAACGTCGCCGGTCACAGAACCGGTGATGATGGCGGTCGGTTTCCCGGCTTCAACGTTATTCAGCACGTCATCATTGGACACTGGGTCTAGGACAATTGTCGCATCCACGCGCTCGTCAATTATCACGATTTTGTCATACGTCGCAGTCTGGATATTGCCTGCCGTATCATGACCCGTCACGCTGACATGAATAGTCGGATCGGCCTGAAGATCCGTGGTACTCACGAATGCTTTATACCCCAACTGCCCGTTCATATGCGGCAGCTCAATGACAGTGGCCTCAACCTGGTTGCCATTAACGGTGATATAGACCTTGTCGTTTTTGTGTACGTCACCATCCACGGTACCGCTGACTTCAACCTTGCCAGCCTGAATCTCAGCGGCATTGATAACGTCGTCACCGCCCACGGTATTAACCGTTACCGCTGCCGATGCCGTGGTATCGACAGAAAACGCTTTGATGATACTGGTGTCCTGAACGTTGCCAGCCTTGTCGTGACCGGTCACTTTAGCGTCGATGGTATGGTCAGCTACCAGGTCTGACGTATTTACATCAACTGTGTAGTGATTACTTGCATTAATAACGGCATTGTAATCATGACCATTGACCGTCAAGGTCACGTTTTCACCGGGTTTAACATCGCCGGAAACGGAACCACTCACCGTGGTCTTTGCTTGTCCAACTTCTTGCGAGTTCAGTACGTTATCAGTTGTGATGTTATCAATCGTAACGCCCGCATCAGCGTTGAGATCGACCTCAACGTGCTTCGACGTCGAGTCAGTACCAGTGTTTCCGGCAGCATCGGTAGCGCTTACCGACGCGGTAATGTCCGGGTTATTACGCAGATCGTTGATGCTGACATCCTGCGACCAGACCCATCCCGTGGTGCCTGCATGTACCACAGCGGTTAAAGTATTACCATTCACCTGCAGCGAGACTACGCTACCGTCATGGATGCCTTCGCCGCTGACCGTACCGCTGATCGTTGTTGTGCCGCTTTTCGCTTCCGAACCATTGATAACGTCATCACCGGCGACATTGTCCATGGTGATGTGGACTGGGTTATCGATATCGACCTGAATGGTTTTCAGCACGCTCGAGGTGTCGCTACCCGCGGAGTTACTGACGGTAATTGATACCTCAAATGTCGGGTGCGCCTTAAGTACGTCGGTAGGAACATCAACCTGATAGCCTAATTCACCCGGCAGACCAGGAATCGCGATCATTTTGCCGGGGTATTGATTGCCGTTAATGGTGACAATAACCGTATCATTGACGCTTACATCCCCAGTGATCAGACCACGAATCGGCGTAGTGGATTTACCCTCTTCAACTTGGTTGATTACATCATCGCCCGTCACCGGATCGACGGTGAGGTGGACATGCGGTTTCTGTGGCAGCGAGGTTCCCGTGCCGGTTGTAGATGTAGTGATTGGCGGCAAATTGGTATTAAAACTGCTACCGCCAGCAACAGGAATTTGTGCTACCCAAGGTAGGTCATAATATTGATGTGCCACCGCCATAGCGACATTGCCATGATTGTCGTGGCCAATGACAGTTACAGTAATATTGCCGTCATCATCCCAATAATCAGTGCTAATGTTCAGTGTGTATCCCAGCTTCCCATCCGGTAAGGTGATAACGGTGGTGTCCAATCTGTTTCCATGGCCTACGTCAATATGGATAAGATCGCCGAATTGCGCATCATGATCAACATGTCCCACAACCGTCACATAATCAGGTCTGGCTCCAGCAGCAAGGTCTTGCGGAACCCAGTTTTTAGCTGAGTCAATAGTGATGCCAATCTGAGCAACGGTATCAATCTCCACCGGCCTATCATCATGCCCGTACGCAACGTTGCCAGCCGCATCCTTTGCCGTCACCTCGGCATGGATATTCGGATCCATCAGCAGATCGAGCGTTGAAACCTGAGTGCTAAACACGTGCTGACCGTTGCTGCCATCCTGCACCGGGGCATAGTAGGTCTGATGGTTGATGGTCAGTTCAACCAGATCCCCCACTCGTACATCGCCACCCACGGTACCGGTCACGGTGGTCAGCGGGTTATGCGCATCTTTGTAGCTGATAACATCATCATTATGATCCGTCACCAGCGGGTCAATATGGACGATAGCCTCGGCGCGATCGTCAATATTCACCGTGCTTGTCGTATCCGCCGTCGCGGTATTTCCTGCGGCATCATGGGTGGTAATCGTCGCCGTAATATTTGGATCGTTTTTCAGCCACTGGGTATCAACCTCGATGCTATAGCCCAGCGCCCCCAGCTTCGGCAGTTCAACAACCGTCGCATCGACTGCATGGCCGCCAATCACCAGATGAACGATATTCCCCTTTTGCGCATCGCCGCCCACCGTACCGCTGATGATCGTTTTCGGCGCCTGCAGTTCAGTACCGTTCAGAACGTCATCACCCGTCACGCGATCGATGGTGATTGCGGCAACGGCCCGGTCATCCAGATTAACGTCATGGTGCGCCACCACATGCGCATGGTTCTTCGCTGCATCGGTAACGTCCATGGAAACTTCAATATGCGGGCTGGCGACCAGATCGGCGGTATTGACGATAATACGGTAGCCCAGATGACCACCGATATCGTCCACCGACCCCTTATAAGTGACGCCGTTGATCGTCATGACCAGCGGGTCACCCTTGTGAACTTCACCGGTCACGGTGCCGGTCACGACGGTGGTGGTCTGATGCTGCTCGTCATAATTCAGCGTGTTGTCTGGCGTAACGGAATCAATCTTAATTGTCGCGTCGATGAGGGTATCGATCACCACCGTGGTCTGAGCATTGGCCGTTGCCGGGTTACCCGCAACATCGGTGGTGCTAACGGTGGCCGTTAAATGCGGATCGGACAGCAGATCGGCGGTACTGACTTTGATGCTATACCCGAGATGACCGCCCTGATCGCTGACTTTCCCGGTCAGGGTATGACCATTCACGGTAAGGTAAACGGTATCATTGGCGTGCACATCGCCGCCGACTCTGCCGGTCACATAGGTGAACGGCTGGCGGGATTCATCGCCGTTGACCATATTGTCGCCGGTAACAGGATCGATAGTCAGCAGCGCTTTCGCGTGCAAATCTACCGCCATATCCTGCGTGGCTTCGGCTTTCTGCTGGTTGCCAACATTATCGACCCCAACCACCTGCGCAACGATATGCGGATCTTTCACCAGATCGCCCGTCAGCACATCCAGCTTATAGCCCAGCGCATTATTGTGCTCCGGGAGTTTCTGTACCGTTGCGTCGTAGTGGTGACCATTGACGGTAACAATCACTTTATCGCCCATGTGCACATCACCAGAAACGGTACCCATCACTTCGGTGGTGTGTTTTGTGGACTCGGCGCCGTTAATCATATTGTCGCCCGCCACGGTATCAATGGTAATCCCTGCCTGGGCGTGGTTATCAATTTTTACTGTATGCGTCGTGGACTTGACAACTTCGTTCCCCACGGCATCGTGCGACGTTACGGTAGCCTTGAAGGTGACATCTTTGTCCTGGTTGCTCTGGTTGTCGCTAAAGTCAGAGGACAGAACCGGGATTTGATACCCCAATTGACCGTTGCCCAGAACGATAACCTTGCCGGTATAGGTGTTACCGTTAATCTCAACGCGCACATCATCGTCAACCTGGGCGTCTTTACCCACGACGCCGCTAACCAACAGCCAGGTCTTGTCCAACTCGAAATGGTTGAGTACGTTATCATCCGTCACCGGATCAATCGTAATCGTCGCTTCCGCGTGCAGATCGATATGCACCATATGGTCGTGCGTTACCGTTGACGGGTTACCGTGTTCATCGACGGTTGAAATGGAGACATGGACCTTCTGGTCGCTGCCATCTTTCAGATTATCGGTGCTGACTTCAATGCTGTAGCCCAGCGAGTGGTTAGAGAGTTCAATAACCTTGCCGCTATAGGTTTTGCCATTGAAGGTTAAGGTGACAACATCGTCTTTCTGCGCATCGCCGCCGACTGCCCCTGTAATCGTCGTCTTGTGCAACTGAGACTCAGCTTTGCTGATAATGTCATCACTTGCGACGGTATCGATGCCGATAGAGGCGCTGGCGTTCAGATCCAGCCCCACGGTACGCTCCGCAGTTGCCGTGGTTTCGTTATCATGATCGTCCGTGGTATGAATGCTGGCATGAATCACCGGGTCGTTGACCAGGTTCTGGGTATCCACCGGGATATGGTAGCCGAAGCCACCGTTTGCCAGCTTCTCCACTTCCCCCGAATAATGTTGGCCATTAATCACCAGCTCAACGATATCGTGCTCTTTTGCATCGCCGCTCACCGAGCCGCTGATGGTGGTCTTGCCGTTATTGTCCGTCGATTCCTTGATGTTGATGAAGTTATCATCCGTCACACCATCAATGGTGATATGCGATTGCGTGTACATATCGTTGCTAATGGTCAGGGTATTCTGACTGGTGACACTATTATGCGCCGCATCCGAGGAAGTTACGGAAACGGTAATTTGCGGGTGGGTCATCAGCATATGAGTATTGACCGGGAAGCTAAAGCCCAGCCCGCCGCCTGTCAGCGGGATAACCACACTGTGAATCACCTCGCCGCCCTTCAGCGCCAGAGTAACCGCATCCCCCACTTTCGCATCCGCGCCGGTAACGGTACCGGTAATTTGCGTGATACCGCCGTTGGCGGAAAACTCCTTGATATTAATAACGTCATCACCCGCGACGGTATCAATATGCACCTGGTTTACCGCAAAGTTGTCGATATGCACGCTGTGGTTGCTGATCGCCGTCACTTCGTTGCCTACCGCATCATGCGAGACAACCGTCGCCCTGATGTTGACGTTTTTATCCTGGTGGCCCTGGTTGTTGCTGAACGCCGACGAGTCGACCGGGATTTGGTAGCCCAGTTGACCGTTATTCAGCGTAATGACTTCACCCGTAAACGTGTGGCCATTGATCTCAAGGCTGACAACGTCGTGAACTTTCGCATCCCCGCCGACGGTGCCGGAGATGATTTGCTGAGCCATATTCAGCTCGCTATGGTTCAGGGTGTTATCGGCGGTCACCTTATCAATCGTAATGCTCGCTTCCGCGTGCAGATCGATATGCACCATATGGTCGTGCGTTACCGTTGACGGGTTACCGTGTTCATCGACGGTTGAA
>NZ_JAOWHB010000053.1:72587-327538 GCF_030332845.1 Citrobacter sp. Cpo061
TGTTCATCGACGGTTGAAATGGAGACATGGACCTTCTGGTCGCTGCCATCTTTCAGATTATCGGTGCTGACTTCAATGCTATAGCCCAGAGAGCCATCAGGCCGTTCAAATACCGTGCCATGATAGGTTTGGCCATTGAAGGTTAAGGTGACGTCATTGCCTTTATGCGCGTCGCCGCCGACCGGCCCGGTGATGGTGGTGGTATGCAGATCGGACTCTGCCTTACTGATAATGTCATCACTTGCGACGGTATCGATGCCGATAGAGGCGCTGGCGTCCAGATCCAGCCCAACGTGGTGTTTCGTCACCGCCGTCATTTCGTTGCCATGCTCGTCCGTGGTATGGATGCTGGCATGAATCACCGGGTTGTTGACCAGGTTCTGGGTATCCACCGGGATATGGTAGACCAGATTGCCGTTCGCCAGCTTCTCCACTTCCCCCGAATAGTGTTGACCATTAATCACCAGCTGAACGGTGTCATGCTCTTTTGCATCTCCGCTCACCGTGCCACTGATGGTGGTCTTGCCGTGATTGTCCGTCGATTCCTTGATGTTGATAAAGTTATCAGCCGTCACGTCATCAATGGTGATATACGACTGTGTATACAGATCGGCGCTGATGGTTTTGGTTTCAGAATGCGTGACGCTGTTCCCTGCCGGATCCGTAGAGGTAACAGAAACCGTAAATTCCGGATGAGTTACCAGCTTATGGCTATTTACCGGGATGCTATAGCCCAGTCCACCGCCCGCCAGCGCGATAACCACACTGTGAATCACCTCGCCGCCCTTCAGTGCCAGGGTAACCGCATCCCCCATCTTCGCATCCACGCCGGTTACGGTACCGGCGATCTGCGTAAAGCCGCCGTTCGCGGAAAACTCCTTAATATTAATAAGGTCATCACCCGCGACGGTATCGATATGTAACGTGTTTTCCGCGAAGTTGTCGATATGCACATCATGGCTGCTGGTGGCAATCGCCAGATTGCCCGCCGCATCGTGGGAGGTGACGCTGACATGGACCGTCACCTCTTTCAGCACATGACCGACGTTGTCAGAGAACGCCGCAGAATCCACCTCGATGCGATAACCGAGGGTATTTTTCCCGGTATCAATCACCTGGCCGTGATACTGGTAGCCGTTAATCTCTACCAGCACCGGGTCGCCCGCTTTCGCGTCTTCCCCGCGCACGTTTCCGGTAATCACCTGCTTCGCCGCCGACAGCTCAGTAAAGTTCAGGGTGTTGTCGGCAGTGACATCATGAATATTGACGGTGTTATGCGCTTTAGTGTCCAGCACCACGGTACGGTGCGCCAGCGCGGTCACTTCATTACCCACCGCATCGTGGCTGACCAGCGTCACCACCACCGCATTTTTACCTTCCTTCAGCGTGCCGACCGGCACCGCCACTTCGTAGCGCAGTTCGCCGTTATCATCGACCACCGTTCCGGTAAAACTCTGCCCCCGCACGCTGACGGTCACAGCATCGCCCGCTTTGGCATCGCCGCCTGCCACGCCGCTTATCAGCGTGGTCATGCGGTTTTCAATGGCGTTGACCACATTGTCGCTCGCGACGGTGTCGATATGTACCGTGTTTTCCGCGAAGTTGTCGATATGCACATCGTGGCTGCTGGTGGCGATCGCCAGGTTGCCCGCCGCATCGTGGGAGGTGACGCTGACATGGACCGTCGCCTCTTTCAGCACACGACCGACGTTGTCAGAGAACGCCGCAGAATCCACCTCGATGCGATAACCGAGGGTATTTTTCCCGGTATCAATCACCTGGCCGTGATACTGGTAGCCGTTAATCTCTACCAGCACCGGGTCGCCCGCTTTCGCGTCTTCCCCGCGCACGTTTCCGGTAATCACCTGCTTCGCCGCCGACAGCTCAGTAAAGTTCAGGGTGTTGTCGGCGGTGACATCATGAATATTGACGGTGTTATGCGCTTTAGTGTCCAGCACCACGGTACGGTGCGCCAGCGCAGTCACTTCGTTACCCACCGCATCGTGGCTGACCAGCGTCACCACCACCGCATTTTTACCTTCCTTCAGCGTGCCGACCGGCACTGCCACTTCGTAGCGCAGTTCGCCGTTATCATCGACCACTGCTCCGGTAAAATTCTGACCCTGCACGCGGACGGTCACGGCATCATTGACCGCCGCATCGCCGCCTGCCACGCCGCTAATCAGCGTCGTCATGCGGTTTTCAATGGCGTTAACCACATTGTCGTTCGCGACGGTGTCGATATGCACCGTGTTTTCCGCGAAGTTATCGATATGCACGCTGTGGGTATCGGTGGCAATCGCCAGGTTGCCCGCCGCATCGTGAGAGGTGACCGTTACCTTCACGTCCATATAACCATCGACTTTTGCAACGTTGTTGGCAAAATCGGCAGCGTTTACCGCAATACGATAGCCCAGCGTGCTATTGCCGAGATCGATGATCTGACCGTTGTACTGGTGGCCATTGATCTCTACCAGCACCGGGTCGCCCACTTTCGCATCTTCCCCGCTGACGGTTCCGGAAATCACCTGGTTACGCATATACAGCTCAGCACGATTCAGGGTGTTATCTGTCGTGACATCATCAATCGTGAGGGCGTTATGTGCCTGGGTATCCAGCACCACGGTGCGGTGCGTCACGGCAGTGGCTTCATTGCCTACCGCGTCATGGCTGACCAGCGTCACCTGCACATCGTTAGCCCCCTCTTTGAGGGTTGCGGAAGGCACAACGATTTCATAGCGTAGCTGGCCATGATCGTCGAAAACCGTGCCGTGAAACGCTTTGCCCTGAATGGTCAACGTGACCGGATCACCCGCTTTCGCATCACCGCTGGCAATGCCAGAAATAATGGTCGGCATACGAAACTCATTAGCGTTGACGACATCATCATTCGCCACCGTTTCAATGGTCACGGCATTTTGCGCATACAGGTCGTTATCGACATGATGATCCGTGGAAACAATGGTGGTATTTCCTGCGTCGTCAGTAGAGGTTAACGTGGCGTGGATGTTCGGGTCATGCAGTAACCCCTGGGTCAGTACCGGGATGGTATAAGTCAGAGTCCCATTTCCTGGGTCGGTAACAACACCGGTATATTCTTTACCATCAACCAATAAAGTAACGATATCGCCGGGTTTAGTATCGCCGCCGACCGACCCGTGGATCAGGGTTTGCGGATGATGTGACTCTTCGTAGTTAATGAGGTTATCCGGCGTGACGTTATCAACGGTAATGTCGATGTGTGGTCCGGTAATATCAATCAGCGCATGATCAAAACTTTCTGCCGTTCGTCCCGTCACATCGGTGGCTATTGCCACCACTGTTACATTTCCCGGGACCAGTCCCCCCAGATCGGTATCAATATTCCAGTGCCCGTTGCTCACTGGAACAGTAACGGTGAATGTGTTTTTTTGGCTATCGGTGAAGGTGAGTGTGATGTGATTTTGATTACTGGTGCCGCTTAAATGGGTCTGATGGAATTCGCTTTTGTTAATGAAACCGTCGTTGCCGGCAAACTCGGTAATTTGTACCTCAGGCGGGAAAACACTCGCGGAACCTGCGGTAACGCCCCCTATCGGCAGATTGATATCCCAGTTCGGGCTTCCCAGACCTTTGGTGTTAAAACCTGCTGTCGGATCAACCACCTGCCCGGTCAATTCAAGCTGAACCAGAGTGTGCCCCCCGCCGCCACCTTCTAATGTTACCGGTGCTTCATTACCCGCCGCGGTGGCTTCCAGCACCTGCGTCGGGTCAGCGCCATCGGCAATGGCCTTTTGTGCGGCGGCAATATCCTGAGCACTACTTTCCGGATGATGGCTGACCTGTAGCCCGTGCTCACCCCAATGGCTATTACGGCCTATATCCAGCGTTTTTCCGTCTGGTAAAGAGATACTTACCGCGCCGCTGGCACCGGTCACAATTTCTTCACCGCTATATACCCTGTCGCCTTCATGAACCAGTCGTTGTGCACCATTGGCATCAACTACGTAAACCTGTCCAATAATTGCTTTGATCACACCGAGTAATTTGCTCACCGTAACCTCACTTAATTACCATCATTATTTTTATAAACTCGTTAATATATTAACGAACAAATATCACATTCAATTAATGTAAACATTAATATCTCAATGTAGAAAAAAACACATTTTATAGAATGCAATTACATGAGACTTGACTGGCAAATGAATATAATAAAAAATAACCAAAAATAAAACACGATGTGACAAAACATGTCGCTGAATAGCTGATTACAGTCATCAATTAAGACAATTCATATTTGTTAATTAATATAACGTGTTTGTAAAAATGGATGATAGCGACGACACCTGGATGTCATAACCGTGAGATATAGGGCATTCATGTCATGAAGAAGTTTTTAGTTTTTCTGCTTTCATGTTTTTCAATAAATGCAGTAAACGCAGAAGACTTACAAAATACCGTTAAAGATGCATTAGCGAATCATCCTGAAGTTAATGCTGCAATAAATAGCCGTTATTCCTCGGAGCAAGATCTGCGTGCGGCACAAGGTGGCTATTTGCCATCACTGAATTTAAATGCCGAGGCCGGGCGCAAAAATGTTGATGATGCAACTACCCGCGCTGCAGGACGCAATAACGGTCTGACTCAATCACCTAACGAGGCGACTATCAGCCTCGAGCAGAATGTGTTTAACGGCTTTGCGACCAACAGCGAAGTGGCGCGACAAAAAGCGACCGTTGACTCACGCGCCTACGGTGTGATGAACACCAGTGAAAGCACCGCTTATGCGGTGATTCAGGCCTATTTCGACGTGCTGCAACGCGAAGAGTTTGTTCGCCTTGCTGAAGACGATCTGGCGAACCACGAGCGCATTTACGACCAGATAAAACTGCGTACCGATCAGGGCGTTGGGCGCTCCGGGGATTTTATGCAGGCCGAAGCGCGTCTGGCGCAGGCGCGAAACAACCTGCTGACCGAGCAGACTAACCTTGAAGACGCGAAAACCACCTTTGTCAGCGTGACGGGCATGGATCCGCAGGGCTTAAGCCAGCCAGAAAGCATTGACTCTCAGCTGCCAACCTCGCTGGAAGATGCCAAAAGTCGGATGGAAAAAAATAATCCATTACTGAAGTCTGCCAATGCGGATATCGAAGCTGCGCACCAGCAGTATGAAGCGTCGAAATCAACCTTCTATCCTCGTGTGGACGTTGAGCTTTCCCGAGGGATTAGCAACAACACCGATACCACTCGCGCACACACCGAAGAGTGGGAAGCGATGGTCAAACTGCATTACAACCTGTACCAGGGCGGCAGCGACAAAGCCAACATGAACTCCCGTGCTTATCTGCACAAGCAGGCTCAGGATGTACGTAATAACACGCTGCGCCAGCTGAATCAGGAGCTACGCCTGGCCTGGACCGCACTGCAAAACGCTCGCGCCCAGCTTCCTTCGGCGGAAGAATATGCCGACCGCAGCGTCAAAGTGCGCACGGCTTATCAGGATCAATTTAGTCTTGGCGAGCGTACGCTGCTGGATTTACTCGATAGTGAAAATGAAGTGTTCTCCTCTAAACGCCGTCTTGTTGAATTACGTTATCTGGCCATGACCAGTGGCTATCGTATTAGCGAACGCACCGGGGAATTAATGAATATTCTAAAAATCACACCGCCGCCTTCGGGGCAACCGGTAGATTCAGCAGAAGAAAATAGCTTACCGGAACTTCATTAATAATTATTAATCCCCAATAAATCCCTGACCTGCACGCTTATAATTAGCTTGCTATTATTTAACCGTGCACGGTCAGAATGGTTGCGAAAATGAGTGCACAAGCCGAATTATTAAATGACGTCCCTGAGAATTACGCTACCCCTAATTCTCAACATCACGACCCACGTAGCCATAATGACGACCCGTTATTAGATAGCTTACTGATTCTGTGTTCTCTGCACGGTAAACCGGCGAGTCGTTCAACATTAAGCAGTGGCCTGCCATTAGAAAACGATCGGCTCACGCTAAATATATTTCCACGCGCGGCGGCAAGGGCCGGTTTAAAGGCGCGAGTCGTCACGCGCACGCTCGATAAAATTCCGGCAATGTCTCTGCCTGCAGTCTTGTTATTGAACGCAGGGGGAACCGGGGTGTTGTTGGCCTGGAACGATGACGGCAGCGCCCGCTTTATGCCCAGCGAAAGCGAAGGTGGGGAAATTTGCGTTGATGCCGCCACGCTTGAGCAAAACTATGCGGGCAAAGTCATTTTTGCGCATCCGCGCCACGAATTCGATTTGCAGGCAGAGGCCTTTCTGCCGCGTACCAAATCCTGGTTTAAAGACACGCTGAAGCTGTCGCGTTTTCTGTATATGGATGCGGTATTGGCCAGTCTGTTAATCAACCTGATTGCGCTCGGCACACCGCTCTTTACCATGAATGTGTATGACCGCGTCGTACCGAACCAGGCAACGGTCACACTATGGGTGCTGGCAGTCGGCATCTGCCTGGCTTTTGTCTTTGATCTGATTTTAAAAATGCTGCGCGGTATCTGCCTTGATATTGCAGGTAAGAAAAGCGATCTCATCATCTCTTCAACCCTGTTTGAGCGCATTGTCGGTATGGAGATGAAAGAGCGCCCGGCGCGCGTGGGCAGCTTTGCACAAAACATTCACGAGTTTCAGTCACTGCGTGATTTCCTCTCATCCCTCACTTTGACGACGATTATCGATTTGCCCTTCACCCTGTTACTGCTGATTGTTATTGGCATTATCGGCGGCGCGCTGGCATGGATCCCGGTACTGACATTACCGATTGCCCTGTTGTGCAGTTGGGCACTACAAAAGCCGGTCAACGCTGCGGTGGCAAAAACCATGAGCCTCGCCAGCGAACGTCAGGCACTACTGATTGAAACCCTGAGCAGTCTGGATGCCATCAAAGTGAATAATGCCCAAAGCGAACGCCAGTTCCAGTGGGAACAAACGCTGGGTAGCCTGAGCCGTCTCGAACTGCGGGTGAAAACCTTGTCCAGCCTGGCCAGCAACCTCACCGGCTGGTTCCAGCAAATTTCAGGCGTGGTGATGATCATCGTCGGAGTGTACATGATTATCGACGGCAAACTGAGTATGGGTGGCTTGATCGCCTGCTACATGCTCAATGGTCGCGCCTTGATGCCGCTGGGTCAGCTCACTGGCCTTATCGCCCGCTATCAGCAGGCGAAACTGACCATCAAAAACACTGAGAAAATGATGTCGCTGACGCAGGAGCGCCGTGCGGATGAAAACCCGCTCAAGCGTGAACAGTTACAGGGCAGCATTGAATTTCGCGATGTGGATTTCAGCTACCCGGAGCAACAAAACCTGTCGCTGCACAAAATTAACCTGACCATTCAGCCCGGTGAGCGCATCGGCATTATCGGGCGCAGCGGTTCCGGTAAAAGTTCGCTGAGTAAACTAATCGTCAATTTATACCAGCCGAGCGCCGGGAACCTGCTGATCGATGGTATCGACTCTCGTCAGTTGGATGTGAACGATCTGCGCCACAGCATCGGCTACGTGCCACAGGACATCCAGCTATTCAACGGCACGCTGCGCGATAACCTGCTGTGCGGAGCGCGCTATGTCGATGACGAAACCATGCTGCGAGCGGCAGAACTGGCTGGCGTCAACGAATTCGCACGCCTGCATCCCGACGGCTATAACCTGCAGGTCGGCGAACGCGGCTCCCAGCTTTCCGGTGGGCAACGGCAGGCGGTGGCGCTCGCGCGCGCACTGTTGCTTGATCCCCCTCTCCTGCTACTGGATGAACCCACCAGTTCGATGGACAACACCAGCGAAGAAAAGATCAAACACGCGCTGGCCCCCTGTATTGCGGGAAAAACGTTATTACTGGTCACGCACCGCGCTTCCATGCTGTCGCTGGTTGACCGTCTGATTATTGTTGATAAAGGTCGCATCATCGCAGACGGTCCGAAAGGGGTAGTGATGGATGCGTTGAAAAAGGGGCAAATTAATGCGTCTCGCTGATCTCCTGACTCGTGCCCGCAGCTATATGCAGCACTATTTTCGCGGTCGTGATGAAAATCAAACCGACAGTATTAATGAGGTCAGTCAGGCCATAATTGATGACGCCCCAAGAGTGATACGACTGACGTTGTGGGTGATCCTCGCGCTGGTGGTGCTGTCCTTCATCTGGGCTGGTTTTGCAAAAATTGATGAAGTGACACGCGGTGAAGGCAAAGCGATCCCTTCATCAAAACTGCAAAAAATCCAGAACCTGGAAGGGGGAATTGTCACCGAGCTGTACGTGCATGAAGGGCAAATCGTTAACGCCGGAACTCCACTACTGCACCTCGATGACACGCGCTTCGCCTCCAACGTTGGCGAAACTGAAGCCGACAAACTCGGTCTGCGCGCCAAGGTAGAACGCCTGACGGCTGAGGTTGAAAGCCGGGACTTTGTGATTTCCCCCGAGATAGCCAGCCAGGCGCCCGATGTCGCCCGGGGAGAAACCGAGCTGTACAACAGCCGTCGGGAACAATTTCACAACGAAATTTCCGGGCTTGAAGAACAGCTGGTACAGAAAAAACAGGAGCTGCGAGACTTTGAGTCAAAGGAGGATCAGTTTAAGCACAGCCTCGGGTTAATCCGTCAGGAAATCAAAATGTCCGAGCCGCTGCTCGCTTCAGGCGCCATTTCAAAAGTCGAACTGCTGCGCCTGCGTCGTACCGAAGTGGAAACCGCCGGGCAGCTCAATTCTATTAGCCTGTCGCTGCCCAAGGCCACGTCAGAAATTAAAGAGATTGAGAATAAAATCGGTGAAAGCCGTGGCCGTTTCCAGAGCGATGCGCTGGCCCAACTCAATGAAGCTCGCACCAATCTGAGTAAAACCCAGGCAAGCGTTAAAGCACTGGAGGATCGGGTGAACCGTACCATGGTCACCTCACCGGTGCGGGGTATCGTCCAGCAGGTGATGGTGAATACTATCGGCGGCGTCATTCAACCGGGCAGCGATCTGGTGGAAATCGTTCCGCTGGATGACAAACTGTTAATCGAAGCCAAAATCCAGCCGCGCGATATCGCCTTCCTCCATCCGGGTCAACATGCGATGGTGAAATTTACCGCTTACGATTACACCATCTATGGCGGTCTGCAAGGCGAAGTAGTGCAGATAAGCCCGGACACCGTTACCGATAAGCAGGGGCGAAGCTTTTATATTGTGCGTTTGCAGACGGATAAAAATTACCTGGGAACAAAAGAGCATCCGATGCTGATCATTCCCGGCATGGTGGCGAGCGTCGATATTCTCACCGGCAAGAAAACGATTCTGAGCTACCTGTTAAAACCGATTATTCGCGCACGCGCGGAAGCACTCAGAGAACGTTGATCGGTTGCGCTCCCTTACATTTTGCCGGGGAGCGCATGAATTTATAACGGCGTGCAAAAAGAGAGCTTTCCACGATTCAGGGTGATTTTCCCGTCATTAACCAGCTCCTGTAACACCTTATGGATGGCACTACGTGAAATATGGTTACGGGTCAAAATAAAAGTATACACGGATGTTTTCTCGCGAACCTCTGGCTCCATCGACCAGATATATTTTACGTGTTCAATAATCTGCTCACGAATAGTACGGTGCGACTGCAACGCTTCACGCTGAAAATAACGTTGAAGATGATGCGTTAAGATATCAAACGCCTGCTTCCATAAGTTTTTGGTCGTAAACAGGTGATCGGCATTTTGTACGCTCATCGCCCACATTTCACAATCGGTATCACAACGTAAATAGTGACCAGCCACTTCCGTACGCATTTGTGGCAGGCCGAGAATAGCAGGTGCAGAAATACTCACGGTGACTAAATCGTTTTCCACACGATAAACAGAGACAGTCCCTTTCTCCAGAAATAAGATTTGTCCATCGGTCTTCAAATCAATACGCTGACGTTTTTTACGTAACGACAGCCAGGCATTATCCGACTTCTTCATTTCATCGCCAACGAGCACTACAGCATTTTCAATTTCTTTCTGGAACATGGGACTCTCTACCGCAAATTATGGCTTAGTCAAAAAGATGGTTAAATTTACTCGGCACTAAAAATAAATGTCAGCTCGCAAACAAGCTGACATTTATTCCCATCTACATCTACCACCGGCATTCCCTGGTGCCATTGACGCGTTAAGGTTCATGCTGTTTTCGCGTGGTGGTGCCATGCAGTATATGGCGCTGTCCATAAAGAATTAATGGCAATCATCTTTGTCGACATTTTTTCATCTTTCTGTTCTTTGCAGAGTAGCCAAAAAGATACAATCAATTGATTTTAATGGATTTTATTTTCATTAAAAAGTTTTCATTCTTGTTATATTATGATACCAATTTGCAACACTTCGCGGTTCTCGCTGTGGAATCAGGTCCATGCTGGTGGTCTTTATAGGCTCAGTGGTATCATGACTAAACAACCACCAGACGCATCATCAAGAGTAGAGACAATATGTCTGAGACTGGCAATGTCAGTTATCTGATTGAAAATAGAATAATATTTACGCCAGCCACACAATGTCTGGCGCGGGTAGATCACCCCAATCAGCGGATAAAACTCAAACACTCAGCGTCGTTATGTCTTTTATTACTTATTCAACATCGCGGGCAAGTGGTTTCTCAAAACGAATTGCTGGAATTCGGTTGGGGTAAAAATCACCGGCAGGTGAGTTTCAACGCCTTTTATCAAAGCATTCTCTCGTTGCGTAAAAGCTTACTGCAGCTGGAGCTTGAACAACCGCTGATCACAACGATCCCCCGCAAAGGGCTGATCATTCAAGAAGAGTTTGATATTCAGGTCATTGAAACACCGGAGGAGAACTCTGCTTCTGCTGAAGAATCCTTAGCGCCAGATGCCACCATTGAGGAATTTTTGGCTGACACACCGCGTCAACCTTTGATAACGGCTGCAGAAACAGTAATGTTGGCACTTACCCTGATAATTTGTGTGCTTATATTATATCCGTGGCAAGCCAGCGATGATTATTTCTCCGGCTATATCACTGCGGATAAAGCACCCACTGGCTGTCAGTATTATTTCAATAACGATGCCAGTAATTTCTCCCGGCATACCGCGTTTATCGACAAAAACCCAGGACTGTGTCAGAGCCATAAATTTATCTATATCACGACCTATCCTGAGTCTAAGAAACTGTCCGTACTGGTGTGTCGCTCACCGATAAAAGCCAGGCAAGAAAATGCCTGTCAGTCGGTATATTACCCACGGTATGATAGCTAATGAACTTATATCCCCGAACGTCCCGCTTCCAGACAGGTATTATCCTGCTGCTTTGTTTTGCTGCGCTTATTCTTACTGTCGTCTATCGGTACAGTAAGAACAATGGCGAGTTACATAATCTCACCTGCCGCTCTGCCATCGAAATTGTACGCAATACAAGCTCGTTCCGAGGGATTATTGATATTAAAACCGGGGGCAGTAAAGGTATTGTGAATATTGATGGTATTATAAAAGATGCCGAAAATAATGAGCAAACCGTGCAACGCATGGTACTTTTTACACAATCCAGCTACGGCTCAAGCCCGGTTTGGATTTCACAGAAAATCCAAATTTCCAATCGCGAAACAGCTCCCGCCAGCCTTATTCAGGAACTCCTCCCCGATTTTTTCCTGACCAACACCAGCGTATCCAACGTCGATTTTTTTGCGCTGAACAGCGAGACATACCTGATTACCAAAGAGGGGATCCCCTATCTGTACTGCCAGAATTATGCTTTGCCGGAAAATCAATAATCCGTCAGCACCCTGGCGGTAAAACCTACGGATGAATCTCGGTCGTTGTCGGTGATAAGATAGACCATTCAGGTAGAGCCAACGCTCGTCGTTACTGCCCATCAGGCGGCTTTCGAATGACAAATTTGTGGGTTTATGTGAGTTTCCAGGGGCTCACGTGAGACTGCCCAGGTCCCCAAAAAGATTAAAAAAAGAGCAAAAGCGATATGAAAGAGTCACTTGATACGGACTTCACGAACCACACCCCAATGATGCAGCAGTATCTCAAGCTGAAAGCCCAGCACCCGGAGATACTGTTGTTTTACCGCATGGGCGACTTTTACGAACTGTTTTATGACGATGCGAAACGTGCGTCTCAGCTGCTTGATATCTCCCTGACCAAACGCGGCGCGTCTGCGGGCGAGCCAATCCCGATGGCGGGCATTCCTCACCATGCGGTAGAAAACTACCTCGCCAAGCTGGTCAACCAGGGTGAATCCGTCGCTATTTGTGAACAGATTGGCGATCCGGCGACCAGCAAAGGTCCGGTCGAGCGCAAAGTGGTGCGTATCGTCACGCCAGGCACCATCAGTGATGAGGCGCTGTTACAGGAACGCCAGGACAACCTGCTGGCCGCTATCTGGCAGGACAGTAAAGGTTATGGTTACGCAACGCTGGATATCAGCTCCGGGCGTTTTCGTGTTAGCGAACCCGCCGACCGCGAGACCATGGCCGCAGAATTGCAGCGCACCAATCCCGCTGAACTGTTGTATGCCGAAGATTTCGCTGAAACTTCACTGATTGAGGGACGTCGCGGATTACGTCGTCGTCCGCTATGGGAATTTGAAATCGATACCGCTCGCCAGCAGCTAAACCTGCAGTTTGGCACGCGGGATCTGATTGGCTTTGGCGTAGAAAACGCCCCGCGTGGATTATGCGCGGCTGGCTGCCTGCTGCAATACGTAAAAGATACCCAGCGTACCTCGCTGCCGCATATTCGTTCCATCACCATGGAACGTCAGCAGGACAGCATCATTATGGATGCCGCCACGCGCCGCAATCTGGAAATTACCCAGAACCTGGCGGGCGGCGTTGAAAACACGCTGGCTTCAGTACTCGACTGCACCGTGACGCCGATGGGCAGCCGTATGCTCAAGCGCTGGCTGCATATGCCGGTCCGCGACACCAAAGTCCTCACTGAGCGTCAACAGACCATCGGCGCGCTACAGGATTCCACCGGTGAATTGCAACCCGTGCTGCGTCAGGTCGGCGATCTTGAACGTATCCTGGCACGTCTGGCCCTGCGTACCGCGCGCCCGCGCGATCTGGCCCGTATGCGTCATGCATTCCAGCAATTACCGGAACTGCGCGCACAACTGGAAAGCGTAGACAGTGCCCCCGTACAGATGCTGCGCGAGAAAATGGGTGAGTTTGCTGAGCTGCGTGAACTGCTGGAACGTGCCGTAGTGGAAGCTCCACCTGTGCTGGTTCGCGACGGTGGCGTCATCGCCCCCGGCTATAACGAAGAACTGGACGAGTGGCGAGCGCTGGCTGATGGCGCAACTGACTATCTGGACAGACTGGAAATCCGTGAGCGCGAGCGCACCGGCCTTGATACGCTGAAGGTTGGGTTTAACGCCGTTCACGGCTACTACATTCAGATCAGTCGCGGGCAAAGTCATCTGGCGCCGATTAACTATGTGCGTCGCCAGACGCTGAAAAACGCCGAACGCTACATTATTCCGGAGCTGAAAGAGTACGAAGACAAAGTTCTGACATCAAAAGGTAAAGCGCTGGCGCTGGAAAAACAGCTGTACGATGAGCTGTTCGACATGCTGCTGCCGCACCTGGCTGATTTGCAACAAAGCGCCAGCGCGCTGGCAGAACTGGACGTACTGGTCAACCTTGCGGAACGCGCTTATACCCTGAATTACACCTGCCCGACCTTCACCGACAAGCCTGGTATTCGTATTACCGAGGGACGTCATCCGGTGGTTGAACAGGTGCTGACCGAGCCGTTTATCGCCAACCCACTTAACCTCTCGCCTCAGCGACGGATGCTGATTATCACCGGCCCGAACATGGGGGGTAAAAGTACCTATATGCGCCAGACTGCGTTAATTGCGCTGCTGGCCTACATCGGCAGCTACGTTCCGGCGCAGAAAGTAGAGATTGGGCCTATCGACCGCATCTTTACCCGCGTGGGCGCGGCGGATGATCTGGCCTCCGGTCGTTCTACCTTCATGGTAGAAATGACCGAAACCGCCAACATTCTGCATAACGCCACCGAGAACAGCCTGGTGCTGATGGATGAGATTGGACGCGGCACCTCCACCTACGACGGCCTGTCGCTGGCGTGGGCGTGCGCTGAAAATCTGGCCAATAAAATCAAAGCATTAACGTTGTTTGCCACCCACTACTTCGAACTGACTCAGTTACCGGAGAAAATGGAAGGCGTCGCGAATGTGCATCTGGATGCGTTAGAGCACGGCGATACCATCGCCTTCATGCACAGCGTACAGGATGGTGCGGCGAGCAAGAGCTATGGTCTGGCAGTAGCAGCCCTGGCAGGCGTGCCGAAAGAGGTTATTAAACGCGCGCGGCAAAAACTGCGCGAACTGGAAAGCATCGCGCCGAATGTTGCTGCGACCCAGGTCGACGGCACACAGATGTCGCTCCTGTCAGCTCCGGAAGAAACGTCGCCCGCCGTTGAAGCACTGGAAAATCTCGACCCGGATTCGCTAACGCCTCGCCAGGCGCTGGAGTGGATCTACCGGTTGAAGAGTCTGGTGTAACGCCGTAAAGCCCGATGGTGATACGCTTATCGGGCCTATAAAATATCACTATATGTAGGCCGGGTAAGGCAAAGCCGCACCCGGCGTGTTGATTAGCGCTTATCTTCTGCCAGCAGCGGTGGAATACTCGGCACCATCGGTGCGTCATCAATATCCTTCTGCGTCATGCGAAACGCTTGCGGGTAGTGCTCGCGGCTGGTACGGCGTAGCGGCTCAGTATCACGCCAGGTGTATAGACAATGCTGGCACTGATATACCGTCCAGACACCTTTTACCGGCGAGTTTGCCATCACTTCAATATGTTCATCGGCACAACGTGGACAAATCATCTGCTACTCCTTATTTACGGTTGGCCAGCATGGCGGTCATTTTTTCTGCCCAGGCTTTTGTTTCCGGTAAATCGCATACCGGCTGGCTGTAGTGCCCACGGTTATCCGGCGCAACCGGCGTGGTCGCATCAATAATTAACTTGTCGGTAATCCCCGCCGGACTGGAACCCGGATCAAGCTCCAGCACCGACATATTCGGCAATTGCACCAGATCGCCCGCCGGATTGACCTTCGAAGACAGCGCCCACATCACCTGCGGCAGGTTGAACGGATCAACATCCTCATCAACCATAATCACCATTTTCACGTAACCCAGGCCATGCGGCGTCGTCATGGCGCGCAGCCCCACCGCGCGGGCAAAGCCGCCGTAGCGTTTTTTGGTGGAGATAATTGCCAGCAAACCGTGGGTATACATGGCATTCACCGCCTGCACTTCCGGGAATTCGGCTTTCAACTGTTGATACAGCGGTACGCAGGTTGCCGGCCCCATCAGGTAGTCAATCTCCGTCCACGGCATCCCCAGATACAGCGATTCAAAAATTGGTTTGGTGCGATAAGAGACTTTATCGATACGCACGACCGTCATATTACGTCCACCGGAATAGTGCCCGGTAAACTCGCCAAACGGCCCTTCGATTTCACGCTTACGGCCTTCAATGACCCCTTCGAGGATCACTTCTGAACCCCATGGCACGTCAAAGCCGGTGAGCGGCGCGGTAGCGATCGGATACGGACTTTCACGCAGCGCTCCCGCCATTTCGTATTCCGACTGATCGTACTTCAGCGGCGTGGCCCCCATCAGGGTGATGATCGGATCGTTACCCAGCGTGATGGCAATCGGCAGATCTTCACCACGCTCTTCGGCTTTATGCAGGTGCAGCGCGATATCGTGCATCGGCACCGGCTGCAGGCCAAGCTTGCGTTTGCCCTTCACCTCCATACGATAAATGCCGACGTTCTGTTTGCCAAAGTTGTCCGGATCCAGCGGATCGCGCGACACCACGCAGGCTTTATCAAGATAGAAACCGCCGTCGCCATCGTTCAGGCGAAACAGCGGCAGAATATCAAACAGGTTGATCTCATCACCATCAACACAGTTTTCAGCCCACGCCGGATTGGCGCGACGCTCCGGCGTAACCGGAAATTTATCCCAACGGCGAATAAACTCATCAATCTGTTTTTTCACTGGGGTATTTGGCGGCAGGCCTAAAGAGATGGCGTGATTCTGCCACGAACCAATAGTGTTCATCGCCACGCGGGCATCGGTAAAACCACGAATATTGTCAAACCACAGCGCTGGCGCACCGTCACCAATGCGCCCGGTCGCATTGGCTGCCGCAGCCAGATCCGGCTCGGCGTTAACTTCTTCACTGATTTTCAGCAATTGCCCCTGGTCATCCAGCGCCTGTAAAAAGCTGCGCAAATCATCAAATGCCATTATTCATTCTCCTGTGAAAAATTCTGCGCCTGCCGTAAACCCTGCCAGCGACGGGCGTTGGGGTGTTCCAGACCAAACTGATCGAGCACACGCGCAACGATATGCTGAGTGATGTCATCGACCGTTTGCGGGTGGTTGTAATATGCGGGCATCGGCGGGACCATCGCCACGCCCATGCGGGAAAGCGCGAGCATGTTTTCCAGATGAATAGTGCTAAGCGGCATTTCACGCGGAACCAGAACCAGCTTGCGCCCTTCTTTCAGCACCACATCAGCAGCGCGCCCCACCAGCCCTTCCGTGTAGCCTGCACGAATACCGGCCAGGGTTTTCATACTGCAGGGGATAATGATCATGCCGTCAGTACGAAACGATCCAGAGGAGATGGTCGCTGCCTGATCCGCCGGGTTGTGGCAATAATCGGCCAACGCAGACACATCACGGACGCTGTACGGTGTTTCCAGTTCAATAGTGGTTTTGGCCCACTTTGACAGCACCAGATGGGTTTCCACCTCGGGCATTTCCCGCAGCGCCTGCAATAGCGACACACCAAGGGGCGCACCGGTTGCCCCGGTCATTCCGACAATCAGTCTCATTTAGTCTCTCAACTTTTGTTCGTGTACGAACATTTTGATTAAAATACTCTCACATAACATTTCGGGCAAGGTCATCGAGCACAGATCGCTAAAGCCGCAATTGTTAAAAAAAGATGCGTAACCCGCTATGATAGAGACTGACAGGAATTCCGGAGCGCTCATGCCGTTACGAAATAAAGCATTTCACCTTTTACGTCAGCTCTTCCAGCAGCATACGTCCCGCTGGCAACATGAATTACCGGATCTGACCAAACCACAGTATGCGGTGATGCGCGCCATTGCTGAACGTCCCGGTATTGAGCAGGTTGACCTGACCGAAGCCGCAGTCTGTACCAAAGCAACCCTTGCGGAAATGCTGAGCCGAATGGAAAAACGGGAGCTGGTCAGGCGTGAACATGACCCGGCAGATAAGCGTCGACGGTTTGTTTATTTGACCGCGCAAGGAGAAGCATTACTGGACAGCGCAACTCCGTTAGGCGATAGCGTGGATGATGAGTTTTTGGGGCGATTATCTGATGAAGAACGTGAGCAGTTCACACGTCTGGTGCGTAAGATGATGAACTAACCTGCCGGATGGCGACATAAATGTCTTATCCGGCCTACAAAGTCCTGCTCCCCGTAGGCCTGATAAACGCAGTGCCATCAGGCAACAAACATAGAAAAAGGCCAGTCCCAATGAGACTGGCCTTTCTTGATAGAACTTGTGCTTACTCGCGGAATAACGCTTCGATATTCAGTCCCTGAGTCTGCAGGATTTCACGCAGACGACGCAGACCTTCAACCTGAATCTGGCGAACACGTTCACGGGTGAGACCAATTTCACGGCCCACATCTTCCAGTGTCGCAGCTTCGTACCCCAGCAGACCAAAACGACGTGCCAGCACTTCACGCTGTTTGGCGTTCAGTTCGAACAGCCATTTGACGATGCTCTGTTTCATATCATCGTCTTGCGTGGTGTCTTCCGGGCCGTTTTCCTTTTCATCGGCCAGAATATCCAGCAACGCTTTTTCGGAATCGCCACCCAGCGGGGTGTCTACCGAGGTAATACGCTCGTTGAGTCGGAGCATACGGCTGACGTCATCAACCGGTTTATCCAGTTGTTCAGCAATCTCTTCTGCGCTCGGTTCGTGGTCCAGTTTATGCGACAACTCACGCGCGGTACGCAGATAGACGTTCAGCTCTTTTACAATATGAATCGGCAGTCGGATCGTACGGGTTTGGTTCATAATCGCCCGTTCGATCGTCTGGCGGATCCACCAGGTTGCGTATGTTGAGAAGCGGAACCCGCGTTCCGGGTCAAACTTCTCGACTGCACGGATCAGTCCCAGATTGCCCTCTTCAATCAGGTCCAGCAATGCCAGACCACGATTGCCATAACGACGAGCAATTTTCACCACCAGACGCAGGTTACTTTCAATCATGCGACGGCGGGATGCGACATCCCCACGCAGTGCGCGACGCGCAAAATAAACTTCTTCTTCGGCTGTTAACAGTGGTGAATAACCAATCTCACCAAGGTAAAGCTGAGTCGCGTCCAACACACGCTGTGTGGCCCCCTGCGATAACAGCTCTTCTTCAGCCAGGTCGTTATCACTGGGTTCCTCTTCACTCAAGGCTTTTTCATCAAAAGCCTCTACTCCGTTCTCATCAAATTCCGCATCTTCATTTAAATCATGAACTTTCAGCGTATTCTGACTCATAAAGGTGGCTCCTACCCGTGATCCCTAACGGAACTAGCACGTGAAAGCCTGGTTCCGCCGAATTATCGCTGCGGTAAATAGCGCAGCGGGTTTACGGATTTCCCCTTGTAACGAATTTCAAAATGCAAGCGTGTTGAACTGGTTCCGGTGCTACCCATGGTAGCTATTTTCTGCCCCGCCTTGATTTCTTGTTGTTCCCGGACCAGCATTGTATCGTTATGGGCGTAGGCACTCAGGTAATCATCGTTGTGTTTGATGATAATAAGATTACCGTAACCGCGCAGTGCGTTACCGGCATATACGACGCGTCCATCTGCGGTCGCGACAATAGCCTGTCCTTTACTGCCTGCAATATCGATCCCTTTATTGCCACCTTCAGTAGCCGCGAAGTTTTCGATTACTTTGCCGTCAGTCGGCCAGCGCCAGGTAGAGATTGGCGAGCTGGTTGACGTTGAGCTTGCAGTTGATTCGGTTGCGCTAACTGCTGGAGCCGTTACAGGCGCTGTGACAACGGTCCCAGCAGGCTTGTTGTTCGGCAACATTTTATTAGCACTTTGTTCACCTGAATCCTCAGAATACGTAATTGTTGGTTTCGAAGCAACAGCAACGGTGGAATTTTGTGCAGGGTTGGTCACAACTCCTTGCTGTGCTGCATCCGCCTGGGTAATAGCATTACCACCAGTAATCGGTGTACCCGACGCGTTGCCCACTTGCAGAGTTTGACCGACATTCAGGCCATACGGGGCCGGAACGTTATTGCGTTGTGCGAGATCACGGAAATCGTTCCCGGTAATCCAGGCGATATAGAAAAGGGTATCGCCTTTCTTAACAGTATAGGTACTGCCGCCCGTATAGCTACCTTTCGGAATGTTCCCATACTTACGGTTGTACACAATACGACCGTTTTCCATCTGCACAGGCTGTTCCGCAACAGGCTGGATCTGTGTTGACTGTGTGGTCGGACGCTGCACCGGCTGGATCTGTGGCGTTTGCTGTACTGTCGACGTCGAGCCCATTTTTGGTGGAGGCGTAATCAGCATGCCGGAATTGGTGTTCGTTGATGCACCGCCATCAACGGAACTGACCGGTGCAGGTGGATTCGAGGTATTTGAACAACCTGCCAGCCATAATGAAACCAGTGACAATGCCGCAATGCGGCGAACGGTAAATTTGTGGCTTCCCGCGCTCATTTATCCCCCAGGAAAATTTGGTTAAAACCAGTGACGTAATCACCGTGCAAGGCATCGGACTGGGCACTGGAAACGTGACCACGATACGCTTACTAATTCCAGAATATCCAGGAAAACTCCAGGTATTCAGAGCCAGTATCTACGCAAGCTCCCCTTTTACTAAGGGAACGAAACGTACGGCCTCCACGGTATCGATAATAAATTCGCCTCCCCGACGACGCACCCGTTTCAGAAACTGGTGCTCGTCGCCCACGGGTAAGACGAGAATACCGCCTTCATCCAACTGCATCATTAGCGCAGTTGGAATCTCAGGCGGCGCTGCCGTAACAATGATAGCGTCAAACGGGGCTCGCGCTTGCCAGCCCTGCCATCCATCACCATGACGGGTAGAAACATTATGTAAATCAAGCTGTTTAAGTCGACGACGCGCCTGCCACTGCAAACCTTTAATGCGCTCAACAGAGCACACATGATGCACCAGGTGCGCCAGAATCGCCGTTTGGTAGCCAGAGCCGGTACCAATTTCCAGCACCCGGGACTGCGGCGTTAACTCAAGCAGCTCGGTCATCCGCGCAACCATATAGGGCTGCGAAATCGTCTGCCCCTGACCAATCGGCAGGGCAATATTGTCCCAGGCCTTATGTTCAAACGCCTCATCAATGAATTTTTCACGCGGCACGGCGGCAAGTGCATCGAGAACAAGCTCATCTCTGATGCCCTGCGCACGTAATTGTTCAAGAAGAGTGTGTACGCGTCTGCTTACCATTGCGTGTCGGCTCCCACGCTGTCTAACCAGTCAGAAACAACTTCATGCGCGCCGTAGGCGGTTAAATCGACATGCAGCGGCGTAATGGAAACATAGCCTTCATCGACGGCGGCAAAATCAGTATCCGGTCCGGCGTCGCACTTTTCGCCCGGCGGCCCGATCCAGTACAGCGTATTACCGCGCGGATCCTGCTGTGGGATCACCTGATCCGCAGGATGGCGGCTACCGCAGCGGGTGACGCGGATACCTTTAATCTGATCCAGCGGTAAATCCGGCACGTTGATATTCAAAATGCGCCCGGTGCGCAGCGGTTCGCGACTCAGCGCCCGTAAGATACGGCAGGTTACTGCGGCAGCAGTATCGTAGTGTTTATGCCCATCAAGTGAGACCGCCAGCGCAGGAAAGCCCAGGTGACGACCTTCCATCGCCGCCGCAACGGTACCGGAATAGATAACATCATCGCCCAGATTAGGACCTGCGTTAATACCAGACACGACAATGTCCGGACGCGGACGCATTAATGCGTTCACGCCCAGATAGACGCAATCGGTAGGTGTACCCATTTGTACGGCGATATCACCATTTTCATAGGTGAACGTGCGAAGTGAGGATTCCAGCGTCAGCGAGTTAGACGCGCCACTGCGGTTACGATCCGGGGCAACCACCTGTACGTCAGCAAACTCACGCAGCGCTTTCGCCAGCGTTTGTATACCGGGTGCGTGGACCCCATCATCGTTACTCAGCAATATACGCATAATCACCCATTGTGTTAATAAGTTCCCTTACAACACTGGTGGCGAAGCTACCTGCCGGTAGCCAGAAACGTAACTCAACGGTTACGTCATCCCACCAGTTCCAGCTTAATTGTTGTGGATACAGCAACATAGCACGACGCGATGCGTCGACTTTCTCGCGCAACAACAGCGATTGCAGCGCGGTTTCATCAGCAATAGCGGCTTCTTCAAACGCCAGCGCGTCGCGCTGAGTTCCCCACTCACCGCTGCCCGGTAATGCCGCTGTAATCATCAATTCTTTATCATCGACGCGACGCTGTAATTCGGTCTGTTCTTCCTGCGTGGCGACAAACCAACTTCCGCGTCCCGACAATTGTAGCGCATCGCCGTCAACAACTTGATTAAAGTCTGTTTTTTTCAAGCGTTCACTGACTATCTGATTAAACAACGCACTACGGGCCGCCGACAACCAAAAACTGCGCTTATTTCGATCGCGCACCGGCGCATCGCTTTGCGCCCAACGCAGCGCCCCTTGCAGGTTGCTGCCGCCAATACCAAAACGCTGAGCGCCAAAATAGTTCGGTACGCCGCGCTCGCTAATCGCCTGCAAACGCGCTTCAACGTCATTTCGCTGGCTCACTTCACGCAGCACCAGCGTAAATTCGTTACCTTTCAGCGCCCCTAAACGCAGCTTACGCTTGTGGCGCGCGTACTCCAGCACTTTACAGCCTTCGAGTTCAAATTTGCTTAAATCAGGCATTGCATTGCCCGGCACGCGCGCGCACAGCCACTGTTCCGTGACTGCATGCTTGTCTTTCTGGCCAGCAAAGCTCACTTCACGGGCGTGAATTTTCAGGAACTTCGCCAGCGCGTCAGCCACAAAACGGGTATTACAGCCGTTTTTCAGGATACGCACCAAAATGTGCTCGCCTTCGCCATCCGGTTCGAAGCCTAAATCTTCGACGACGACAAAGTCTTCCGGATTCGCTTTCAGAACGCCATGGCCTTGTGGTTTGCCATGGAGATACGTCAGATCTTCAAACGCAGTCATTTCGTTGCCTTAATGAGTAACGCCACCGCTTCACAGGCAATCCCTTCCCCACGCCCGGTAAAACCGAGTTTTTCCGTGGTGGTCGCTTTCACGTTAACATCATCCATATGGCAGCCGAGATCTTCGGCAATAAACACGCGCATTTGCGGAATGTGCGGCAGCATCTTCGGCGCCTGAGCAATAATCGTCACATCCACATTACCAAGCGTATAGCCTTTGGCCTGAATACGCCGCCAGGCTTCTCGCAATAATTCACGACTATCTGCACCTTTAAAGGCCGGGTCGGTGTCCGGGAAGAGTTTACCGATATCCCCCAGCGCAGCCGCGCCCAGCAGTGCATCGGTTAACGCGTGTAACGCCACATCGCCATCAGAATGCGCCAGCAATCCTTTTTCATACGGGATGCGCACACCACCAATGATAATTGGGCCAACTCCGCCAAAAGCGTGTACGTCGAAACCGTGTCCAATTCGCATTATGCCTTCTCCTGATATACACAACATCCTCCAGGCAGCCTGAAGAATGATGTATCTAGATAGTTCGGGTCAGATAAAATTCCGCCAGCGCCAGGTCTTCCGGGCGGGTGACTTTTATGTTGTCAGCGCGTCCTTCGACCAGCAGCGGATGAAAACCGCAATATTCAAGCGCCGAGGCTTCGTCCGTAATGGTTGCGCCTTCGTTTAGCGCACGGGTCAGACAGTCATGCAACAGCTCGCGAGGGAAAAACTGCGGCGTCAACGCATGCCATAAATCGGTGCGATCGACCGTATGGGCGATGTCTGTTCGGCCCGGCTCCGCGCGTTTCATCGTGTCGCGCACCGGCGCAGCAAGGATCCCACCGATGCGGCTGGTTTCACTTATTGCCAGCAAACGAGATAAATCTTCCTGATGCAGGCACGGACGCGCGGCATCATGTACCAGTACCCAACTGGCCTCACCTGCGGCTTGCAAACCAGCAAGGACAGAATCGGCACGCTCGTTGCCACCATCCACCACGGTAATTTGCGGGTGCGCTGCGAGTGGAAGTTGGGCAAAGCGACTGTCGCCTGGGCTAATAGCGATGACGACTCGCGTCACCCGGGGATGAGCCAGCAGCGCATCAACCGAGTGTTCGAGAATGGTTTTATTGCCAATAGAGAGGTACTGCTTAGGACACTCTGTTTGCATTCGGCGGCCAAACCCGGCAGCCGGCACCACGGCGCAAACGTCCATTAAAGTGGCTGCCATGTTAAATCCCTGGACGGTTTATCGATTGTTTTGCCCTGCAGTCTGAGCGCGTTTAGACGCGTCAGGCACCAGACGATAAAAGGTTTCGCCTGGCTTAGTCATACTGAGTTCGTTACGCGCGCGCTCTTCGATAGCCTCTTGCCCGCCATTGAGATCGTCAATTTCGGCAAAAAGCTGATCGTTACGCGCTTTCAGTTTCGCGTTTGTAGCTTGCTGCGCCGCAACATCATCGTTGACGCGACTATAGTCATGTATGCCGTTCTTACCGAACCACAGCGAATACTGTAGCCAGACTAATAAAGCCAGCAACAGCAACGTAAGTTTACCCATCCTGCCCCCTGAAAAACGGCATCAACATCCCATAAACTCCGCTGACAACTTTACATCAACGGACGGGAATGCCGCGACAACGCGGGCAAATGTACCACATTTGCCCGTTGTTACGTATACCCCATGTAAGGAGAACATAATCTCATTGTTGGTTACGGTTTGAATTATGGCCAGACAGTGAACAACAGCGGCGATCGCGTGAAAGGACGTATGCCTAACCCAGTAGCCACAGGAACAGTGCGCCAAACATTGCGCCAACCACCAGCAGGGTACAGGCAATACTCAGCAGCAATCTCCCCTTCAATAGCGAATGCAGGGCAATACCCGCGACAATCGCCACGGGCAACAACGCAAGGAAAAAGGGCCAGGTATAGAGGAAGAAAAACAGTGTGTTAGGGCCATACATCAGACACGGGAATCCCAGCGCCAGCAACCACGCGACAAAACCGACCACGGCTCCTGGGAGTGACCAGGTAGTTTCGTCGTCGGCGGCGAAGGTATCTGACTCTGTAATAGTAATGTTATGGCTGTTACGCATATCTAATCCTGTGACCGTGACTGACCGGGCGTGCAAGCTCGGGTGTCTCAGGATCTGATAATATCTTCCTGCCTCAGCAGGTCTAATAATTGAGGAACCAAATTTGTTACCAATTGTTCACCATCAAGATGAATCTCTGGAGATTCAGGCGCTTCGTAAACCGAGTCAATTCCGGTGAAATTGCGCAACTCTCCCGCACGCGCTTTTTTATACAGCCCTTTTGGATCGCGAGCTTCGCACGTTGCTAATGGCGTATCGACAAAAACCTCAATAAAACGCCCTTCACCCACGCGCTCGCGAACCATTTTTCGCTCGGCGCGATGTGGAGAGATAAACGCAGTCAACACCACCAAGCCGGCGTCTACCATTAGGTTAGCCACTTCACCAACCCGACGAATATTCTCCTTACGATCGGCATCGCTAAACCCAAGATCGCTGCACAGACCGTGACGCACGTTATCGCCATCCAGCAGATAGGTGCTCACCCCTAGCTTATGCAGCGCCTCTTCCAGCGCCCCTGCTACCGTGGATTTACCGGAACCTGACAGCCCGGTAAACCACAGCACAACACCACGATGACCGTGGCGTTGTTCCCGCTGTTGCGGTGTAACAGGATGGGCATGCCAGACGACGTTTTCGTCATGCAGCGCCATTATTTTCCTCCCAGCAGATCGCGCGCACCCCAGTGTGGGAAGTGGCGACGCACCAGCGCATTAAGCTCCAGCTCAAACGCGCTGAACTGAGAAGCTGTGGCAAGCTCCTGGACGATTGGCTCACGCACCAGTCCCGCGCCAACGGTAACGTTAGTCAGGCGGTCAATGATAATCAGCCCGCCCGTAACCGGATTCTGCTGATAGGTATCCAGCACCAGCGGCTCATCAAAAGTCAGATTAACCAGACCGATGCCGTTCAGCGGCAGCGCTTCAACGTCACGTTGGGTCAGGTTGTTTATATCGACCTGATACTGCACGCTATCAACGCGTGCGCGGGTCTTCTTGCCCGCGACTTTTATGTCGTAGCTCTGCCCGGGCGACAACGGTTGTTCCGCCATCCACACCACATCAACTGCAGCGCTTTGTACTGTCGGCAGCGTTTCACCGGCATCAAGCAGCAGGTCGCCCCGGCTGATATCGATCTCATCTTTCAGCACCAGGGTGATCGCTTCACCCGCATGCGCTTCCTGTAAATCGCCATCAAAGGTTACGATTCGCGCCACGCTCGACTCCACGCCGGACGGCAACACTTTGACGCGCTGTCCAACCTTCACGCTACCGGAGGCCAGCGTTCCGGCATAACCACGGAAATCCAGATTCGGTCGGTTCACATACTGCACCGGGAAGCGCATCGGCTGAGTATCAACAATGCGCTGGATCTCAACGGTTTCCAGCACTTCCAGCAGCGTCGGACCGCTGTACCACGGCATACTGGCGCTTTGCGAAGCCACGTTATCGCCTTCCAGCGCAGAGAGTGGCACAAACCGGATATCCAGGTTGCCCGGCAGTTGTTCAGCAAAAGTAAGATAGTCTTCGCGGATGCGGTTAAATGTCTCTTCGCTAAAGTCCACCAGATCCATTTTGTTGATCGCCACCACCAGGTGTTTGATCCCAAGCAGCGTGGAGATAAAGCTATGACGACGAGTCTGATCCAGCACGCCTTTACGCGCATCGATCAGTAGGATCGCCAGGTCGCAGGTCGACGCACCGGTCGCCATGTTACGGGTGTACTGCTCATGCCCGGGAGTGTCCGCAATAATAAATTTACGCTTCTCGGTAGAGAAATAACGATACGCCACGTCGATGGTGATGCCCTGCTCGCGCTCGGCCTGCAAGCCGTCAACCAATAACGCCAGATCAAGCTTTTCGCCCTGAGTGCCGTGACGTTTACTGTCATTGTGCAGCGATGAAAGCTGGTCTTCATAAATCTGACGCGTGTCGTGCAGCAGGCGGCCAATCAGGGTACTTTTCCCATCATCCACGCTACCGCAGGTTAAAAAGCGCAGCAGACTTTTGTGTTGCTGGGCAACCATCCAGGCTTCAACGCCGCCTTCATTAGCAATTTGTTGTGCAAGTGTCGTATTCATGGCGGCTCCTTAGAAATACCCCTGACGTTTCTTCAGCTCCATGGAGCCCGCCTGGTCGCGGTCAATCACGCGGCCCTGACGTTCACTGGTGGTTGAAACCAGCATCTCTTCGATGATTTCCGGTAGCGTCTGCGCATTCGACTCCACCGCGCCTGTCAGCGGCCAGCAACCGAGCGTACGGAAACGCACCATGCGTTTTTTAATCACTTCACCAGGTTGCAGATCGATTCTGTCGTCATCAATCATCATCAGCATGCCGTCGCGTTCCAGCACCGGACGCTCCGCCGCCAGATACAGCGGCACGATGTCGATATTTTCCAGCCAGATGTACTGCCAGATATCCTGTTCAGTCCAGTTAGAGAGCGGGAAGACGCGAATGCTTTCGCCTTTGTTAATCTGCCCGTTGTAGTTGTGCCACAGCTCCGGGCGCTGATTTTTAGGATCCCAGCGATGAAAACGATCGCGGAAAGAGTAAATACGCTCTTTGGCACGCGATTTCTCTTCGTCACGACGAGCACCGCCAAACGCGGCATCAAAACCGTATTTATTCAGTGCCTGCTTCAGCCCTTCAGTTTTCATAATGTCGGTATGCTTGGCGCTACCGTGGACAAACGGGTTGATGCCCATCGCCACCCCTTCCGGGTTTTTATGCACCAGCAGTTCGCAGCCGTAGGCTTTCGCCGTGCGGTCACGAAACTCGTACATTTCGCTGAATTTCCAGCCGGTATCAACGTGCAGCAATGGGAACGGCAGCGTGCCCGGATAAAACGCTTTACGCGCCAGATGCAGCATTACGCTGGAATCTTTGCCGATGGAATACATCATCACCGGATTAGAAAACTCGGCGGCCACCTCACGAATGATATGGATGCTTTCCGCTTCCAGTTGCCGCAGGTGGGTAAGTCGTTTTTGATCCATAACCGTTCCTATGTAATGCCGTTATTTTGCTAACGATGCTCAGATAACCTGACTATAGGGAGGGCAAGGGGGCGAATGAAATTACGAATTGGAATGAGTAGTTCCTCAAAGGAATAACGATCCGGAAAAGCAAATATCAAAAAGTGCTTAAGCTACCGGAATTCGGGCATTTAGGAGCAAATGAAATTGTTTTACCTCGATCACGGTTTCATACTAGCGGCTGAAAATTTCTGCTTGGTATTTAAGGACTCATCATGTTTCTCGCATTGCGCCACCTTCTTGCAGCCATGGCGCTCGGCGCGTGCTTCATCCTTCCCGCACAGGCAACATCTTCGAAGCCCGGAGATATCGCAAATACCCAGGCTCGATATATCGCAACGTTTTTCCCAGGCCGCGTGACGGGATCTCCGGCAGAAATGTTGTCTGCTGATTATATACGTCAACAATTTCAGCAGATGGGTTATAGCAGCGATATTCGGACGTTTAATAGCCGTTATGTTTATACCGCCAAAGATAACCGTAAAAACTGGCATAACGTAACGGGAAGCACCGTTATTGCTGCACATGAAGGCAAAGCGCCGCAACAGATTATTATTATGGCGCACCTCGACACCTACGCCGCACAAAGCGACGCCGATTCCGATGCCAATCTGGGTGGATTAACCCTGCAAGGTATCGATGACAACGCTGCAGGTGTTGGCGTAATGCTGGAACTGGCGGAAAAACTCAAAAACGTGCCGACACAGTACGGTATTCGATTTATCGCCACCAGCGGCGAGGAAGAAGGCAAACTGGGCGCGGAGAACATCCTGAAGCGAATGAGCGCCGCCGAGAAGAAAAACACGCTGCTGGTTATCAACCTCGATAACCTGATCGTCGGCGATAAGCTCTATTTCAATAGCGGTAAGAAAACCCCGGAAGCGGTGCGAAAACTGACGCGCGACCGGGCACTGGCTATCGCGCACAGCCGCGGTATCGTTGCCAGCACCAATCCAGGTCTGAACAAAGACTATCCGAAAGGCACTGGATGTTGTAACGATGCAGAGGTCTTCGACAACGCGGGGATTGCCGTTCTTTCAGTTGAAGCGACCAACTGGAACCTGGGCAAGAAAGATGGCTATCAGCAGCGCGCCAAAAGCGCCTCTTTCCCGGCAGGCAACAGCTGGCACGATGTGCGACTGGATAACCAACAGCATATCGATAAAGCGTTACCAGGCCGGATAGAGCACCGTAGCCGCGACGTGGTACGCATTATGCTGCCGCTGGTAAAGGAACTGGCAAAAGCGGGTAAATCCTGAAGAAGTGGTCCGGTAGGATGTAAATCTTACCGGACCACTTTCCTGTTACCCTTCGTGCAGTCCGCACTCACGCTTCAATCCGAAGAAACGCGTCTCTTCTTCCGCCATACCCGGCTCCCATTTGCGGGTGGTGTGGGTATCACCTACCGACAGATAGCCCTGATCCCACAACGGATGGTATTTCAAACCGTATTTTTGCAGATACTGGTAAACCGTACGGTTATCCCAGTCGATGATTGGGAGAACTTTAAACACGCCGCGCTGGATAGCCAGCACTGGCAAATGCGCACGACTGCCCGATTGCTCTCGACGCAGACCGGCAAACCAGGTTTGCGCGTTCAGCTCCTGCAGCGCCCGGTTCATCGGCTCGACTTTGTTGATGTCATTGTATTTTTCAATGCCCTCAACGCCCTGCTCCCACAGTTTGCCGTAGCGCGCTTCCTGCCAGGCCGCACTTTCCTTTGCCCGGTAGACTTGCAGATTAAGCTTAAGCTTGTCCGTTAACTCATCAATAAACTGATAGGTTTCCGGGAACAGGTAGCCAGTATCGGTGAGGATCACCGGGATATCCGGGCGAACCTGATTTACCAGATGCAGGCTCACTGCCGCCTGGATACCAAAACTTGATGACAGTACATATTCACCAGGCAGGTTTTCCAGCGCCCACGCTACGCGATCCTCGGCGCTCAATTTTTCCAGTTGGTCGTTGGTTTGTGCCAACGCCATAACGCGTTCAACTTTCGGCAGTTCGTTCAACGCGTTGAGATCGAGTTTGGACATAAGTTCCTCACTGTTTGCCTTGCCTGATGGCGCTGCGCTTATCAGGCCTACCGATTCAGCAGACCCGATAAGTCAATTTCACATTATTCCCAGAAATCCCGTGCGGGATCGAGCACCGGGCGAATAATGCCCGCACGCACCGTAAAGTCACCGAAGCCTTCACCCGCTTCGCGCTCTTTCGCCCAGCGCCCAATCAGTTCATCCAGCGATGCCAGAATTTCCGGCTCGGTGATGTTCTCTTTAAACATCCGGGGAATACGGGTTCCGATACGGTTGCCCCCTAAATGGAGGTTGTAACGCCCAGGAGCTTTACCCACCAGACCAACTTCCGCCAGCATCGCACGACCACAACCGTTCGGGCAGCCGGTCACACGCATGACAATGTTTTCATCACTCAGGCTGTGCTTCGCCATCAGCGTGTCGATGTTGTCGATAAACGTTGGCAGGAAGCGCTCAGCTTCCGCCATCGCCAGCGGACAGGTCGGGAACGAGACGCAGGCCATCGAGTTTTCACGCTGCGGAGTGACCGCGTTCATTAAGCCACTCTTCTGCGCAATCTTCTCGATCTTCGCCTTTTCACTCTCAGGAACACCGGCAATGATCAGGTTCTGGTTCGCGGTAATGCGGAACTCACCTTTGTGGATCTTCGCGATCTCAAGCAGACCGGTTTTCAGCGGTCGGCCCGGATAATCGAGGATTCGTCCGTTTTCAATAAACAACGTCAGATGCCATTTATTGTCGATCCCTTTCACCCAGCCGATACGATCGCCGCGACCGGTGAACTCGTACGGACGGATCGGCTCAAATTTGATCCCCGCCCGGCGCTCAACTTCAGCTTTAAAGGTCTCAACGCCTACGCGTTCCAGCGTGTATTTGGTTTTCGCGTTTTTACGATCGGTACGGTTACCCCAGTCACGCTGCGTGGTCACCACAGCCTCCGCCACGGCCAGCGTATGCTCAAGCGGCAGATAACCAAACTCGCTTGCCGTACGGGCATAGGTTTTCTTGTTGCCGTGCTCAATCGATAAACCACCGCCCACCAGCAGGTTAAAGCCCACCAGCTTGCCGTTTTCCGCAATCGCCACGAAGTTCATGTCGTTGGCGTGCAGATCGATGTCGTTCTGCGGTGGGATCACGACCGTGGTTTTAAACTTACGCGGCAGATAGGTTTGACCGAGGATCGGCTCTTCGTCGGTAGTCGCGACTTTTTCCTGATCCAGCCAGATCTCTGCATAGGCGCGGGTGCGCGGCAGCAGATGTTCGGAGATCTTTTTCGCCCACTCGTAGGCTTCCGCGTGCAGCTCAGATTCATACGGGTTGGAGGTGCACAGCACGTTACGGTTCATGTCGTTGGCTGTCGCCAGCGCGTCCAGGCCGACGGAGTGCAGCATCTGGTGTACCGGCTTAACGTTCTTCTTCAGAATGCCGTGAAACTGGAAGGTCTGACGGTTGGTCAGACGAATGCTGCCGTAAATGGTGTTGTCATGGGCGAACTTATCGATCGCCTGCCACTGTTTGGTGGTGATCACCCCACCTGGCAGACGACAGCGCAGCAGCATCGCGTGACGCGGCTCCAGCTTTTGCTCGGCACGTTCGGCGCGGATATCGCGGTCGTCCTGCTGGTACATACCGTGAAAACGGATCAGCAGGAAGTTGTCGCCTTTAAACCCGCCGGTCAGGCCGTCGTTTAAATCTTCGGCAATGGTACCGCGCAGATAGTTGCTTTCCAGCTTCATACGCTCAGCGTCGGACAGTTTGCCTTCGACCACCAATGGTCCTGGATGTTTTTCGCTCATTAGTAGACATCTCGCTGATAACGGCGCTCAATGCGCAGCTCACTTAAAAATTCATCCGCCGCTTCGATATCCATACCACCGAATTCGGCAATCACTTCCAACAACGCCTGCTCAACGTCTTTCGCCATGCGATTGGCGTCGCCACAGACATAAATGTGCGCACCGTCGTTAATCCAGCGCCACAGTTCCGCGCCCTGTTGGCGCAGTTTATCTTGTACGTAGACTTTTTCTTTTTGATCGCGGGACCAGGCGAGATCGATACGGCTCAGTACGCCCTCTTTGACGTAACGCTGCCATTCCACCTGATACAGGAAATCTTCGGTAAAGTGTGGGTTACCAAAAAACAGCCAGTTTTTGCCTTCGGCTCCGTCAGCCGCACGTTGCTGCATGAACGCACGGAACGGCGCAATCCCCGTACCCGGTCCAATCATAATTACCGGCGTCTGCGGGTTCGCTGGCAGACGGAAGTTGTCGTTGTGTTCAATGAACACGCGAACTTCACCTTCTTCTTCCACGCGGTCGGCGAGGAAACTGGAAGCACCACCAGCACGGGCGCGACCTTCTATCTCATAACGCACCACGCCCACGGTGACGTGCACTTCGCTTTCCACTTCCGCCTGGGAAGAAGCAATGGAGTACAAACGCGGCGTCAGCGGACGCAGAAGATCAACTAACGCCTGAGCATCCAGTTGCGCTGGAGAGAAGCGCACCATATCGACGATGGGCGTGGTTGCGGCGTAATGCTGCAACTGTGCTTTGTCACCGACTAACGGCAGCAAAGTTTCGCTGCGGGTTAAGGTGGCATAGTTCTCTACGATATTGCCGGTGTTAACCGTCAGCTCGAAATGCCACTGCAACGCTTCAGCGAGCGACAGGGTTTTGCCGTCAACCGTGACCGGCTCATCACCTTTCAGCCACAACAGTTCCACCAGCTCTTTGACCAGAGCCGGGTCATTCTGATACCAGACGCCCAGCGCATCGCCCGGCTGATAACGCAGTCCGGAATCGCCTAAATCAATTTCAATATGGCGCACATCTTTTTCAGAGTCGCGGCCGGTAATTTTCTGATTCACCGCAAGGGACGCCGTCAGTGGCGCTTCTTTGGTGTATGGGCTGGTGTGTACTTCATTTACTGCACCGCTGGCGGCAACTTGCACAGACGGTGCCGCAGGCGCACGCGCTTTCAGGACATCAACCAGACGAGCACGCCACTGCGCGGCGTCGGCCTGGTATTCGACGTCGGCGTCGACGCGGTCGAGCAGACGTTCACCGCCCAGCTCAGCCAGTTTCGCATCGAAGTCTTTTCCTGCCTGGCAGAAAAACTCATAAGAGGTATCGCCAAGACCGAACACGGCAAAAGCGGTGTTATCAAGTTTCGGCGCTTTTTTCGAGAACAAGAATTTATGCAACGCCACGGCTTCTTCCGCCGGTTCACCTTCCCCTTGCGTCGACGCCACCACGATCAGCAGTTTTTCATTGGCGATTTGTTTGAATTTATAGTCGCCAGCGTTGATGAGAGTGACGTTGAGCTTCGCGGCGATCAGATCATCGCGCAGGGCTTCCGCCACACGTCGCGCATTACCGGTTTGCGAGGCGGAGATAAGCGTAATGCCAGGCATTTCAGCGACAGGCGCAGGCGCCACCGCGTTGCTGCCAGGCTGCTGATTCAGCACGCCCCAAAAATAGCCAGAAACCCACGCAAGCTGTGCGGGAGTGAAATCGGTCGTGGCCGCCTGAAGGCGTGCCAGTTGCTCCGGGTTTAGCGGTAGCAAAGCGGAAGGTGGGGCCTGTGTCGTCATGCGTTGTCATGTTCCAGTAAGCAAAGCGGATTTCAGCAATAAAACCCAAACTGAAGATAAGGTTAACGGCGGGGATAGTAACAATTAAAGAAGGGATGGAAATAACAAATAACCAAATGGACTAACCTGTTTTAGTTATAGTTATTAACTGCAAAACAGATTATATAAGCATTTGATATATAAATAATTAACTAATATTGATCGTATGAATACGTAGCTTTAGTACTGAGCATCCTTTTATACACTAAATAATTTAAGATGCATCGAGGCGGCAACTGAGCAAGTCCCCAGGAGCTTACATGAGTAAGTGACTGGGGCGAGCAAAGGCAGCCAACAAAGAAGCAGCTTAAAGAATGACGTGTATAAATAATGATAAAATTTGCTCTTTACGGTACCCTACCGCGGTTTTTCGCATTCTTGAGAGTAAAAAATGTCCACCACCTTGTTTAAAGATTTCACCTTCGAAGCCGCTCACCACCTGCCGCATGTACCGGAAGGGCATAAGTGTGGCCGCCTGCATGGTCACTCATTTATGGTGCG
Source organism: Citrobacter sp. Cpo061 (assembly GCF_030332845.1). Classification (NCBI taxonomy): domain Bacteria; kingdom Pseudomonadati; phylum Pseudomonadota; class Gammaproteobacteria; order Enterobacterales; family Enterobacteriaceae; genus Citrobacter; species Citrobacter sp. Cpo061. The sequence goes on from NZ_JAOWHB010000053.1 coordinate 106,221, forward strand.
TCTTGAAATTACCGGTGAAGTCGATCCGCATACCGGTTGGATCATGGATTTTGCTGAGTTAAAAGCCGCGTTTAAGCCGACTTACGACAGACTCGATCACTACTATTTGAACGATATTCCTGGCTTAGAAAATCCAACCAGCGAAGTGCTGGCCAAATGGATTTGGGATCAGGTTAAACCTGTGGTCCCTCTGCTGAGTGCCGTAATGGTGAAAGAGACCTGCACAGCGGGCTGCGTATACCGCGGCGAGTGATTATAGGCTTGCCGGATGGCAATGCGTCTTATCCGGCCTGCAACGAGCAACAAACTCTGGCCGGGTAAGCAAAACGCTCCCGGCACAGTTATCAGGCAATATTCAGATACTTATGGGTCTGCATCGACAGACGCCAGTTTCGCGCAATACAGGTATCAATGCACAAACGCGTCGCATCCTCTTTCTGGCTGATTGGCTGTAAGGCGATGATTCGCGGTTTGTCGTCACTCAACGTCGCCAGCAGTTCATCCAGCGCTTCAATATCGCGGACACGGCCAACCGGATGCTTGATTTCATTCGCGCGCTCCAGCGCCTGCGACAGCACATCATAACCACCGCGCATATTCACCTTCGGCGATACGGTTACCCAGGTATTCGGCGTACAGCGTACTTCGTGCGTGCCGCTGGTCTCAATCTGGCAGCTAAAGCCGTTCTTTTCCAGCAGGTCAGTCAGCGGCATCAGGTCATGAATGCAGGGCTCGCCACCGGTGATCACCACGTGACGGGCGGTATAGCCCTGACGCAAAATGACCGCCAGCAGATCTTCGCTGCTCGCCGCGCCCCATTTATCGCTCTCTTTAGTCTTGGCCAGGATGCTGTACAGGGAGACTTCCCGATCCTCAAGCTTATCCCAGGTGTGTTTGGTATCGCACCAGGCACAGCCAACCGGGCATCCCTGTAAACGAATAAAAATGGCGGGGACGCCGGTAAAGTAACCCTCACCTTGCAGGGTCTGGAACATCTCGTTAATCGGGTACTGCATAGCGCTCTCAATATGGGGATAAACGATAATTATCGCAGATCCCCGCCAAAGTATCATGCCCCATCGATGCTTTACGAGGCGATCGCTGCGACAAAGCGTGCCGTTATCTGCTGCGGACGCGTGATAGCCCCACCAACCACCACGGTATGGGCGCCTAATGCCAGGCATCGTGCAGCACGTTCAGGGGTATCAACGTTCCCTTCCGCCACAACCGGTACGCTAACCGCAGCCAACACATCACGTAAAAAACCGCAGTCGTTTTCCGCCAGCACATGCCCGGCAGTATCAGCGGTATAGCCGTAGAGCGTAGTGCCCACACAGTCAAAGCCCAGGCGCTCGGCGGTCACCGCTTCGTCTACGGTGGCAATATCCGCCATCAGCAGTACGGACGGATAGCGAGCGCGGATCTGCGTAACCAGTTCTTCCAGCGTTTGCCCACCGGGGCGCGGGCGCGCTGTCGCATCCAGAGCAATAATTTCCGGCTCAACGGTCATCAGTTCATCGACTTCCTGTAAAGTGGCCGTGATAAACACATCGCTATCCGGATAATCACGCTTGATAATCCCAATCACCGGTAGAGAGACGCTCTCTTTGATCGCGCGAATGTCCACCACGCTGTTTGCACGAATACCTACCGCACCGCCCTGCGCTGCCGCCAGCGCCATACGTGACATAATAAACGAGCTGTGCAGAGGCTCATTTTCCAGCGCCTGACAGGAGACGATTAATTTACCTTTCAGGGAATCCAGTACAGTTTTCATTACGATAAGATCTCTTCGACTTCGTTTTTAATGATGGTGACATGCGGGCCATAAATCACCTGAACCCCGTTGCCGCGAATAATTACGCCACGGGCTCCGGTCGCTTTCAGCGCCGCTTCATCGACCTTGCTGCTCTCTTTCACCGTCACGCGCAGGCGTGTGGCGCAACAATCCACCTCTTCCAGATTCTCTTTGCCTCCCAGCCCGGCGATCACTGCCGCTGCTCGCTCACTCTGCGGCAGGCCGGATTCAGTCGGCGCTGCGTTTTCACGACCTGGTGTCAACCAGTTAAAGCGGTTAATCAAATAGCGGAAGGTGAAGTAGTAAAGGAAGAACCACGGGATCCCCACCATGGGGACGTACATCCAGTTGGTTTTAGCTTCCCCCTGTAGCACGCCGAAAAGGAGGAAATCGATAAGCCCACCCGAAAAGGTTTGCCCGATGGTGATATGTAAAATATGCGCCATCATAAACGCCAGCCCATCGAAGAAGGCGTGAATGACGTATAACACGGGTGCGACAAACAGGAAGGAGAACTCGATAGGCTCAGTGATGCCTGTCAGGAAAGAGGTCAGGGCCGCTGACAACAGCAGACCAGCGACAAGTTTTCTGTTCTCAGGCTTGGCGGTGTGGTACATCGCCAGACATGCGCCAAGCAGGCCAAACATCATGGTGATGAAGCGCCCGGACATAAAGCGCGAGGTGCCCGCATAGAACTGCTGCGTATTCGGATCGGCAAGTTGCGCGAAGAAAATACGCTGCGTACCTTCAACTAACTGGCCGTTGACGATTTCACTACCGCCAAGCGCTGTCGTCCAGAACGGCAAATAAAAGATATGGTGTAAACCCAATGGGCCAAGCATACGCAGGATGAAGCCGTACAACAGCGTCCCCAGATAGCCTGTCGCATCCACCAGACCACCCAGTCCAAAAATGAGTTTCTGGAAATGCGGCCAAACCACCGTCATGACCGCACCCACGACAATCGCGGCAAGGGAGCTAATAATCGGTACAAAGCGCGAACCGCTGAAGAAACCAAGGAACTGAGGTAATGAGACTTTATTGAAACGGCTATGCAGCGCGCAGGTGACAAGCCCAATCACTACCCCACCGAACACACCCGTTTCCAGCGTCTGAATACCCAGCGTCATCCCCTGGCCTACGGCACCGGGATTCTCGTGTGCCAGCGTTTCGTTGAGCGTCAATAAAGCGTTGATGGTGGCGTTCATCACCAGAAATGCCAGCAATGCCGCAAGCCCGGCGGTGCCTTTATCCGTTTTCGCCAGTCCTACTGCGACACCCACCGCAAAGAGCACCGACAGGTTGGCAAACACAATAGAACCTGCGCTGGTCATGATCGTGAAGATTGCCTGTAACCAGTCAACGTCCAAAAACGGATAAGCAGTCAATGTGTTTGGATTCGACAGCGCGCCGCCAATCCCTAACAACAGCCCCGCAGCGGGCAGTACCGCAATCGGCAGCATGAACGATTTGCCGAACCGCTGTGCCTTTTCGAACCATGCGCCCGATGAAGCGCCGCTAAACATTTGCATCATTTTTTCATCTCCCCGATTAATGATGAAAATTTTTACCACATTTAATATTTAAAATGAAAATTATCATCAAAATCCAGGAAGCCGATCATACTTTTTTAAAATGACTGGCATCTCTCCCCTGCTTTCCGCCACACTATCAACAGAGAAACGCATTAAGGATTTTGCATGTCAGAAAATGAAAACCTGCTGCTGAGATTGCGCCAGGGCGTTGACGGATATAGCCGAACACAGCAGAAGCTGGGAGAGTTTGTGCTCAGCGATCCGGCAAAAGTTGTCTACCTGACGATTACCGAACTGGCGCGTGAAAGCGACACCAGCGAGGCGAGCGTCACACGTCTGTGCCGCGCACTAGGGTGTAAGGGTTATAACGAATTCAAAATGGCGCTGGCACTCGATCTCCAGCAAGGACAGCCGGTAGAGCACAGCGGAGATGAGATTGACAATGTGGTCAATGAATCCGTACAAGCGCTGCAGGACACAGCAAAATTACTCGACAGGACATTACTGGAATCCGCCGCTTTGGCGCTGCATCAGGCCCAGTCGGTACAGATTTATGGCGTAGCGGCCAGCGCTATTCTGGGTGAGTATTTACATTACAAACTCCTGCGCCTCGGCAAACCTGCACAATTGTTCAGTGACATGCATCGTGCAGCCATGAACGCCGCAACGCTTAACAAAGACACGCTGGTGGTAGCGATTTCCAGTTCAGGTTCGACGCGCGATCTACTGCATGTCGTTAAACTGGCGCGTAAGCAAGGCGTGCGCGTACTGGCGTTAAGTAATACGCCGCGCAGCCCGTTGGCTTCGCTGAGTGATATTCAACTGGTCGCAGCCAAACCAGAAGGTCCGTTGAGTGCTGGCGCGCTAAACGCCAAGGTGGGAGTGATGCTGTTGGTAGAACTACTGACTACGTCGCTGATTGCGCTGGATGAAAAGTACGGTGATGTGAGCCAGCAAACCGCCAGCGCGACCCTTCCTCTACTGCTTTAAGAGCATAAAAAAACCCGCCGCAGCGGGTTTTTACGTTAAGAGTTAAAGAACAGGATTACGCCTGACCTTTGATCTCTTTACGACCGTTGTACGGTGCTTGTTCACCCAGAGCTTCTTCGATACGAATCAGCTGGTTGTACTTAGCAACGCGGTCAGAACGGCTCATAGAACCAGTTTTGATCTGGCCTGCAGCGGTACCAACAGCCAGGTCAGCGATGGTAGCGTCTTCAGTTTCGCCAGAACGGTGAGAGATGACAGCGGTGTAGCCAGCGTCTTTCGCCATTTTGATCGCAGCCAGAGTTTCGGTCAGAGAACCGATCTGGTTGAATTTGATCAGGATGGAGTTAACGATGCCTTTTTCGATGCCTTCTTTCAGGATCTTGGTGTTAGTTACGAACAGATCGTCACCAACCAGCTGGATTTTGTCGCCCAGTACTTTAGTCTGGTATGCGAAACCGTCCCAGTCAGACTCGTCCAGACCATCTTCGATGGACACGATCGGGTACTGTTTGGTCAGTTCTTCCAGGAAGTGAGTGAATTCTTCGGAGGTGAATGCTTTGTTGCCTTCGCCAGCCAGAACGTATTTACCGTCTTTGTAGAATTCAGAAGCTGCACAGTCCATCGCCAGGGTGATGTCTTTGCCCAGCTCGTAGCCAGCTGCTTTAACCGCTTCAGCGATTACAGCCAGAGCTTCAGCGTTGGAACCCAGGTTCGGCGCGTAGCCACCTTCGTCACCAACTGCAGTGTTCATACCTTTAGCTTTCAGAACTTTAGCCAGGTTGTGGAACACTTCAGAACCCATACGAACGGCTTCTTTCAGAGTCTTAGCGCCAACCGGCTGAATCATGAATTCCTGAATGTCGACGTTGTTGTCAGCGTGCTCACCACCGTTGATGATGTTCATCATCGGAACCGGCATGGAGTATTTACCCGGAGTACCGTTCAGTTCAGCGATGTGTGCATACAGCGGCAGGCCTTTTGCAGCTGCTGCTGCTTTGGCGTTCGCCAGGGACACAGCCAAGATGGCGTTTGCACCGAAGTTGGATTTGTTTTCAGTACCGTCCAGATCGATCATGATCTTGTCGATGCCAGCCTGATCTTTAGCATCTTTACCCAGCAGAGCCTGAGCAATTGGGCCGTTAACAGCTGCAACAGCTTTCAGTACGCCTTTACCCATGAAACGGGATTTGTCGCCATCGCGCAGTTCCAGTGCTTCGCGGGAACCAGTAGAAGCACCTGACGGAGCTGCTGCCATACCAACGAAACCACCTTCCAGGTGTACTTCGGCTTCAACAGTCGGGTTACCACGGGAGTCGATGATTTCACGACCGATGATTTTAACGATTTTGGACATTAGATTTTCCTCAGTACAAGTTAAACTAAAACTCCAGACAAACAATGCACCCTAATGGGTGCATTGCCGTTCTAACTTATTTACTTCTTACTTCGCCTGACGCTTCTGATGTTCACTGGCGGCTTTCACAAAGCCGGCAAACAGCGGGTGCCCATCACGTGGCGTGGAAGTAAATTCCGGGTGGAACTGACAGGCCACGAACCACGGATGATTCGGTACCTCAATGATCTCGACCAACTGATCATCACCGGAACGGCCTGCAATACGCAGACCCGCAGCTTCAATCTGTTTCAACAGCATATTGTTGACTTCGTAACGGTGGCGATGGCGTTCAACAATTGTCGGCGCGCCGTACAGTTGACGAACCAGGCTATCGTCGCTCAACTGACACTGCTGCGCACCAAGGCGCATTGTGCCGCCCAGATCGCTCTTCTCGGTACGGACTTCGACGTTGCCGTCTTCATCGCGCCATTCGGTAATCAGGGCCACCACCGGGTACTTACAGTCTGGCACAAATTCCGTGGAGTTGGCGTTATCCATACCCACTACGTTACGTGCAAACTCAATCAACGCAACCTGCATACCCAGGCAAATGCCCAGATAAGGAATATTGTTCTCACGCGCAAAGCGCGCCGTCGCGATTTTACCTTCAACACCACGGTAGCCGAAGCCGCCTGGGATCAGGATTGCATCAAGACCTTTCAGGATCTCAACGCCACGCGTTTCGACATCTTGCGAATCGATCAGCTTGATGTTGACGGTGACACGATTCTTCAGACCACCGTGCTTCAGCGCTTCGATAACTGACTTATAGGCATCCGGCAGTTCAATGTACTTGCCGACCATACCGATAGTCACTTCGCCTGCCGGATTCGCTTCTTCGTAGATAACCTGTTCCCATTCTGACAGATTAGCTTCCGGACAGTTCAAGCTGAATCGTTTACAAATATAATCGTCAAGGCCCTGAGATTTCAACAGGCCCGGGATTTTATAGATGGAATCGACATCTTTCAGAGAAATCACCGCTTTTTCCGGAACGTTACAGAACAATGCAATTTTTGCACGTTCATTAGCCGGAACTGCGCGATCGGAGCGGCAAATCAGGATATCTGGCTGAATACCGATAGAAAGCAGCTCTTTTACAGAGTGCTGAGTCGGTTTAGTTTTGACTTCACCAGCCGCCGCCATGTACGGAACCAGCGTCAGATGCATAAACAGCGTGTGCTCACGGCCAATTTCTACGGCCATCTGACGAATCGCTTCAAGGAACGGCAGAGATTCGATATCCCCAACGGTTCCGCCGATTTCGACCAGAACAACATCATGACCTTCACCGCCTTCCAGAACGCGCTCTTTAATGGCATTCGTGATGTGCGGGATAACCTGAACTGTTGCGCCCAAGTAGTCGCCACGGCGCTCTTTACGCAGAACGTCGGAGTAGATACGACCCGTAGTGAAGTTGTTGCGGCGGCTCATTTTGGTACGAATGAAACGCTCATAGTGACCCAGGTCCAGGTCGGTTTCAGCGCCGTCTTCGGTAACGAACACTTCCCCGTGTTGGATTGGGCTCATAGTACCTGGATCGACGTTGATGTACGGATCCAGTTTCATCATGGTTACATTGAGGCCACGGGCTTCAAGAATGGCTGCCAGGGAGGCTGCGGCAATGCCTTTTCCCAGAGAGGATACGACCCCGCCGGTCACAAAAATATAGTTCGTTGTCATGCTGGACCTGAGAAGTTAGGGTGAAACGATGGAATTACCAAGACGGGAAAGTAGTATACCCGAACATGACGAGCGCCACAAACTTTCATTATCCCCTCTCCTTCGTTCTTCAAGCCGCACCGGTGTTGACTTCCTTCACTCACCCCAGTCACATAGCATTTCTATGTTCCTGGGGATTCTTTCAGTCGCCGCCTTGTTGCGACTCGAATAACTCGAAGAGGCAGTATACAAGGTGTTTCATCAACATAACGGGAAGAGAAAATAGCCTCTTTTGGGTAAATGTTTTTGACGTAAATCAAGCGCTTGTTATTTAAAAAATCACACAAATCGCCCTTGACCGACGAAATCCCTTAGAGATCAATTTCCTGCCGTTTTACCTGTTGCCAGACTTCTTCCATAGTTTCCAGATCAACACCAGTCATTTCCAAACCGCGCGAAGCCACAATTCGCTCAACTTCACGAAAACGCCGCTCAAACTTCTCGTTCGCTTTCTGCAATGCGGTCTCTGCTTTAGTGCCTAAATGCCGGGCCATATTAACCGTAGCAAACAGCAGATCGCCCATTTCCTCCTCCAGTTTAGCCTGGTCGACAACAGCCTGCTTAGCCTCAAACATGACTTCGTCGATCTCTTCGTAAACCTTGTCGACAACCGGTCCTAACGTTTTCCAGTCGAAGCCAACATTTGAGCAGCGTTTCTGGATTTTTTGGGCGCGCATTAATGCCGGTAAACTGCGGGGAATATCGTCGAGTGCGGAATGCTGTGCCTTCTGGGCGCGTTCTTCACTTTTGATTTTTTCCCAACGGGTCAAAACCTCAGTACTGTTACTGGCAGAAACATCAGCAAAAACATGTGGATGACGGCGTTCAAGTTTATCGCTTATCGCAGCACAAATATCATCGAAGTTGAAGCGCCCTTCTTCCTGCGCCATCTGGGCGTAAAACACCACCTGGAACAGCAGGTCGCCCAGCTCTCCGCGCAGGTCGTCAAAGTCTTCACGCGCAATCGCGTCCAGCACTTCATAGGTTTCTTCGAGGGTGTAAGGGGCAATAGTGGAGAATGTCTGCTCTTTGTCCCACGGACAGCCGTTTTCCGGGTCGCGCAGGCGCTGCATAATACCGAGCAGTCGGTCGATTTGATTCATTGGAATGTCCTGAAATTTCAATACAGTAGACCGGATAAGGCGATAGCCGACATCCGGCAACATAGCAATGCCTGATGGCAACGCTAACGCGTCTTATCAGGCCTACAAGGTTATCCGGCCTACAAAATCATTAATTACCGTGCAAGCGACGTGCGTCGATCACATCCGGTACCTGGTTCAGCTTGCCGAGCACGCGCCCGAGCACCTGCAGGTTATAAATTTCGATGGTCATATCGATGGTGGCCAGCTGTTGTTTGGTATCACTTCGGCTGGCAACTCCCAGCACGTTCACCTTCTCGTTGGCGAGAATAGTAGTGATATCACGTAACAAGCCGCTGCGATCGTTGGCCTGGACGCGAACCACCAGCGAATACCCTGCCGAGTAGCTTTCGCCCCAGACTGCATCAACAATACGTTCCGGCGCATGGGAGCGCAGCTCAGCCAGCTGTTCACAATCCGCCCGGTGCACGGAAATACCGCGTCCTTGGGTAATAAATCCGACAATCTCATCGCCCGGAATCGGCTGGCAGCAGCGAGCGATGTGGTGCATCAGGTTACCTACCCCTTCCACCACCACACGACCGTCGTCTTTACGACGGCTCTGCGGTGCCTGCGTTTTCTGCTGAAGCTGTTTCAGCGCGGCGGCATCCTGTTCGGCAGCGCTTGGCTTATTAAACTGCGCCTGCAGGAAGTTCACCATTTGGTTGAGGCGGATGTCTCCTCCGCCAATCGCCGCCAGCAACTCGTCCAGCTCATTGAAGCTGTAGCGCGGCAGCAGGTGTTTTTCCGCCTCTTTCAGGCTGATACCTAAATGCGCCAGCTCATCGTCGAGGATCTGGCGACCAGCAAGGATGTTTTTGTCGCGGTCCTGTTTACGGAACCAGGCGTGGATCTTCGAACGCCCACGACTGGTGGTTACGTAGCCAAGGTTAGGATTCAGCCAGTCGCGGCTTGGGTTTGGCTGTTTCTGGGTGATAATTTCAATTTGATCGCCCATCTGCAGCTGGTAGGTAAACGGTACGATGCGCCCACCAATTTTCGCGCCAATGCATCGATGCCCCACATCGCTATGAATGTGGTAAGCAAAATCGAGCGGCGTGGAGCCCGCAGGTAAGTCTACAACGTCCCCTTTTGGCGTAAAGACGTACACGCGGTCATCAAAGACCTGGCTACGGACTTCATCCAGCATTTCACCGGAATCCGCCATCTCTTCCTGCCAGGCAATCAGCTTACGCAGCCACGCAATGCGATCTTCATGACCAGAACGCGCCGCGCCTGAAGCGGTGCCCTCCTTGTACTTCCAGTGCGCCGCGACGCCCAGTTCGGCATCTTCGTGCATCTGTTTGGTACGGATCTGAATTTCGATGGTTTTCCCGCCCGGCCCCAGTACAACCGTATGGATTGACTGGTAGCCATTGGGTTTCGGATTAGCAACGTAATCATCGAACTCATCCGGCAGATGGCGATAGTGAGTATGTACTATCCCGAGTGCGGCATAGCAGTCCTGTAAACGCTCTGCCACGATACGCACTGCGCGTACATCGAACAGTTCATCGAAGGCTAATTGCTTTTTCTGCATTTTGCGCCAGATGCTGTAGATATGCTTCGGACGTCCATACACTTCGGCTTTGACGCCTTCCGTTTTCATCTCTGAGCGCAAATGACCGACGAACTCATCAATGTAATGTTCCCTGTCGATACGACGTTCATGCAGCAGCTTGGCTATGCGTTTGTATTCAGCCGGGTGCAGATAACGGAAGCAATAATCTTCCAGCTCCCATTTTAATTGCCCGATTCCCAAACGGTTGGCCAGCGGTGCATAGATATTGGTGCACTCTTTTGCCGCCAGAACGCGTTCATCTTCCGGCGCATCTTTCACTTCACGCAGATGGGCAATCCGCTCTGCCAGCTTGATGACCACACAGCGGAAGTCATCCACCATTGCCAGCAGCATGCGACGGACGTTATCGACCTGCTCGGAAGAAACTGAATCGGTATGCGTGGCTTTAAGCTGGCGTATTGCCGCCATATCACGCACACCGTGGATAAGATGAACAATGGATTTGCCCACGCTCTCGCGCAGGATGTCTTCACTGACCACGTTGGCATCAGCCAGAGGGAACAGCATTGCGGCACGCAGCGTGTCGATATCCATGCTCAACATAGAGAGAATTTCTACCATCTCCACGCCACGCCACAGCAGCAGATCCGCATCCGGATGCCCCTGTGTCTGCTGGAGGCAGTACGCCCAGGTTTCGGCTAAGCGTTCACACGACTGCTGGCTGGAGATCCCCAGACTCGCGATCCATTTCTTTGGATCAAACTCACCAGCTTTATTTATATGTGCACTTCTTACCGCAACCATTGTCCTCTCCTTAAGGGGCCAGGCCTGTCGAAGTCGACAAGCCCTACCCATTGTCTTTCATGCTGCATTACAACCCGAAATCCAATGGGTACAAAATTCATTACAAACGCTCAAACAGGACCATTGATTCCAGGTGTCCAGTGTGCGGAAACATATCGAGCATCGCCAGTCGCCGTATGGCGTATCCAGCGTTGAGCAAAGCATCGCTGTCACGAGCCAGCGTTGCTGGGTTACAGGATACATAAACAACGCGTATAGGTTCTAATTTTATAATATGTTGCATCACACCTGCAGCCCCCGCACGCGCAGGATCGAGCAATACTTTGTCAAATCCGTTTTTCGCCCACGGCTGTCGGGTAACATCTTCCTCAAGGTTTTCATGAAAGAATGTCACATTGTGTAATCCGTTATTCAGCGCGTTTTCTCGGCCTTTTTCCACCAACGCAGGAACACCTTCCACGCCAACCACGCTTGCTGCCCGAGTTGCCAGCGGTAGGGTAAAATTTCCCATTCCACAGAACAGATCGAGTACACGATCTTCAGGTTGCACATCGAGCCATTCCAGCGCACGGGCGACCATTTGTTGGTTTACCCCTTCATTGACCTGAATAAAATCGCGCGGGCTGAAGGTTAACCGTAGTCCATTTGAATCATACCAGGGCGATTCTTCTGATATTGATTCCAGTATCTCGCTTTGCGGGGCCAGAAACAAAGACAGCCCCTGAGAATGCGAAAAGCATTCCAGTTTTTCTTTATCCGCAGCACTCAATGGCGCCGTGTGGCGCAAAATCATCAGGGTTCCGCTTCCCGCCTGTACCAGCTCAACATGGCCTAGATGGCGTAACCCTTGCAGACTTTCCAGACACGCTCTGAGATGGGGCAATAACGCCTCAAGCTGGGGCACCAAAATAGGGCATTGTTTGACATCGATAATGTCGCTGGAACCGGATTTGCGAAACCCCATCTGCAATTTTTGTTCTTTTGGCCGATAGTTCAGACTCAAACGTGCGCGACGACGATAGCCCCACGGGGCATCAGCTATAACATCCGACACCTCACATTTCATTAAACGCGACAACGCCGCGCTTTTGCTACGCTGCTGCAATGAGATGCTGGCATGCTGCTGCTGGCAACCGCCGCACACGCCAAAATGCGGGCAACGTGGCACTTCACGCTGTGGGCTGTCGTTTAAACGTCGTTTTACTTGCGCGCGGGCAAACTGTTTTTTATCTTCGGTAATCACCACCTCGGCGCTTTCCTGGGGTAGCAATTCCGGTATAAACAACGCCTTTCCGTTATGGCGAGCGACGCCCTGACCAAAAGGATCGAGGTCATTGACGGTAACGGTTATGATCTGACGCGTCGTCACGCGTCGTTTTGCAGAGTAGAATTGCGCCATCGACGAGATATTTCTCTATTTAACAGTGTGACCCTAATTGTCCCATAACGGAACTCCATGACCAACTACAGCCTGCGCGCACGCATGATGATTCTGATCCTGGCCCCGACCGTCCTGATAGGTTTGTTGCTCAGTATCTTTTTTGTTGTGCATCGCTATAACGACTTGCAGCGTCAACTGGAAGATGCTGGTGCCAGCATCATTGAACCACTCGCGGTCTCCAGCGAATATGGCATGAACCTGCAAAACAGGGAATCCATCGGCCAGCTTATCAGCGTGCTGCATCGTCGCCATTCCGATATCGTGCGGGCAATTTCTGTTTATGACGAAAATAACCGACTGTTCGTCACCTCAAATTTTCATCTCGATCCGTCTGAAATGCAGTTGGCGACAGGTTCACCGTTTCCCCGGAAGCTGAGCGTCACCCGGCACGGGGATATCATGATCCTGCGAACCCCTATTATATCGGAAAGCTATTCACCGGATGAATCCGCCGTAAGCGACGCCAAAAACACCAAAAATATGCTGGGGTATGTGGCGCTTGAGCTGGACCTTAAGTCCGTACGATTGCAGCAGTACAAAGAGATCTTTATCTCCAGCGTAATGATGCTGTTTTGTATTGGTATTGCGTTAATTTTCGGCTGGCGTCTAATGCGCGACGTGACCGGCCCGATTCGCAATATGGTGAATACCGTTGACCGAATACGTAGAGGACAGCTCGACAGCCGCGTGGAAGGTTTCATGCTGGGCGAGCTGGATATGCTTAAAAATGGCATCAACTCGATGGCGATGTCGCTCGCTGCTTACCATGAAGAGATGCAGCACAACATCGATCAGGCCACCTCTGACCTGCGCGAAACGCTGGAGCAGATGGAAATCCAGAACGTCGAACTGGATCTGGCGAAGAAACGCGCCCAGGAAGCGGCACGTATTAAGTCTGAGTTTCTGGCAAACATGTCCCACGAGCTGCGAACACCGCTGAATGGCGTGATTGGCTTCACCCGTCTAACGCTAAAAACCGAGCTCAACACCACACAGCGCGATCACCTGAATACCATTGAACGCTCGGCTAACAATCTGCTGGCCATCATCAATGATGTACTCGACTTCTCCAAACTTGAGGCGGGCAAGCTGATTCTGGAAAGCATTCCGTTCCCGCTGCGCAGCACGCTGGATGACGTCGTTACGCTGTTAGCGCATTCATCCCATGATAAAGGGCTTGAGCTGACGCTGAATATTAAGAATGACGTACCGGACAACGTCATCGGTGACCCGCTGCGTTTACAGCAGGTGATCACCAATCTGGTCGGCAACGCCATCAAATTTACCGAAGGCGGCAACATCGACATTCTGGTCGAGAAGCGAGCCCTTAGTAACACGAAAGTGCAAATTGAAGTACAAATCCGCGATACCGGGATCGGTATTCCTGAGCGCGATCAATCCCGTCTGTTCCAGGCTTTCCGTCAGGCGGATGCCAGTATTTCCCGGCGTCATGGCGGAACCGGGCTAGGTCTGGTCATTACGCAAAAACTGGTCAACGAAATGGGTGGAGATATCTCCTTCCACAGCCAACCTAATCGGGGTTCCACGTTCTGGTTCCATATCAGCCTCGATCTCAACCCTAACGTGCTTATTGATCGTTCGACAACCCGATGCCTTGCCGGTAAACGACTGGCCTACGTCGAACCTAACGCCACCGCCGCACAATGCACGTTAGATATCTTGAGTGAAACACCGCTGGAGGTGATTTACAGCCCTTCGTTCTCCGGGTTGCCAGCGGAGCACTACGACATTCTGCTGCTCGGCATTCCGGTCACTTTGCGCGAACCACTCACCATGCAGCATGAGCGGCTGGCAAGCGCAGCAGCGATGACCGACTTCCTGTTGCTAGCCTTGCCTTGTCATGCACAAATTAACGCTGAGAAATTGAAACAGGGCGGCGCGGCGGCGTGTCTGTTGAAACCTCTCACCTCAACCCGCTTACTGCCTGCGCTGACAGAGTATTGTCAGCTAAACCACAGCGCGGATCCGCTGCTGTTAGATGAAAGCAAAATTGCGATGACTGTTATGGCGGTAGACGACAACCCGGCGAACCTCAAGCTGATTGGCGCATTGCTGGAAGATAAGGTCCAGCACGTCGTGCTTTGCGACAGCGGGCATCAGGCGGTGGATCGCGCCAGACAAATGCCGTTTGACCTGATCCTGATGGATATTCAGATGCCAGACATGGACGGTATTCGTGCCTGCGAACTGATCCACCAGCTTCCTCATCAACAGCAGACACCGGTCATTGCGGTCACCGCACACGCCATGGCCGGGCAGAAAGAGAAGCTTCTCAGCGCCGGGATGAACGATTACCTGGCGAAGCCTATCGAGGAAGATAAGCTGCATAATCTGCTGTTACGTTACAAACCGGGCGCAAGCACATCGATGCGGGCGCTCACCGCAGAACCTCTTGAGCCGGTCGTCAATCCGAACACGACGCTCGACTGGCAACTGGCATTAAGGCAAGCCGCGGGTAAGAACGATTTGGCACGGGATATGCTGCAAATGCTGATCGATTTTCTGCCTGAGGTGCGTAACAAAATCGAAGAGCAACTGGTCGGAGAGAACCCCGAAGGGCTGGTGGATATGATTCACAAGCTGCACGGCAGTTGCGGCTATAGTGGTGTCCCCCGCATGAAAAACCTGTGTCAGCTCATTGAACAACAGCTACGCAGTGGAACCAAAGAAGAAGAGCTGGAACCTGAATTTTTAGAGCTTCTGGATGAAATGGACAACGTTGCGCGCGAAGCGAAACGGATATTGGGGTGATATTCGCCGGATGCGGCGTAAACGCCTTATCCGGCCTACAGGTTTCACTGTTTACCGTAGAGCCGATAAGCGTCGTGCATCGGGCAGTAAACGCCTTATCCGGTCTACAGGTTTCGCTGTTTACCGTAGGCCCGATAAGCGTCGCGCATCGGGCACATCGCCGAATCCGGCGTGACCGCCTTATACGACCTACAACTCAGCGTAATTGCTGCCCTGCTTTAAGCGTTGCGGCTACGTTTCGCGCCGTCATTCGTACGTTGTCGCTCGCGTTCTTTAGCGCCTCATCCAGGGTACAAATGGAGTAAATGACGCTGAAAACAGCATCCAGCCCATGCTCGTGTACGACCCCCACATCGGCCGTCAGGCTACCTGCGATACCGATAACCGGCTTGTTGTAACGCTTTGCGACCTTCGCCACGCCAACCGGAACCTTACCGTGAATGGTCTGACTATCAATGCGCCCTTCACCTGTGACCACTAAATCCGCATCCGCAACGCAGGCATCAAGGTGTAACGCATCGGTCACTATCTCAATACCACAGCGTAACTGTGCGCCGCAAAACGCATACAGCGCCGCCCCCATACCACCAGCCGCACCACCACCGGCCAGATCCAGCACGTTGACGTCCAGATCGCGGGCAATAAGTCGCGCATAGTGCGTGAGCGCCCGATCCAGGCGGGTAATCATCTCCGGCGTAGCCCCTTTTTGCGGACCAAAAACCGCAGATGCGCCCTCTTTTCCAGTCAACGGGTTGGTCACATCGCAAGCCACTTCAATACGGCACCCGGCAAGACGGCTGTCTAACTGAGAAATATCAATCCGGGACAGAGATTCCAGACCGATTCCGCCTTGCGCAATTTCGTTATTTTGCGCATCCAGCAATTTTGCTCCCAGCGCTTGCACCATCCCGGAACCGCCATCATTGGTGGCGCTACCGCCAATCCCAATGATGATATGCTCAACGCCCGCATCCAGCGCATGACGGATTAACTCCCCGGTTCCCCAGGACGTGGTTTTCAGCGGATCGCGTAGCCTCGCAGGAACTTGTTCCAGTCCGCTGGCGGCCGCCATTTCGATAAACGCCGAGCGCTCATCACCAGATAAACCATAAAATGCCTGAATTGTGTTGCCCAAAGGGCCGGTAACATCAACATGCACAAGGTGACCTTGCGTTGCGGCAACCATCGCTTCGACCGTTCCTTCACCGCCATCTGCAACCGGGATCTTCATGTAATCCGCATCGGGCCAGATCTCACGAAACCCCAGCTCTATAGCCGTTGCCACCTCAAGCGCACTCAAACTTTCCTTATAGGAATCGGGTGCGATTACTATTTTCATAAAGCATCCTTACGCATGTTGATTATGTTAAGCATACACCAGGAGCAAAACCGCTCACTCTATAGGAGCGGTCCTGGATCACTTAGCGAACCATGCACGGACGCTTATTATCAAACGTCCAGTTCGGGATAAGATACTGCATACCCATCGCATCATCACGCGCACCCAGTCCATGTTGCTGGTACAGCTCATGCGCTTTCATGACCTGATCCATATCCAGCTCCACGCCCAGACCCGGTTTTGCCGGAACCTGCACCATGCCGCCTTTGATTTCAAACGGCTCTTTGGTCAAGCGCTGGTTGCCTTCCTGCCAGATCCAGTGGGTGTCGATAGCGGTTATTTTACCCGGAGCCGCCGCCGCGACATGCGTAAACATCGCCAGCGAAATATCAAAGTGGTTGTTAGAGTGCGATCCCCAGGTCAGCCCGAACTCATGGCACATCTGCGCCACGCGTACCGAGCCCTGCATGGTCCAGAAATGCGGATCCGCCAGCGGGATATCCACGGACTGCAGCGACAAGGTATGCCCCATCTGACGCCAGTCGGTGGCGATCATGTTGGTGGCGGTCGGCAGACCGGTGGCGCGGCGGAACTCCGCCATCACTTCACGCCCGGAGAAGCCCTGCTCCGCACCACACGGATCTTCCGCGTAAGCCAGAGAGCCTTTCAGGTACTTACCAATTTTGATCGCTTCATTCAGCGACCACGCGCCGTTTGGATCCAGCGTCACGCGCGCCTGCGGGAAACGTTTCGCCAGCGCAACAATGGATTCCGCTTCTTCTTCTCCGGCCAATACGCCGCCTTTCAGTTTAAAGTCGTTAAAGCCATATTTCTCATACGCCGCTTCCGCCAGGCGCACTACCGCATCCGGGGTCATCGCTTCTTCATGACGCAGACGATACCAGTCGCATTTCTCATCCGGCTGACTCTGGTACGGCAGCGGCGTTGCCTTACGGTTACCCACGAAGAACAGGTAACCCAACATTTCAACTTCACTACGCTGCTGGCCATCCCCCAGCAAAGAGGCGACGTTTACGCCCAAATGCTGACCTAACAGATCCAACATGGCCGCTTCGATCCCAGTAACCACATGAATAGTGGTACGTAAATCGAAGGTCTGCAAACCGCGACCGCCCGCATCACGATCGGCAAAAGTATTGCGTACTGCATTCAGCACGTTTTTGTATTCACCTAACGTTTTACCTACCACCAACGGGATCGCATCTTCCAGCGTTTTGCGGATTTTTTCGCCGCCGGGAATTTCACCCACGCCGGTATGACCGGAGTTATCTTTAATAATCACAATATTGCGCGTGAAGAACGGAGCATGTGCGCCGCTCAGGTTCATCAACATGCTGTCATGACCCGCAACCGGAATAACCTGCATAGAGGTAACCAATGGGGTAGAAAATTGTGCGCTCATAATTAAGTCCTTATTCAAAATTAGTGGCGGCCGAAAACGGGACGTTTACGGTCAAAAGTCCATCCGGGGATCAGATACTGCATTGGGCCTGCGTCATTACGCGCGCCACCGGGCAGCGCCTTATAGGCTTCATGTGCTTTCTGTACCTGATCCCAGTCCAGTTCCACGCCCAGACCGGGCGCATCGGGTACCGCAATTTTTCCGTTTTTAATCTCCAGCGGATTTTTGGTCAGGCGGCAATCGCCCTCCTGCCAGATCCAGTGGGTATCAATAGCCGTTGGATTACCCGGTGCAGCCGCACCAACGTGGGTAAACATCGCCAGCGAAATATCAAAATGATTGTTAGAATGGCAGCCCCAGGTCAGGCCCCAGTCGTCGCATAACTGTGCCACGCGTACCGCGCCAGAAAGGGTCCAGAAGTGCGGATCGGCCAGCGGAATATCAACTGAATTCAGCATCACCGCATGGCCCATTTCACGCCAGTTGGTGGCTATCATGTTCGTTGCTACCGGCAGACCGGTTGCACGGCGGAACTCGGCCATCACTTCGCGGCCAGAAAAACCCTGTTCGGCACCGCACGGATCTTCGGCGTAGGTCAGAACATCGTTCAGCCCTTTACACAGGGAGATGGCTTCATCCAGCAGCCAGGCACCGTTGGGATCAACCGTAATACGCGCATCCGGGAAGCATTTTTTCAGCGCACGAGCGGTGTCGATTTCCTGCTCGCCAGGCAGTACACCGCCCTTGAGTTTGAAATCTTTAAAGCCGTAGCGATCCTGCGAAGCCTGAGCCAGACGTACCACAGCCTCACTGTTCATCGCTTGCTGATGACGCAGGTGATACCACTCATGGTTTCCCGACGTGCTTTCCAGATACGGTAAATCGGTCTTTGTGCGATCGCCCACGTAGAACAGATAACCGAGTACGGTGACCGCATCGCGCTGCTTGCCCGGCCCTAACAGTTCACAAACCGGCACGTTCAGCGCCTTACCCAGCAGGTCGAGCAATGCGGCCTCCAGCGCCGCTACCGCATTGACCCGTAGTTCAAAGGTCCAGGCGCCTTTGCCAAAGGTGTCAAAATCAGCGGCCTGGTTGCCCTTATGCACCTGCTGCACCACCTTATTCAGGCGCGCCACTTCCTGGCCCAGCACCTGCGGAATCGCATCCACCAGCGTCTGATAAATCACTTCGCCACCTGGCGCTTCACCGATACCGGTGTTTCCGGCATTATCGGTGAGCACCACGATATTACGAGTAAAGTATGCGTTATGCGCGCCGCCAATATTGAGCAGCATGCTGTCATGACCGGCCACCGGGATGACCTTCATATCGGTAATAACGGGACTCGATTGTGTTGTCATCATCATTGTCCTGCGACAGGTTTCAGTTCGATACGTTTAATATCGCCCACCAGCACCAGATAGCTCACCACCGCAATCAGCGCATGTACCCCGACGTAAATCAACGCGCCGTTAAACGAGCCGGTAGTCCCGACGATGTAGCCGATAGCAATTGGCGTGACAATGCCGGAGATGTTGCCAAACATGTTGAACAAACCGCCGCTCAGACCGCTGATCTCTTTAGGTGCGGTATCAGCCATCACCGCCCATCCCAGCGCACCGATACCTTTGCCGAAGAAGGCCAGCGCCATAAAGCCGATGATCATCCACTCCACATTGACGTAGTTACAGAACACCATCACCATCGACAGCAGCATACCGAGTACGATTGGCGTTTTACGGGCGATATTCAGCGAACCGGTACGGCGCATCAGCCAGTCGGAAATAATGCCGCCGAGCACGCCGCCGGCGAATCCGCAAATGGCCGGAACCGAAGCAACAAAGCCAGCTTTCAAAATCGACATACCGCGAGCCTGCACCAGATAAACCGGGAACCAGGTGATAAAGAAGTAGGTCAGCGCGTTAATGCAGTATTGGCCGATGTAAATCCCGATCATCATCCGTGAACCCAGCAGCTGTTTGATTTGCCCCCACTTCACGCTAAACGGCACTTTGGTTTTGGCTGCCGCCTGATCCATGTTGATCAGCGCCCCACCTTCGGCAATGTACTCCAGCTCTTTTTGGTTTACGCCCGGGTGCTGGTTCGGTTCATGAATCACCTTCAGCCAGACGAAGCTGATAACAATCCCAAGACCGCCCATAAAGAAGAATACGTGCGACCAACCCACTTCGTGGGTCAGCCAACCCATGATTGGCGCGAAGATAACGGTGGCAAAGTATTGCGCAGAGTTAAAGATAGCGACCGCCGTGCCCCTTTCCTGTGCCGGGAACCACGCCGCCACAATACGACTGTTGCCGGGGAAGGAGGGCGCTTCAGCTAAACCGACGAGGAAACGCAGGGTAAACAGCGCAACGATAATGCCGAAGCCACTGAAGATATCGACAAAACCCTGCAACAGGGTAAACATAGACCAAATAAAGATGGACCAGAAATAAACGCGTTTTGAACCAAAGCGGTCGAGCAACCAGCCGCCGGGGATCTGGCCGATAACATAGGCCCATGAGAAAGCGGAGAATACATACCCCATCCCTACCGCATCCAGACCAATGTCTTTGGCCATCTCCGAACCGGCAATGGATAAGGTGGCGCGATCGCCGTAGTTGAAGGATGTGACGATAAACAGCATCACCACTATCCAGTAGCGAGCGTTAGTGCGTTTTTCCGCGCTGCTCGCCGCCTGACTTAATGAACTCATTGTTGCACTCCTGAATCCTGGCTTTCGCCAGTTCATTCTGTACAGCACCTGTAGGGTGATCAGAATGAGAGGTTAGTGTGTGGCAGTGTTGGTACAGCTCAGGGCCGTTTTATTCTGACTCGCTGCCATTCCGGGAACTGACGGGAAAAGTATATGAAGGAGTGCCACTGACCCTCACCGTGCATGAACACAACATTAGGGAGGCAGTGAGAAGTTGTTTGGGGCATAAGCCCAAAGTAGTGGAAGTTAGTTCACGTAATTGGGGTTTTATTGCCGGGTGGCGGCTTCGCCTGCCCCGGCTTGCGGTTCAAATGGGGGTTGCATGCCCGTACGAGCGAGGGAGTTATTTAAGCAAGGTTCCCCAGTTTTCTACCCAGGGATTGGATTCGCTTTCCGGTTCAGGATGCTCGCTGGCATCAATCAGCAGCATTTCTCCTACACGGTGGGCGCTTTGTTCCTGCAACAGCGCATCGAACTGCTTGCCGCCATTGCAGAAATTAACGTAGCTACTGTCGCCCAGCCCAATTACCCCGTAATGCAGATTTGGCTGGAAACCGAGATTATCTTTGATCCCCTGAAACAGCGGCACGATGCTATCCGGCAGATCGCCCTGCCCGGTCGTGGAAGTCACCACCAGTACATATTTATCCTGATATGCCTGCCAGTCGCTAAGCTCCGGATCTTCGAACACCGTAGCTTTATGACCCTGCGCCGTCAAAATAGCTTCGGCCTCTTCGGCAACCAGCAGCGCGTTTCCGTACATCGTGCCGACAAAAATTCCAATTTCCGCCATAACCGTAATCTCCTGGGACTTAAGAATCTATCTGCTCATCCTGACCTGACAGCCCGCTGAACTCAACCCTTTCATTCTCAGGGAGAAGTCCACGCCAGCCAAACTGTGATAACGCCTGCATCCAGACGTCATCCAATCCGGCGCGAATAACCAGCGGTTCACCGGTGAAAGGATGGGTCAGCGCAAGCTGGCTGGCATGCAGCATCAATCGCTGGCAACCGAAATGCTCTGCGGCGCTGCGGTTTTGCCGCAAATCACCGTGCTTGCTGTCGCCGATAATCGGATGGCGCAAGTGCGCCAGATGGCGTCTGAGCTGGTGCTTGCGACCGGTTTTAGGATCCAGCTCCACCAGCCCGTAACGGGTAGTCGGATAACGCCCGGTCGCTACCGGCATTTCTACCGTTGCCAGGCCGCGATAATGGGTGACAGCAGGCTGCGGGCCTTTATCATCGCGGGCAAACTTATCGGCAATCTTATCCAGCTCTTCGACCAGCGGGTAATCCAGCACGGCATCATCCATCAGCCAGCCACGCACAATCGCATGATAGCGTTTCTGAATTTGATGATGTTCAAACTGCTGGGACAGCAAACGCCCGGCTTCGCTGGACAGTCCCATCAGCAGCACGCCGGAGGTTGGTCTGTCGAGTCGATGGGCGGTAAATACGTGCTGACCAATTTGGTCGCGCACCGTTTGCATCACCACCACTTTCTCATCCCGGTCGAGCCAACTGCGGTGAACCAACCAGCCCGAAGGTTTATTGACGGCGACCAGCCATTCGTCCTGATAAAGAATTTCCAGCATCAGGCGTTATCACTTGTAAACAGCGCATCCAGCTCCTGCAATGCCGCCAGAAGAATGTCGCGTTGCGGGTGATCGGCTGCCAGCGCCATTTCGTAATACGGTGCGACGGCAAAAGCCTGCGGAAGCGGCTGCGCGTTATCAATCAACGTATGCATGCGGGGAATCAACACCCACTGCAGCCACTCGACCGGTTCCATGGTATCCATACAAAAAGGCTGCGTACTGGTAAACAGATGCTCTGCTGGCTCATCCATCCGCCAGTGATGATGTTC
This sequence comes from Citrobacter sp. Cpo061, assembly GCF_030332845.1. NCBI lineage: Bacteria > Pseudomonadati > Pseudomonadota > Gammaproteobacteria > Enterobacterales > Enterobacteriaceae > Citrobacter > Citrobacter sp. Cpo061. Next base: position 128,688 of record NZ_JAOWHB010000053.1, read on the forward strand.
ACGCAGTAGCGCTTCAAGTGCGTGTAACTGCTGGCGCACACGGTCATGAGTCGTCATGAAATTAACCTCAATGATGAAAAAATCTGGCGCGAAGAATAGCACTAGTGAAGGGAAATAAAAAAAGGGAGCACTGTAAAAACAGTGCTCCCGGTTCGTTTCGCAGCATTCCAGCTACTTTTAGTGCTCCCTGCTCATCCTTGACAACTTTTCCTGTGGTCTTGCGACCGTGTTCATCCTGAACTTTTGCATCCTGCTCACATCACCCCGATGTGAAAACTTCATCCTGAAGTATCCTGGCCATCCAGACCCGCCGAACATCCTGACCGGCTCTCATTCTCCATCCTGGAGGTGTCCTTTAACGCATCCAGCGTCTTCCTCTTTGCTTCGTCCTGAAGCCTGTCCTTGCAACACCGTCCTGGTGTGTCCTGGCGAAGAGCCATCATCCTGATGTTCTCTTCGTTGTGCGACTCCTTGTCGACAGATATAGAATCGCCTGTTTCGCTTTGTCTTACAAGATGCTTACAGGCTTACCCTTACGATTATTTTCGTATGAAAGTTGACAATAAAACACTAACCAATTGAATAATAATAAATTATTATTTTATCAATTCATTAAGTCTTTACTTATCACCTGGCAATGTCCTACAGGGTTTGTAAGAGATCTCTCACAAGATTCAGGGCAAACTGGATTACAGAACTGGCTTAAGTTGAGTGAGGAATTCCGCAAGTGAGGCCGCCAGCACCGTTCGTTTACGGGTTCCCAGCGTTTCTTTGCACACTTCACCGGACAGATTGCACACCGAAATGACGTCAAGCTCATTATCTTGTGTGGCAATAAAAAGCGTAGGTGATAGCTTGAGGCGCTTTTGCGTTACCAGATGACCAATCAGGTTTTCCTGAACGCGCCTGAAGTCATCTTCACTCCAGGTTTGCAGCAGCGTGAGCTTTTCATCCGCAAACTGCGCGTGCATATCACCAGCAAACTGGGTGGTGTAAAAAGCGTGAACGGCAGGTTGTACCACAATATCAAAGGCCCGTTCAACCGCATTGAGGTTATTTTCGCCGACAAAAGGTTGAGGCTGCCAAAATACCGCATCGTCTGTGGAAGAAATGATACACGGAGAAGGTACGCCATACAGCTCTTCGCTGAGCGGCCAACTGTTGTTTTTTTCATGCCATGCGTCGCAATAACGCGTCGTAAAGGCTATCAACGCCTGCGCTGTCAATTCGTCCACTGATTTCTCTCTTCACAAAAGCCAGGATACACTTGTCGCATAGTGTATCTGGTTTATGACGGTGAAACATGTCCTCTTATGAAAATCATCAGGCGCTTAACGGCCTGACACTCGGTAAATCAACGGATTACCGAGACAATTACGATGCAAGTCTGTTGCAGGGCGTTCCGCGCAGCCTGAATCGCGACCCGCTGGATTTAAAGGCCGATAACTTGCCTTTTCACGGTGCGGATATCTGGACGCTATATGAACTGTCGTGGCTGAATGCCAACGGCTTACCGCAGGTTGCGGTCGGTCATGTGGAGCTGGATTACACCAGCGTAAATCTGATTGAATCGAAAAGCTTTAAGCTGTACCTGAACAGTTTTAACCAGACGCGTTTTGATTCCTGGGACGCGGTACGCCAGACGCTGGAAAACGATCTGCGCGCCTGCGCTCAGGGCGATGTCAGCGTGGCGCTGTACCGCCTTGACGAACTGGAAGGGCAGCCGATAGCCCACTTTAATGGGACCTGTATCGACAATCAGGATATCGTCATCGACAACTATCAGTTCAGCACTGCGTATCTGGAAAATGCCGTGAGCGGTGAAAAGGCAGTCGAAGAGACGCTGGTCAGCCATCTACTGAAATCCAACTGTCTGATCACCCACCAGCCCGACTGGGGCTCCATACAAATTCAGTATCGTGGACGGAAAATCGACAGAGAGAAGCTGCTGCGTTATCTGGTCTCCTTCCGCCACCATAATGAATTTCATGAGCAGTGCGTGGAACGTATTTTCAATGACATTCTGCGCTTCTGCCAGCCAGAGAAACTGAGCGTCTATGCACGCTACACGCGACGTGGCGGCCTAGACATTAACCCATGGCGCACCAACACCGATTTCACTCCGGCAACCGGTCGTCTGGTACGTCAGTAATCTTTTTTCTCAAATTTGCGTGCCGGATTCCGCGCACAAGGTTGTGAAAGGTCATAAGCCAGGGCTATTGTAATCAATAGGGAATGACGTGTTGCGTCCCATAAGGAGTTTACTTGATTACACATATTAGCCCGCTTGGCTCAATGGACATGTTGTCGCAGCTGGAAGTCGATATGCTTAAACGCACGGCCAGCAGCGACCTGTATCAACTGTTTCGTAACTGTTCGCTTGCCGTTCTGAACTCCGGCAGTTTGACCGACAACAGTAAAGAACTGCTGTCCCGCTTTGAAAGTTTCGATATTAACGTACTGCGCCGCGAACGGGGCGTGAAGCTGGAACTGATCAACCCACCTGAAGATGCGTTTGTTGATGGACGCATTATTCGTGCGCTACAGGCTAACCTGTTTGCCGTGCTGCGCGACATTCTGTTCGTCAATGGCCAGATCCATAACGCCGGTCGTTTTCAGCATCTGGATCTCGAAAGCTCGGTGCATATTACCAACCTCGTATTCTCGATCCTGCGTAATGCCCGGGCGCTGCACGTCGGTGAAGCGCCGAACATGGTCGTCTGCTGGGGCGGTCACTCAATCAACGAAAATGAGTACCTGTATGCCCGTCGCGTCGGCACCCAACTGGGTCTGCGCGAACTGAACATCTGTACCGGCTGCGGTCCGGGGGCGATGGAAGCGCCAATGAAAGGCGCTGCGGTCGGCCACGCCCAGCAGCGATACAAAGACAGCCGCTTTATTGGCATGACCGAACCGTCAATCATCGCCGCTGAACCGCCTAACCCGCTGGTAAACGAACTGATCATCATGCCGGACATTGAAAAACGTCTGGAAGCGTTCGTGCGTATCGCCCACGGTATTATCATCTTCCCGGGTGGTGTAGGGACAGCAGAAGAGCTGCTGTATCTGCTGGGGATCCTGATGAATCCGGCCAACAAAGATCAGGTTCTACCGCTGATCCTGACCGGACCAAAAGAGAGTGCGGATTACTTCCGCGTGCTGGACGAATTTATCGTGCACACGCTAGGGGAAGATGCGCGTCGCCACTATCGCATTATCATTGACGATGCGGCCGAAGTGGCGCGTCTGATGAAAAAAGCGATGCCGCTGGTGAAAGAAAACCGTCGCGACACAGGAGATGCATACAGCTTTAACTGGTCGATTCGTATCGCGCCCGATCTGCAGATGCCGTTCGAGCCGTCCCATGAAAACATGGCCAACCTGAAGCTGTACCCGGATCAACCCGTTGAAGTATTGGCCGCCGATTTACGTCGTGCATTCTCCGGTATTGTGGCAGGTAACGTGAAGGAAGTCGGGATCCGCGCTATTGAAGAGTTTGGCCCGTACAAAATCCACGGTGACCGCGAAATGATGCGCCGCATGGACGATCTCCTGCAGGGCTTTGTTGCACAACATCGTATGAAGTTACCGGGCACTGCGTATATCCCTTGTTACGAGATCTGCGCCTAACCTTCAACACCCGCTAGCAGCGCTATAGCGGTGACAGTTTTGTCCATATCAAAGCCGGGTTTGGCGCACTTGCCTCCCGGCTTTTTTTAGTGATACCAGTCACATAGCTCCGACAATCATATAAATACCAGTGATGATTCATAAAAAACAGCGCACTACGCAAACGATTACCTTGAAAAACCAACCGTGATTTATCTTAGAAAATTATTATTAGTCGCCGAAATCATCTAAAAACAACAGTTTTTACAGCTGAACACGCCTATCTTCGCGCCTTCGCTTTCATGAGATATGTCGTTAATGTTAGCCTTCGCGCCCGTAAATTCGCTTTGACTATTTTTTAACAGATTAATGGCCCAAATTTATCCACATAAAAGGTGGATTATTGCATTTGGGATCCCGATCACTGATACATTCATTACTAAAATGTATCTTTCCGCCCGAAAATTATTACGGCGAAAAATTATATAAAAATCGCTCAACGAATTTCGATTTACAGTCGGGTACTTTCTCATTGGATTGACCCCAAACCCGACTTTTTAAGCTTCCTCCAGGAGAAATAGATGGAAAACACTCAAACCAGCACTATCGTTACGGGCCAGACCCGCAGCGCATGGCGCAAAACAGACACCATGTGGATGCTGGGCCTTTACGGCACGGCGATTGGGGCGGGTGTATTGTTCCTGCCGATTAACGCAGGCGTAGGCGGTATGATCCCGCTGATCATCATGGCGATCCTTGCCTTCCCAATGACCTTCTTTGCACACCGCGGTCTGACTCGCTTTGTGCTGTCCGGTAAAAATCCGGGTGAAGACATCACCGAAGTTGTAGAAGAACACTTTGGTGTTGGTGCAGGTAAACTGATTACCCTGCTCTACTTCTTCGCTATCTACCCGATTCTGTTGGTTTACAGCGTAGCAATCACCAACACGGTTGAAAGCTTCCTGACCCACCAGCTGGCGATTACGCCGCCGCCGCGCGCAATCCTGTCACTGATCCTGATTGTCGGCATGATGACCATCGTGCGCTTCGGTGAGCAGATGATCGTTAAGGCGATGAGCATCCTGGTATTCCCGTTCGTTGCGGCTCTGATGCTGCTGGCGCTGTACCTGATCCCTCAGTGGAGCGGTGCGATTCTGGAAACCATGTCATTTGACTCTGCGGCAACCACCGGCAACGGCCTGCTGTTGACCCTGTGGCTGGCAATTCCGGTAATGGTGTTCTCCTTCAACCACTCCCCGATCATCTCCTCCTTCGCCGTGGCGAAGCGTGAAGAGTACGGTGATGAAGCAGAGAAAAAATGCTCCAAGATTCTGGCATTCGCTCACATCATGATGGTACTGACCGTTATGTTCTTCGTCTTCAGCTGCGTGTTCAGCCTGACTCCGGCGGACCTGGCAGCAGCGAAAGAGCAGAACATCTCGATTCTGTCTTACCTGGCGAACCACTTTAACGCGCCGATTATTGCCTGGATGGCACCGATCATCGCGATTATCGCTATCACCAAATCCTTCCTGGGCCACTACCTGGGCGCACGTGAAGGCTTCAATGGTATGGTGATTAAGTCTCTGCGTGGCAAAGGCAAATCCATCGAAATCAACAAACTGAACAAAATCACTGCGCTGTTCATGCTGGTAACCACCTGGATTGTGGCTACGCTGAACCCAAGCATCCTCGGCATGATTGAGACCCTGGGTGGCCCAATCATCGCGATGATTCTGTTCCTGATGCCGATGTATGCCATTCAGAAAGTACCGGCAATGCGTAAGTACAGCGGCCATATCAGCAACGTCTTCGTTGTGATTATGGGCCTGATCGCTATCTCCGCTATTTTCTACTCTCTGTTCAGTTAATTCCCCTGCGCCGCTCCTCGGGGCGGCGCACCTCGATACACAATGGACGCCTCATGATTAGCGTATTCGATATTTTCAAAATCGGCATTGGCCCTTCCAGCTCCCACACTGTTGGCCCGATGAAAGCAGGCAAACAATTCACGGATGACCTGATTGCACGCGGAATTCTCACTGACGTAACCCGCGTAGTGGTTGATGTCTATGGCTCTTTATCTCTGACGGGGAAAGGTCACCATACCGACATCGCGATTATTATGGGCCTGGCGGGTAATCTGCCGGATACCGTAGACATTGATGCTATTCCGTCCTTTATCCAGGATGTGAATACTCATGGGCGTTTGCTGCTGGCAGATGGTCAACATGAGGTCGAGTTCCCGGTCGACAAGTGCATGAATTTCCATGCGGACAATCTGTCCCTGCACGAAAACGGGATGCGCATTACCGCACTGGCGGGCGAAAAGGCTATTTACAGCCAGACTTACTATTCCATTGGCGGTGGGTTCATCGTTGATGAAGAACATTTTGGTTTACCGAACAACTCTCCGGTAAACGTGCCATATCCGTATAAATCCGCAGCTGATTTGCAACGTCATTGCCAGGAAACCGGCCTGTCACTTTCCGGTCTGATGATGCAAAACGAACTGGCGCTGCACAGCAAAGAAGAGCTGGAACAGCACTTTGCTAACGTCTGGGAAGTGATGCGTAGCGGGATTGAACGCGGCATCACTACTGAAGGTGTATTGCCGGGCAAACTGCGCGTTCCGCGTCGTGCTGCTGCGCTGCGTCGCATGCTGGTCAGCAGCGACAAAACCACCACCGACCCGATGGCGGTTGTTGACTGGATCAACATGTTCGCGCTGGCCGTGAACGAAGAAAACGCAGCCGGTGGACGCGTGGTGACTGCACCAACCAACGGTGCATGCGGGATTGTTCCTGCCGTACTGGCGTATTACGACAAGTTTATCCGTGAAGTGAACGCTAACTCGCTGGCACGCTACATGCTGGTCGCGAGCGCCATTGGTTCACTGTACAAGATGAACGCCTCTATCTCTGGTGCCGAAGTCGGCTGTCAGGGTGAAGTTGGCGTCGCCTGCTCCATGGCAGCGGCTGGTCTGGCTGAACTGCTGGGTGGTAGCCCAATGCAGGTGTGCATCGCGGCAGAAATCGGTATGGAACACAACCTGGGTCTGACCTGCGACCCGGTTGCCGGCCAGGTTCAGGTACCGTGCATTGAGCGTAATGCCATTGCTTCGGTTAAAGCGGTGAACGCTGCACGTATGGCGCTGCGCCGTACCAGTGAACCACGCGTGTGCCTCGATAAAGTTATCGAGACCATGTACGAAACCGGTAAAGACATGAACGCCAAATACCGCGAAACCTCTCGTGGTGGTCTGGCGATGAAGATTGTCACCTGCGATTAATTCTCAGCACATTTTCGTTTCTGTAGGCCGGATAAGGCGCTCGCCGCATCCGGCTTTTATTGCCTGATGGCGCTTCGCTTATCAGGCTTACGGATAGCGCTCTTTCGCAATGCTCGTCTCCACTCGTCGTGAATGTTACCCTACAGACTAATTTGTTAGGGAGAACACCGTGGCCGTCCACCTGCTCATTGTTGATGCACTGAATCTCATCCGCCGTATTCACGCCGTACAGGGCTCCCCCTGCGTGGAGACATGCCAGCACGCGCTCGATCAGCTGATTGTGCACAGTCAGCCCACGCACGCCGTGGCGGTATTTGATGACGAAGCGCGTAACAGCGGCTGGCGTCACCAACGGTTACCTGACTACAAAGCCGGTCGCCCGCCGATGCCTGACGATTTACACCAGGAAATGCCCGCCTTACGCGCCGCTTTTGAACAGCGCGGCGTCTGCTGCTGGGTATCCAGCGGGAATGAAGCCGATGATTTAGCCGCCACTCTGGCGGTGAAAGTTAGCCAGGCGAGACACCAGGCGACTATCGTCTCAACCGATAAAGGCTACTGTCAGCTACTCTCCCCAACGCTGCGGATTCGCGATTATTTCCAGAAACGCTGGCTGGATGCGCCGTTTATCGAGAAAGAGTTCGGCGTACTGCCGCAACAGTTGCCTGATTACTGGGGACTGGCTGGGATCAGCAGTTCTAAAATACCGGGGGTAGCCGGTATTGGTCCTAAAAGCGCCACACAACTGCTGGCACAGTTTCCAACGCTGGAAGCGCTGTATGAACACCTGGATGATGTACCGGAGAAATGGCGCAAGAAACTCGAAGAACATCGGGAGATGGCGTTTTTGTGTCGCGATATCGCGCGGCTGCAAACAGACTTACATATCGACGGAAACCTACAGCAGCTACGGCTGGCGCGGTAGTCTTATTTCCGGATGGCGCTGCGCTTATCCGGCCTACTTATTGTACAACCCTGTAGGCCAGATAAACGCCAGGTGATTACCAGGCGGTATGGTACAGCTCAACGATATCCCCAAGGCTCGCTTCACGCGGATTTCCCCCGGTACAAACATCGTCAAATGCGGCTTGCGCCAGCGCAGGAATATCCTCTTTACGGACGCCAACATCGCGTAGATGCAGTGGGATACCTACATCGCGATTAAGGGCGAAGACGGCATCCACCGCCGCTTTGCGTGCCTCTGCCAGCGTCAGTCCTTCAACCTTAACCCCCATTACCCGGGCGATATCGCGGAATTTTTCCCCGGTGAATTCGGCGTTATAGTGCATCACGTGCGGCAGCAAAATGGCATTCGCGACGCCGTGCGGCGTGTTGTAGAACGCGCCTAACGGGTGTGCCATGCCATGCACTAATCCCAGACCTACGTTGGAGAAACCCATCCCGGCAACGTACTGGCCCAGAGCCATCGCTTCCCCCGCCTGGCTGTCGCCCGCAACGGAACCGCGTAATGACCCGGCAATAATTTCGATGGCTTTAATGTGCAGCGCATCGGTAAGCGCCCACGCAGCCTGCGTGATGTAGCCTTCAATGGCATGAGTCAGTGCATCTACGCCAGTAGCCGCTTTTAATGCGGCAGGCATGCCGTCCATCATGTCAGCATCAATGAACGCCACCTGCGGGATGTCATGTGGATCGACACAAACAAACTTACGCCGATTCTCTTCGTCAGTGATCACGTAGTTAATGGTCACTTCCGCCGCCGTTCCCGCAGTGGTTGGGATAGCCATAACTGGCACGCTCGGGAAGCGTGTCGGCGATAACCCTTCAAGGCTGCGTACATCCGCAAACTCCGGGTTATTGTTAATAATGCCAATCGCTTTACAGGTATCCTGCGGGGAGCCGCCGCCAATGGCGACCAGATAGTCTGCGCCGCTTTGCTGAAAGACACTCAATCCTTCCTGAACTACCGCAATGGTTGGATTAGGAATAACGCCTGAATAGATTTCCCATGCCAGACCTGCAGCATCCATTCGGGAAGTCACCTTCTCAACAATGCCGCACTGCACCAGATTTTTATCAGTCACAATCAATGCTTTGCGATAACCACGACGAATAACTTCATCGGTTAATGCGCCAACAGCTCCCCGGCCAAACCATGCCGTTTCGTTCAGAATCATTCTGTTCGCCATCGTTTTATCTCCTATTCCTCAATACGCAATCCATATGTTTTGAATTTTTCCAGCACAATAGCGATAGCCTCATCGTCCAGTACCGGAACCGGATCGGTAATCGCCAGCGTGCTGAGATAAAGCTGCGCCAGCACTTCCACTTCATGCGCTAACCACAGGGCTTTTTCCAGATTTTCCTCGCAGGCGATCAGCCCATGATGCTGCAACAGCGTTGCTTTTCGGTTTTTCAGCGCTACCGCAACGTGCTCGGAAAGCTCACGCGTACCAAACGTCGCATATGGCGCACAGGGAATTGAGTTACCGCCAGCCGCCGCAATCATGTAATGGATTGCCGGGATTGGCCGATTGAGAATAGAAACAGCAGTACAATGCACGGCATGATTATGGACCACCGCCTGAGCATCGGGACGCGTCTGATAAGCGGCCATATGGAACCGCCACTCGCTGGAAGGTAATTTCCCTTCTTCGTGCTGCCCCTCAGCGTTGATGTACACTATGTGGGATTCGGTGAGTTTGTCATACGGAATACCCGTCGGGGTAATTAACATCCCGTCCTGGTAACGCACACTTACATTACCCGCAGTCCCCTGATTCAACCCCAGACGGGTCATTTCCAGGCAGGTATTGATAATCTGCCGTGCCAGCGTATTTCGTTCCATTACTTACCTCTCTCAGTGAGTCAAAATGCGACAACAGAACATTGCTAATACCTCGACGCTCTGTTGATTTAAGCGGGTATTTGCTAACTATCATCATGCTGAATAAAGAGAAGGGAATTTTTAGCACTGGATTTTGTGATGTTCATCAACTAATAACGCTGAATAAAAACATGCAGGCATAATATTACAATTCCAAAATGTCCGTTCTTAATAAAACCATTGTAAAACGGTCATTTGCGAATAAATTGTTACCATTGCCCGTTTTCCACTTAACTAATTAATTCGGGCATTATCCCTGTGGCTTTTTAATTTATTTTTCTCAAACGGTCATTGTTTTAAAGAAATTAAAGTGATGATAATCACATAAACCCACACCCTGAGCATAAATGTGACCACCATCATATTAATGGCCGGTTTTTATTTGAAAATGAATTCATGAGTTCATTCATGAAGGCCAATTTTATCTGGCAGGTTACCGGAACTCACCTGGATTAGCAGGTTGGTAAAAATCACCAACCGTACTCTTAAGCTGTTGAACATGCTTATGAACTGATGAGGATGCTATGGGAAACACATCAATACAAACACAAAGTTTTCATGCGGTAGAGCGGGGGCAGACAAAAAATTATGTCATTCCCTTCGCGTTACTCTGTTCACTGTTTTTTCTTTGGGCGGTTGCCAATAATCTTAATGACATTTTATTACCACAATTTCAGCAAGCTTTTACATTAACAAACTTTCAGGCTGGTCTGATTCAATCTGCTTTTTATTTTGGTTATTTCGTCATTCCAATCCCAGCCGGGATCCTGATGAAAAAACTTAGTTATAAAGCAGGCATTATTACCGGATTATTTTTATATGCCATCGGTGCAGCATTATTCTGGCCAGCGGCTGAGGTAATGAATTACACCTTATTCCTGATTGGCCTATTTATTATTGCGGCGGGCTTAGGTTGTCTGGAAACGGCTGCCAACCCCTTTGTAACCGTACTGGGCCCGGAAAGCGGCGGTCATTTCCGATTAAATCTCGCGCAAACTTTTAACTCATTTGGTGCCATTATTGCGGTTGTTTTTGGGCAAAGTCTTATTTTGTCTAATGTGCCACATCAATCTCAAGACGTACTCGATAAGATGGCGCCAGAACAGCTAAGCGCCTACAAGCACAGCCTGGTGTTATCGGTTCAAACCCCTTATATGATCATCGTCGCGGTCGTTTTGCTGGTCGCCCTGCTGATCATGTTTACCAAGTTTCCGACCCTGCAAAGTGACGATCACAGTGACAACGCTCAGAGTTCATTCTCCGCGTCCCTTTCCCGCCTGGTGCGCATTCGTCACTGGCGTTGGGCGGTACTGGCGCAGTTCTGCTACGTCGGTGCACAAACTGCCTGCTGGAGCTACCTGATTCGCTACGCAATCGAAGAGATCCCAGGCATGACGCCAGGTTTCGCCGCCAACTACCTGACCGGCACCATGGTGTGCTTCTTTATCGGTCGTTTCTCCGGCACCTGGCTTATCAGTCGCTTTGCGCCGCATAAAGTGCTGGCCGCATATGCCCTGCTTGCCATGATTCTGTGCCTGATTTCCGCCTTCACCGGTGGCCAGATCGGCCTGCTGGCCCTGACGTTGTGCAGCGCATTTATGTCGATTCAGTACCCAACCATTTTTTCTCTGGGGATCAAAAATCTGGGACAAGACACCAAATACGGCTCGTCTTTTATCGTCATGACCATCATTGGCGGCGGCATTGTGACCCCGGTGATGGGCTTTGTCAGCGATGCCGCTGGCAATATCCCGACCGCTGAACTGGTCCCGGCGCTTTGCTTCGCCATCATCTTTATTTTTGCCCGCTTCCGTTCACAAACGGCAGCCAACTGAATATTTATCCGAATAACGTGAGGAATCTGTGATGAAAAAAATCAGCTTACCAAAAATTGGTATTCGCCCGGTTATTGACGGACGTCGTATGGGTGTACGTGAGTCGCTCGAAGAGCAAACCATGAATATGGCTAAAGCTACCGCAGCGCTTATCACTGAAAAACTTCGTCATGCCTGCGGCGCACAAATTGAATGTGTGATTGCCGATACCTGTATCGCCGGCATGGCGGAATCCGCAGCCTGTGAAGAAAAATTCAGCAGCCAGAATGTTGGCGTGACGATTACCGTTACCCCATGTTGGTGCTACGGCAGTGAAACCATCGACATGGATCCGATGCGCCCGAAAGCGATCTGGGGCTTCAACGGCACGGAACGTCCGGGGGCGGTTTACCTGGCCGCCGCACTGGCAGCTCACAGCCAAAAAGGCCTTCCTGCCTTCTCCATCTATGGTCATGACGTACAGGATGCAGACGACACATCTATCCCTGCCGATGTTGAAGAAAAACTGCTGCGCTTTGCCCGTGCCGGCTTAGCGGTCGCCAGTATGAAAGGGAAAAGCTACCTGTCTGTCGGTGGTGTATCAATGGGCATCGCCGGTTCTATCGTCGACCATAACTTCTTTGAATCCTGGCTGGGTATGAAGGTGCAGGCGGTTGATATGACCGAGCTGCGTCGTCGCATTGACCAGAAAATCTATGATGAAACCGAGCTGGAAATGGCGCTGGCGTGGGCGGACAAAAACTTCCGCTACGGCGAAGATCAGAACGCGCAGCAATATAAGCGTAACGCAGAACAAAGCCGCGCAGTGCTGAAAGAAAGCCTGCTGATGGCTATGTGCATTCGCGACATGATGCAGGGTAACAAAAAGCTGGCAGACAAAGGTCTGGTCGAAGAATCCCTGGGCTATAACGCGATCGCCGCAGGCTTCCAGGGCCAGCGTCACTGGACCGATCAATACCCAAATGGCGATACCGCCGAAGCGTTGCTCAACAGTTCCTTTGACTGGAATGGCGTTCGTGAACCGTTCGTTGTCGCAACCGAAAACGACAGCCTGAACGGCGTAGCGATGCTGTTCGGCCATCAACTCACCGGCACGGCCCAGGTCTTTGCCGATGTGCGCACCTACTGGTCGCCAGAGGCGGTTGAACGCGTGACGGGTAAACCGCTGACCGGCCTTGCTGAGCACGGCATCATTCACTTGATTAACTCCGGTTCTGCGGCACTGGACGGTTCCTGCAAACAGCGCGACAGCGAAGGTAAACCGACCATGAAACCACACTGGGAAATCTCGCAGAAAGAGGCGGATGAATGCCTGGCGGCAACCGAATGGTGCCCGGCTATTCACGAATACTTCCGCGGGGGCGGTTACTCATCTCGCTTCCTGACTGAAGGCGGTGTGCCGTTCACCATGAGCCGTATCAACATCATCAAAGGGTTGGGGCCGGTGCTACAAATCGCGGAAGGCTGGAGCGTGGAGTTGCCGAAAGATATGCACGACCAGCTTGATGCGCGTACCAACTCCACATGGCCAACCACCTGGTTTGCTCCGCGCTTAACCGGCAAGGGCCCGTTCAGCGACGTCTATTCCGTCATGGCTAACTGGGGCGCTAACCACGGGGTGCTGACGATTGGTCACGTAGGTGCGGACTTTATCACTCTGGCTGCCATGCTGCGTATCCCGGTGTGCATGCACAACGTGGAAGACGAGAAAATTTATCGTCCTTCCTCCTGGGCCGCCCACGGTATGGATACGGAAGGTCAGGATTACCGCGCTTGTCAGAACTACGGTCCGCTGTATAAGCGTTAAACATCGAGCGATTGCCTGATGGCGGCGCGGCCTACGAAGCACACGGTTTTGTAGGCCGGATAAGGCGAAGCCGCCATCAGGTAATAGGTAATCTCCCAGGAGCAATTATGAAACAAGAGGTTATTCTGGTTCTCGACTGTGGCGCGACCAACGTACGGGCCATTGCCGTTGACCGACAGGGGAAGATTGTCGCCCGCGCAGCGACCCCGAACGCCAGTGACATCGCCGCAGAAAACAGTGCCTGGCACCAATGGTCGCTGGAGGCCATTCTGCAGCGCTTTGCCGACTGCTGTCAGCGGCTTTCCTCACAATTGGCCGCCTGCCAAATTCGCGGGATCGCCGTCACCACCTTCGGCGTGGATGGCGCGCTGGTGGATAAGAACGGAAAACAACTGTATCCGGTGATCAGTTGGAAATGCCCACGCACCGCAGCGGTAATGGAAAATATCCATCGTTATATGTCACCGCAGCAACTGCAGGAAATCTCCGGCGTTGGGGCGTTTAGCTTCAATACGCTGTACAAACTGGTGTGGCTGAAAGAGAACCACCCGCAATTACTGGAACAGGCGCACGCCTGGCTGTTTATCTCGTCGCTTATCAACCAACGTTTAACCGGCGAGTTCACAACTGACATCACCATGGCGGGAACCAGCCAGATGCTGGATATCCAGCAACGTGATTTCAGCCAGGACATTTTGCAGGCAACAGGCATACCGCGTCGCCTGTTTCCGCGCCTGGTTGAAGCAGGCGAACAAATTGGGGTACTGCAACGCGAGGCCGCCAGCCAGCTCGGACTTCCAGAGGGTATTCCAGTCATCTCTGCCGGACACGACACACAGTTTGCGCTATTTGGCGCAGGAGCCCAACAGGATGAACCGGTACTCTCTTCCGGCACATGGGAAATTCTGATGGTACGCAGTGCGCAGGTAAATACCTCCCTGCTCAGTCATTATGCGGGCTCCACCTGTGAGCTGGATAGTCAGGCTGGGCTTAACAATCCCGGTATGCAGTGGCTGGCCTCCGGTGTGCTTGAATGGGTTCGTAAGCTGTTATGGACCGCGGACACGCCCTGGCAAACGTTGATTGATGAAGCTCGGGATATTCCCGCTGGTGCCGAAGGGGTGAAGATGCACTGCGACCTGCTGGCCTGTCAGAATGCGGGCTGGCAAGGGGTTACCCTCAATACTACCCGTGGGCACTTTTATCGCGCCGCGCTGGAAGGACTGACAGAACAGCTGCAGCGGAATCTGCAAACGCTGGAAAAAATCGGCCATTTCCAGGCCACTGAACTGCTATTAGTTGGCGGGGGCAGCCGCAACATCTTGTGGAACCAAATCAAAGCGAACGTTCTCGGGATCCCTGTCAAAGTGCTGGATGATGCCGAAACCACCGTGGCAGGCGCCGCAATGTTTGCCTGGTCAGGCATCGGGGAATTTACCTCTCCGGAGCAGGCACGCGAACAGGTGCGCTATCAGTACCGTTACTTCTATCCGCAAACCGAATCCGAACTCACAGGAGTCGAGTAACATGCTTAAAACGATATCTCCCTTAATTTCCCCCGACTTACTGAAAGTGCTGGCCGAAATGGGACACGGCGATGAGATTATCTTTTCCGATGCCCACTTCCCGGCCAACAGCATGGGGCCGCAGGTCATCCGCGCTGACGGTCTGCTGGTCAGCGATCTGCTGCGGGCGCTTATTCCGCTATTTGAACTGGACAGCTACGCCCCACCGCTGGTGATGATGGCTGCGGTTGAAGGCGACACTCTCGATCCTGATGTTGAGGCTCGCTATCGTCAGGCACTTTCATTACAGACCCCCTGCCCGGATATCACGCGTATTGACCGCTTTGCCTTTTACGAACGAGCACAAAAGGCGTTTGCGATCGTTATCACAGGAGAGCGGGCAAAGTACGGGAATATTCTTTTAAAAAAAGGGGTAACGCCGTAATCTCTGGTCAGAATGCCCGTCAGGTACGGGCATTCATCATTAGATGAGGATCAGAACATGAAAGCGGCGCGCCAGCAGGCAATCGTAGATCTGCTTACTAACCACAAAAGCCTGACAACCGAAGCCCTGGCTTTGCAGCTTAACGTCAGCAAAGAGACCATCCGCCGCGATCTCAGCGAGTTACAGACCCAGGGAAAAGTGTTACGCAACCACGGTCGGGCCAAAGTTATTCACCGGGAAAATCAGGACAGCGGTGACCCATTTCATATTCGACTCAAAAGCCACTATGCGCACAAAGCGGATATCGCCCGTGAAGCGTTGGCCTGGATCGAAGAAGGTATGGTGATTGCCTTAGACGCCAGCTCTACCTGCTGGTATCTGGCGCGACAGTTACCGGACATCAACATTCACGTTTTTACCAACAGCCAGCCCATCTGCCAGGAATTGGCTAAACGTGAACATATTCAGCTTATCAGCTCCGGCGGTCGCCTTGAGCGCAAATACGGTTGCTACGTTAATCCCTCGCTTATCTCGCAGCTAAAACCACTCGAGATTGACCTGTTTATTTTTTCCTGCGAAGGGATCGACAGCGACGGTGCGCTCTGGGACTCAAATGCAACCAACGCAGACTTCAAATCCATTCTGCTTAAGCGTGCATCGCAGTCTTTATTACTGATCGATAAAAGTAAATTTAATCGTTCGGGGGAGGCCAGAATTGGGCATCTGGATGATGTGACGCATATTGTTTCAGATACACAGCTGATTGAAGCAATCCAGGCCGAATAGGGCGATTACGCCGCCATCCGGCCTGGGTTGTAGCCTTATCGCTCGTCGCGACGACCGCCGACGGCAGCCCACAGACGACGTACGTGAACGGTTACTTCTTCACGGTCATGATACAGCTGACGCGCCTGAATCTGGGCATTTACGCCGTGTTCATCAAGCTGGGCCTGAATGTAAGCCAGGTTCTGTGATACCTCTTCGTAGCGTTTTTTCATCGGCAGCTTGAGGTTGAAGATCGTCTCACGACACCAGCCGTTGACCAGCCATTGTGCCATCAGCGCGGCAACCTTCGCCGGCTTCTCCACCATGTCACAGACCATCCACGAAATGTTATTACGATTCGGACGGTACTTAAATCCGTCTTCACGTAGCCAGGTGACCTGCCCGGTATCCATCAGGCTTTGCGCCATCGGGCCGTTATCCACGGAATAAACCCACATGTTGCGTTTAACCAGCTGATAGGTCCATCCGCCCGGGCAGGCGCCTAAATCCACCGCATACATTCCGTTCGCCAGACGCTCATCCCATTCATCGGCAGGGATAAACACGTGCAGCGCTTCTTCCAGCTTGAGCGTTGAACGGCTCGGCGCATCGGCTGGAAACTTCAGACGCGGAATCCCCATGTAAAACGGTGAGTTATTGTCAGGCCAGGAATAGCCGGTATAACAACAGCCAGGGGCGATAAAGAAGACGTGAACCACCGGACGCTTTGGCGTTTCATACTTTGCCAGTACGCCCGCTTCGCGCAGCGCTGCACGCAACGGTACGGTAAATTTACGGCAAAATTTAACCAGCTCTTTGCTTTCATTGGTGTCGGCAACTTCTACTCGCAGATCGCCACCCTTTTCCACCACGCCCTGCAACATGCCAACGATCGGTGTAATACGATCTTCCGGCGGTAAGTATTGCAGCAGCTCGCCCACCACAAACATTTGACGAGCAAAAATCAGCGAACTAAACGGCAGCTCTTTCACTAACTTTTCAGCATCGTCCTGCTGATAGCATTCGAAGATGACGTAACCCGCATTGTCTTTCACGCGGGCAAAACCGAAGATTTCCCGGCGTCCTGCTTTATCCGTAATTTCTGCGGCGCACTCTTTTTCAAAACCTGGGCGACACAACAATACAACCTTATTCATGGCTAACGCCCTTACGTTTCAATCGAATAGCGCCCACTAACATCAGCGCCCAGCCTACGAGGAAGCTGAAGCCGCCGACAGGGGTAACAAACGCCCACAGGCGTAAATGAGAGAGCGCGAGACAATACAGGCTGCCGCTAAACAGCACTGTACCTAATGCCAGAAACACGCTACTCCAGTAAAACCAAATACTAATGCGCCGTTGCATGGCGACGGCCAGGCCAAAGATAGCCAGCGTATGAAACGCCTGATACTCAAGGCCGGTCTGAATCCACCCCATTTCAACAACACCGAGGGTTTTGCTCAGAACATGTGCCCCAAAGGCGCCCAACGCCACAAAGATAAAGCCACTTACGGCGGCAAAAATCAGCATAAAACGGCTGGTCATTTGAATACCCTACGTAAATTATTGTTCATAACGAAAGCGGAATTTTTCTTGTTCCGTGGCCGCTTTCGCCAGAATCCACTGACGGAAGGCGGCTATTTTACCCAGTTCTGCCTGACTGTCATGACAAACCAGATAAAATGCGTTTTTGCTGACCAGAACATCGTTAAACGGACAGACCAGACGTCCGGCTTCAATTTCGGACTGCGCCATGACGTTGTTAGCCAGCGCGATCCCCTGTCCATGGATTGCAGCCTGTAGCACCATGGCGCTATGGCTGAAGATAGGTCCCTGCTGCACGTTGATATGATTCAGGCCAAGCTGGCGCGTATAGGCTTGCCAGTCTCGCCGCGACGCATCATGCAATAAAGTGTGTTTTGCCAGGTCGTCCGGTGTCTTTAGCGGTTTATCACCGGTAAGCAACAGCGGAGAGCAGACCGGCAATAAATATTCTGCGTACAATTTTTCAACGCGCAGGCCCGGCCAGTTGCCGCGTCCGTAGAAAATCGCCACATCAACATCATCAGCCAGTTTGTCTTCCTGACGGTCCACCGCCTGGATCCTGACATCGATTCCCGGATAAGCTGAGTTAAAGCTAGAGAGTCTGGGCACCAGCCATTGGATCGCAAAACTGGGCAATAAACTAACGGTAAGCGCACCTTTTGCACTGCGTGCCTGAAGTTTACGCGTCGCGTCGGTTAATTGCGAAAAAATCTCTTTAATGTCGAGAAAGTAGCTTTGACCTTCTTCCGTTAACAGCAAAGATCGATTGCGTCGACGAAACAGTTTTAGCCCCAAAAAATCCTCAAGTGACTTGATTTGGTGACTTACTGCGGCCTGCGTCACAAAAAGCTCTTCTGCTGCGCGAGTAAAGCTTAAATGACGCGCTGCAGCATCAAAAACACGTAACGCATTTAAGGGTGGTAATCGTTTTGACATGACTTTTAGGCTTTGATGTTAAATGAATTTAACAATTAGCTAACAGGCTGTAACCTATTAGTTTTTTTTATCTGAGCCATTATAAATTGTCCGTTGAGGTTCTACCAGCAAATACCTATAGTGGCGGCACTTCCTGAAGCCGGAACGAAAAGTTTTATCGGAATGCGTGTTCTGGTGGGCTTTTGGCTTACGGTTGTGATGTTGTGTTGTTGTGTTTGCAATTGGTCTGCGATTCAGACCATGGTAGCAAAGCTACCCTTTTTCACTTCCTGTACATTTACCCTGTCTGTCCATAGTGATTAATGTAGCACCGCCAAATTGCGGTGCTTTTTTTTGTCCACATTTCGTCGATGGCCGACCGGCTGTTATTGCTCCAGTTCTACCATCTCTTTCACGTCAGTGCGGTTAATCTGCTGTTTGTTGCCGTTAGCGTCTTTATACGAAATCATCCCCGTTTCATTATCGGTCTGTGGTTTACCATCAGCTACGATTGAGCGGCCATCATTGGTGTGCATCACGTAATTCGAACCAGAACAGGCGCTCAGGGCAAAAGTCAGCATACAGGCAGAAATAATGGCGGCAGTCTTTTTCATCTTCTTCTCCTTAAAGCGATTTATGCTAGATAAAATGAATTCCATAACAGGCAAAAGTATTCGCCTAACACTATTTAGCATAAGACACTGAACGGGCTTTGCCAGGATATCCAGAGTATTCCGATGGTTAGCACAACCCTTGTATCAATGCCCTTTTTGCGCCACGATCGGTTTACTGAACTGAGGAATACCATGAACGCTTTTAACCCCGCGCAGTTTCGCGCACAATTTCCCGCACTCAACGATGCTGGCGTCTATCTCGACAGCGCTGCTACGGCGCTAAAGCCACAGGCGGTCATTGAGGCTACCCATCAGTTTTATAGTCTGAGTGCCGGGAACGTCCATCGCAGCCAGTTTGCTGAAGCCCAGCGCCTGACCGCACGCTATGAAGCCGCGCGGGAAAAAGTCGCACACCTGATTAATGCGTCGGATGACAAAACCATCGTCTGGACCCGCGGCACAACGGAAGCGATCAACATGGTTGCCCAAAGCTATGCGCGTCCACGCCTTCAACCGGGTGATGAGATTATCGTTAGCGCAGCGGAACATCACGCCAACCTCGTTCCCTGGCTGATGGTCGCGGAGCAAACGGGGGCTAAGGTTGTCAAACTCCCACTCACCCCCCATTTATTGCCAGACGTTGAGCGCCTCACGCAGCTCATCACCCCGCGCAGCCGCATTCTGGCGCTCGGGCAAATGTCGAACGTCACCGGTGGCTGCCCGGATCTGGTCCGCGCCATTACGCTCGCCCATGCGGCTGGCATGGTGGTGATGGTTGATGGTGCCCAGGGGATTGTGCATTACCCTGCCGATGTACAGCAGTTGGATATTGATTTCTATGCGTTTTCAGGCCACAAGCTATATGGCCCCACCGGTATTGGCGTGCTGTACGGTAAGCCGGAACTGCTGGAAGCCATGTCTCCCTGGCTTGGGGGCGGTAAGATGATTAGCGAAGTCAGTTTTGACGGTTTCACCACTCAGCCCGCACCATGGAAGCTGGAAGCCGGTACGCCTAACGTTGCAGGCGTTATCGGGCTAAGCGCGGCGCTCGAATGGCTGGCGGACGTCGACGTTGGGCAGGCCGAAAACTGGAGCCGGGGTCTGGCGACGCTGGCAGAAGATGCCCTTGCGAAACGCCCTGGCTTTCTTTCCTTCCGCTGCCAGGACTCCAGTCTGTTAGCCTTTGATTTCGCGGGTGTTCATCACAGCGATATGGTCACTCTGCTGGCCGAATATGGCATTGCGCTGCGCGCGGGGCAACACTGCGCACAGCCGCTGCTGGCGGAACTGGGCGTATCCGGAACACTACGCGCCTCATTTGCCCCTTATAATACCCAAAGCGATGTGGATGCGTTGGTCGCAGCCGTCGACCGCGCGCTGGAAATATTGGTGGATTAATGACAAGCCCTCTGTTCGCCGGACACCCGTTTGGCACAACCGTAACCGAAGAGACGTTACGCAATACCTTTATCCCGCTTACTCAGTGGGAAGATAAATATCGCCAGCTGATTCTGCTGGGTAAGCAGTTGCCGGCGCTCCCGGATGCGCTAAAGGCGCAGGCCAAAGAAATTGCGGGCTGCGAAAACCGCGTCTGGCTGGGACATACCCTTCATGAGAATGGTACTCTGCATTTCTTCGGCGACAGCGAAGGTCGAATAGTACGTGGACTGTTGGCGGTATTACTCACCGCGGTCGAAGGTAAAACGGCAGCCGAGTTACTGGCGCGTTCTCCGATGGCGTTATTTGACGAACTGGGTTTACGCGCTCAGCTCAGCGCCTCGCGTAGCCAGGGACTACATGCTCTGAACGAGGCGATTCTCGAGGCGGCCCAGAAAGCTGGATGACGACGCTGATATGTCTTATCCGGCCTACAACACTGCACGAACCGTAGGTCGGATAAGCGTAGCGACATCCGACACTATCAGGCCTGACGCGCGGCCTTCGCCATCATCTTCTTCAGCGCATGGGAGACAGCAACAAAGCCAAAGGTGGCTGTCACCATGGTGGCCGCGCCAAACCCGGACGCGCAATCCATACGCTTCGGCCCTTCCGCCGTCGCTTTCATCGCACATACCGAGCCATCTGCCTGCGGGTAAACCAGCGCTTCGGTCGAGAACACGCAGTCCACGCCCAGCTTGCCTTTACTGTTTTTCACCACGCCAAAATCGCTTTTCAGCCGCTCACGTAGCTTGGCCGCCAGCGGATCCTGGATGGTTTTTGCCAAATCAACGACCTGAATCTGGGTAGGATCGATCTGTCCGCCCGCACCACCGGTGGTCACCAGCGGAATTTTGTTACGCCGACAGTACGCGATCAGTGCCGCTTTTGGGCGCACGCTATCAATCGCATCGATGACGTACGAAAATCCCGCATTCATATATTCAGCAACGTTATCTGGGGTAACAAAATCATCGACCACGTTCACCCGGCACTCCGGGTTAATCTGTCGGATACGCTCCGCCATCACTTCAGCTTTTGCCAGACCGACGTTATCACGCAGCGCATGGATCTGGCGGTTTGTATTGGTGACGCACACATCATCCATATCAATGAGTGTGATAGCGCCAATACCGGTTCTCGCCAGCGCTTCCGCCGCCCATGACCCTACTCCGCCAATCCCAACCACGCAAACGTGCGATTGGGCAAACAGCTGCAACGCATTTTCGCCATACAGACGTGCCGTACCGCCAAAACGTTGGCGCCAGGCATCGCTAATAACCACAGACATAGAACCTCAAATTCATTAATACCGAGCAGTCTGACTGCCTGATGCCGGCTACGCCTTATCAGGCCTACTCAATAATGTAGGCTTGATAAGCGAAGCGCCATCCGGCAATTAACCGCTGAACACGTTACCCGCACCCGGCGCTGTTTTTAGTACCCATACGCGACCGTAGTGATTATACCACCCGGCACGGTGTCCGGCGTCAGCGCCAATACCCTGATAGATGTCGAAGTGCTGCCCTTTAATAGCCCCACCCACATCTAACGCCACCATCAGGCGCAGTTCGTACTGGCCGGTAAACTTGCCGTTATTGTCCAGTAACGGGACTTCCGCCAGTAACGTTGTGCCCGCAGGAATGATACTACGGTCAGAAGCTACGGACGCGCGGCCAATCAGCGGCACTGCGCTGGCCCCTTTCACCGGCGCAAAAGATTGCGGTTTAAAGAAGACAAACGATGGGTTCTGCTCCAGCAGCTCACGCACTTCGGCTTCGCTGTGCGTTTCACCCCAGTGGCGAATAGCCTGCATCGACATATCTTCTTTTTTCACTTCGCCACGGTCGATAAGCACTTTACCGATACTGCGATAGGCGTGGCCGTTTTTCCCGGCATAGCTAAAGAAGTTGAGCGGGCTGCCATCGCCAAAATCGATGTAACCACTGCCCTGAACATCCATAATGAAGTTATCCATCAGGGAGTTGCTGTATGCCAGAATATAATTGTCGCTTAGCGCGCCCGCGTAGATCTCGGCACGAGAGGGTAAGCGCCCACGTTTTGGCGGCATGCGATAGATAGGATACTGAAACTCGCCCTGGCGCGTATGGCGCGCCTGGATAACCGGTGTGTAGTAACCGGTAAACTGGACGTTACCGTAGTTGTCCGCCCCTTCCATTTGCCAGGCATCAATACCAAACTGGCGCATACTGCGCGTATCACCGCCCGCACGTAACCATTGCTGGATAGCGTTGTAGACGTCGCTCTGGTTGCCGTACAAACGTGGCGAAGCGCTGCGAATTTGATTAACCTGCTCGGCGAAATCACCGGCATTGATTGGCGCGCCAACCGCATCAGGCTGGTTCACCAGTGAGAAAGGCTGGGTAAATTTCCCGTCTTTATACTGCTGCCCACGATCGGTGGGTTTTGAGGAACACGCGGCGAGCATCGCGACTACAGCTCCCGCCAGAAGATATTTTGCCCAACGTCCTTTCATTGTTCTCGTCTTATGTTGCCTGAATGCGAGACGAAGATAACAAACCCCCGAACCTAATGAAATGCGTATACATACCCGAACGCAAATTTTGAGCAAAAAATAACCCAGAATGCGTTGTTTTTGTTCATTTTCACCCTAAAAACGTGATCAAGGTGAAAAAAGGGTTGCATGAAAATGCGAGCAGAGTATAGTGCGCATCCACGGACGCGGGGTGGAGCAGCCTGGTAGCTCGTCGGGCTCATAACCCGAAGGTCGTCAGTTCAAATCTGGCCCCCGCAACCAATTAAAATTTGATGTAAGATTTTTGCAAAGTAGTTCGAATCACAGCAAGGCGGCGACGCAGTGAATCCTTAGGAGCTTACTCCAGTAAGTGACTGAGGTGAACGAGGAAAGCCAACGCTGATGTGGTTTGAAATACGAAGCAAAAAGACGGACGCGGGGTGGAGCAGCCTGGTAGCTCGTCGGGCTCATAACCCGAAGGTCGTCGGTTCAAATCCGGCCCCCGCAACCAATCAAATTTGATAAAATATAAGCAGTACGGTGACGCGGGGTGGAGCAGCCTGGTAGCTCGTCGGGCTCATAACCCGAAGGTCGTCGGTTCAAATCCGGCCCCCGCAACCAACACATTAAACACCTTAACGGGTGTTTTTTTGTTTCTGTCGCCCATAAAAAAAGCGCTTTCCAGCGCTTTTTTGTTATCCCCTTCTCGCCAGCGTCGCCCCATCGGCAAAGTAGGCTTTAATCCCTGCCAGAATCGACTCTGCAACTTCCTGCTGGAAGGTCGCCGTTTTGAGTTTGCGCTCTTCCTCAACGTTACTGATAAATGCCGTTTCGACCAGAATAGACGGGATATCCGGCGCTTTTAGCACCGCAAACCCGGCCTGTTCAACCTGGTTCTTATGCAGATTGTTGATTTTGCCAAGCTTGTTCAATACCGCTTTACCAAACTTCAGGCTGTCGGCGATGGTCAGCGACTGCACCATGTCGAACATGGTGTGGTCGACGTAGCGGTCACCGCTCTTACTGACGCCACCAATGAGATCCGAGGCGTTCTGGGTCTGCGCCAGATATTTCGCGGCGGTACTGGTCGCACCTTTGGTCGAGAGCGCAAACACCGACGAACCGCTGGGTTGTCGACTGGTAAAGGCATCAGCGTGAATAGAGACAAACAGGTCAGCACGCTGCTTCTGCGCTTTCGCCACGCGGACTTTAAGCGGAATGAAAATATCTTCATTTCGTGTCATAAAGACCTTCATGTTGCCCTCTTTCTCTATGAGGGCTCGCAGGCGGCGGGCAATCTGCAGCACCACATCCTTTTCACGCGTCTTGTATTTCCCCACCGCACCGGAGTCTTCTCCGCCGTGGCCTGGATCCAGCATAATGACAATGGGACGATCGCGCCCCGCTTTACCCGGCTGCGGGCCACTTTGTGCAGGTGGCACCTGTTTATCCAGATCGCCCTTGTTGTAATCTTCCAGCAATGCCAGCAGCGGATCCTGAACGTCCTGGGCATTCGCGGGATAGAGATCCATCACCAGACGTTCTTTAAAGCCTGCCACCGGAGCCAGAGCAAAAAGTTGCGGCTTCACATTCTGTTTCAGCTCGAACACCATCCGCACGGTCTTTGGATCAAACTGGCCAACGCGCGCCGACTTAATATACGGATCGTCAGGACGAATCTGCGTCCCAATGCCCTTGAGCACCGAGTTCAAATTAACGTCTTCAATATCCACAACCACACGCTCAGGATTACTCAGGGCAAACTGTTTGTATTTCAGCAGACGGTTAGATTCTACCGTGACGCGAGTGTAGCTGGACGCAGGCCAGATACGTACGGCAACGACCTGACTCACGGCCGCCAGACCCACCTGGCTGACGCTCAAAAGCCACATAGCACCCGCACCTTTCAATAAACGGCGGCGACTGATTGCTGAATTGGATCCCGACATGCTTCTCCCGAGCAAAAGAAATCTTTTTAAGAGGTAATACGTAAAACGTCCGAATTGACCGGAAACTTTAGCGAATGACGCATAATCTGTCATCTATAAAAGGGTAAACATTCTTTTTATATTCACGGCATTACTGAGAAAAATCTTCGGCATGGGTAAAAATTACGCTTGCGCACAGCGCCAAAACAGAATAAAAATACAGAAATTACGAATAATCATGCAATGAGGGTGTGCCGTGGTGAAGGAGCGTAGAACCGAACTGGTACAGGGATTCCGCCATTCTGTTCCCTATATCAATACCCATCGGGGAAAAACGTTTGTCATTATGCTGGGCGGCGAAGCCATCGAGCATGAAAACTTTTCCAGTATCGTCAATGACATTGGTCTTCTTCATAGCCTCGGCATCCGCCTGGTCGTGGTCTATGGCGCACGACCGCAGATTGATGCCAATCTTGCGGCGCATCATCATGAGCCGGTGTACCACAAAAATACGCGCGTTACCGACGCTAAAACGCTGGAGCTGGTCAAACAGGCTGCGGGTTTACTTCAGCTTGATATTACCGCCCGCCTGTCGATGAGCCTGAATAATACGCCATTGCAGGGTGCTCACATCAATGTGGTCAGCGGTAATTTTATTATCTCTCAGCCGCTGGGCGTTGATGACGGCGTAGATTACTGCCATAGCGGGCGTATTCGTCGTATTGATGAAGATGCCATTCACCGCCAGTTAGACAGCGGCGCAATTGTGCTGATGGGCCCGGTCGCCGTTTCCGTCACCGGTGAGAGCTTTAACCTGACCTCAGAAGAGGTCGCCACGCAGTTGGCTATCAAACTGAAGGCCGAGAAAATGATCGGCTTTTGCTCCTCTCAGGGTGTCACCAACGATGACGGCGATATTATTTCCGAGCTGTTTCCTAACGAAGCTCAGGCTCGCGTTGAGTTGCAGGAAGAGAAAGGCGATTACAGCTCCGGCACGGTGCGCTTCCTGCGTGGGGCAGTGAAGGCCTGTCGCAGTGGCGTACGCCGTTGCCATCTGATCAGCTATCAGGAAGATGGTGCATTGCTGCAGGAACTGTTCTCCCGCGACGGGATCGGTACGCAGATCGTAATGGAAAGCGCCGAGCAGATCCGTCGCGCTACCATTAACGATATCGGCGGGATTCTGGAGCTTATCCGCCCGCTGGAGCAGCAAGGTATTCTGGTGCGCCGCTCGCGCGAGCAGTTGGAAATGGAGATCGACAAATTCACGATTATTCAGCGTGATAACCTGACCATCGCCTGTGCCGCTCTGTACCCTTTCCCGGAAGAGAGAATTGGCGAAATGGCGTGTGTAGCAGTGCATCCGGACTACCGTAGCTCGTCACGCGGGGAAGTGTTGCTGGAACGAATCGCCGCGCAGGCCCGGCAAATGGGGTTGAGCAAGCTGTTTGTGTTAACCACACGCAGCATCCACTGGTTCCAAGAGCGCGGCTTCACGCCGGTGGATATCGACCTGCTGCCGGAAAGCAAGAAAGAGATGTACAACTATCAGCGGCGGTCAAAAGTGCTGATGGCGGATTTGGCATAGGAGTGGTTGCCGGATGCGGCATAACTGCCTTATCCGGCCTACATCGCTGGCACATCTTTTTTAGGCCGGATGTCGCTGACGCTTATCCGGCCTACATCTACATCATGCCGTCATTAAATAATGCTGACAGTCCGCTGCGACGTTCGGTACGGGTGGCAATGGCGCGGCTCAGTATCCGCTCATCGGCATACAGCGACAGGCGGCGGCGCGCGCGGGTAACGGCGGTATAGACCAGCTCGCGGGTAACCACGGGTGAATGCTGGCTGGGTAAAATCAACGCCGCGTGGTCAAACTCAGATCCCTGCGATTTGTGCACCGTCATCGCCCAGGTGGTTTCATGTTCAGGCAAGCGGCTGGGCTGCACCGATTTGATAGAACCATCCGGCAGCGCAAACCACACCCTCAGGCCCTGTCCACGGTCGAGGGCAACGCCGATATCACCGTTAAATAATCCCAGCGAACTGTCATTGCGCGCGATCATCACCGGCCTTCCCTCATACCAGCGGCTATGGGTCGAACGATGAATTTTACGTTTTTGCGCCATCACCTGCTCAATGCGTTCATTCAAACCACTAACGCCAAACGGACCTTCCCGCAGGGCGCATAGCAGTTGATACTCATTGAAGGCCTGAATGACAGCCCCCGGCTCGGCACCCCCGTGCAGCAAATCCAGGTAGTGCCCATATCCCGACAGCGCCTCATCCAGCATCGCGGCATAATCCTCGCTGCTGTGTAGCGTGCTTTTTTCGATGTCGCTAAATCCCTGCTGGAACACCGTTTTTATCGCAGTTTTGTCGCCGCGATTAATCGCCGCAGCCAACTGACCGATTCCGGAATCGCTGCCGAAACGGTAGCTTTTTTGCAGCAGGCACAGACTGTCGCGCAACGCTGCTGCCTGAAGTCCCGACCCGGCAGGAATAGCGCTCCCGGTCAGGCGACTGAGCTGGCGGGCGCGTTCCGGGGTAAACCCGTCACCGACGAAAGCACAGATATCCCCCAGCACGGCCCCCGCTTCGACGGAAGCGAGCTGGTCGCGATCGCCCAGAAAAATCACCCGTCCGTGCGGCGGCAGCGCATCGATAAGGCGCGACATCATCGGTAAATCAATCATCGAGGCTTCATCCACCACCAGCACATCCAAATGCAGCGGGTTTCCCGCATGATGACGCAGGCGCTGACTGCCAGGCTGAGCGCCTAATAATCGATGCAGCGTACTGGCGTCATCGGGGATGCGTTTCTTTTGCTCATCGGTTAGCGGCAGCTCTCGTAACGCCGCGCCCAGTGAGGCGGTCAGGCGCGCAGCCGCTTTTCCCGTTGGCGCCGCCAGTCGAATACGACAGCGCTCACCGTCGGCCATTTGAATCAACGCCGCCAGCAGCCTTGCGACCGTTGTCGTTTTTCCCGTCCCCGGTCCGCCTGAGATCACCGATATCCGGCGGGTGAGCGCAACAGCAGCGGCTACTTTTTGCCAGTTAACCCCCTCCGATGGCGGAAACAGCGCCGCCAGCGTGTGGGTCAGCCGTTGTTCATCCACTTCAATGGCGTGGTTCACTTCACTGAAAAAGCGAGCTACCGTACGTTCGTTGTGCCACATCCGGTTCAGATACAAGCGATCGCCGTACAGCACCAGCGGCGTGGGTTGCTCGCCACGGCTTACCGCACTGGAAGCCAGCAGACATTCCGCCCAGTCTTCTGGTTCGCCCGTTTCAGCGAGCCAGGCGCTTAACAGAGGATGCGCGTCCTCGCTCAGAGATAACCGTGAAAGCGGTAAGCAGACGTGCCCTTCTCCCGCTTCACGACTGAGCAACGCCGCAGCCAGCGCAACGGCAGGGTTGTCACTTCCGGCAACCGCCAGCGCGAACTGAGCATCCAGAGGCCGGAGCTGTTTTTGCTCAACAGCCTCCAGAAATCGTTTCTGGATTGTCATAGCATCGTCTCCTGCACCGCACCGGCAAACATCTCGTCCATCAACGCAATCAACTCTCCGTCAGGTCGGGTCGCGTAAATTCCCTGCTGCGGATTTTCACTGTCAACGCCGCGCAGGAAGAGATAGATAACGCCGCCAAAATGGCGTTCATAATCGTAATCAGCAATGCGATGGCGTAAGTAGCGATGCAGCGCGAGGGTATAAAGTTGGTATTGAAGGTCGTAGCGATGCGCCTGCATGGCAGAGGCCATCGCCTGCTGCGTATAGGCGGAGCTGTCTTCGCCCAGCCAGTTCGATTTGTAATCGAGCAGGTAATAACGCCCCTGGTGGCGGAATACCAGGTCAATAAAACCTTTCAGCATGCCGCGAACCTGCATAAAGTCCAACGCAGGGCCCCCCGCCGAGAGCGGATCGTATTGGCGAATTAACGCATCAAGCTGGTTGGCCATCAACGGCTGCGAAATCGGCAGATAAAACTCCATCTCCACCTGTTTTTCACGCGCGGATAGCTGGCTCAAACTCACGCCCGTCTCGTTGAGAGGCGCCTGCAAAATGGCGTCCAGCCATTCGGTCAAAACCGGCGTCCAGTGTGCGTCATAACCGCCCAACGCCAGTTGCTCCTCGACCCAATGCGGATCCACCGGTTGCGTAAAATCGAGGTCTTCAAACAGGCTATGCAAGAATGTACCCGGCGAAGCGCCGCGCGGAAACTGATGCGGTGTAAGCCCTGACTCTTCAATAACCTCACCGACGCCTGCGGCATCGATATCCAGTCTTGGGATCAGATCCTGCGCGATACCCTGTCCACGCTGTTGCAAACCGGAATAACTGGTCACGCGCCAGCTATCACCGGGCTTACGCTGCAGTATTTTTGCACTCAGTTCGCTGCTAACAGCCTGCGCAACCTGCCAGGGTTCACCGTCAGGCTGCGCGGGAGTCTGGCAAGCAATATCATTGCTACAAAGCGCTTCAATCGCGCTACGCAGACCCACGGCATCCATCGGCTCACCTTTTTGCAACAGGCGACCAAGGGCGCTCTGATGCACATCGGTATCCCCTTTTTTATCGCTCCGACGTCGTACCAACGGCGCAACGCCAAGGCTGCAATGCCATACCGAACGGGTTAGCGCGACATACAGCAAACGCAGGTCTTCCGCCAGACGCTCTGCTTCGGCTAGCTCAACGCTCTCCTCAGCATCGCTGAGATCCAGCACGGCTTCAAAAGAGCTACGATCGTGGTAGAAAGCCTGATCCTGAACGCGGAAATTGGTGATAAACGGCAGCCAGACCAGCGGATACTCCAGCCCTTTCGATTTATGGATGGTGACGATTTTGACCAGATGCTTGTCGCTTTCCAGCCTGAGCTGCTGGCTGGACGCGTTGCTGTCGGGTTCAAGAATATGCTGGGACAACCAGCGCACCAGCGCATGCTCGCTTTCCAGCTGCGAGCCCGCTTCCTGCAACAGTTCGCTGATATGTAAAATGTCGGTCAGTCGACGTTCGCCTCCCGCCGTCGCCAGCAGGTTCTCTGCAATCTGGCGAGCCGTCATCAGCGCACGTAGCATCGGCATCACGCCGCGTTTATGCCAGATCTGACGATAGCCGTCGAATTCTTCGACCACCGCATCCCAGGCATTCTCGTCAGTATTTAACGCTTCAATATCCTGCGCATTCAGACCCATCATTGAGGTCGCCAGCGCGCTACGCAACGTGTTCTCACGTTCCGGCGTCATCACCGCCTGCAGCACCCATAGCAACTCCTGCGCTTCCAGTGTTTCAAATACGCTGTCACGGTTGGAGAGGTAGACAGAGGGAATGGCCAGTTGCGTCAGCGCATCACGGACCAGCGCCGCCTCCTGGCGGCTACGCACCAGTACGCTGATATCTGACGCGCGTACCGGGCTGGATGCTTTGCCACTGACCAGTTGCGCTGCGCCAGAATGCCCGGCCTTAAGCCAGTCGCGAATTTGTGTGGCGCACACCTGGGCCATGTAGCTCTGATAATCGCCTACGCCGCAACTTTCTCCTTCCATCAGCCACATACTCATAGCTGGCTGCGTTTCGCCGTGCAAAACAAACCGTAACGCCTGGTTTTTTTCTGCGGATTTTACCGGGCTGAAAGGGATTTCGCGGAACATAAAGGCGTCGTCCATCTGGCTGAAAAGCGTATTCACGCTATTGACCATGCCGGGGGCCGAACGCCAGTTGGTATCGAGCGTATAGTGTGCGCTGACTTCGCTGCGCGCCTTCATATAGGTGAAGATATCCGCGCCGCGAAACGCGTAAATTGCCTGTTTCGGATCACCAATTAGCAGCAGTGCGGTATCCGGCTGATGCTGCCAGATCCGACGAAAAATACGGTACTGCTGTGGATCGGTATCCTGGAATTCATCGATCATGGCGACCGGAAAACGAGTACGAATAGCCGTCGCCAGCGCATCTCCGCTTTCACTGCGCAACGCCGCATCCAGACGGCTGAGCATATCGTCAAAACCCAGCTCGCCGCGGCGACGTTTTTCCTCGGCAACTGCCGAGCGGATCTCCGCCAGCGCCCGGGTGATCACCAGATCGCGGAGAGTTAACGGTTCGCTAAGCAGTTCATCAATAGCGACAAACAGCGGGTGCTGAGGGGTTATCCCGCCCGCTTTGGTTCGCTCTTCCAGAAAACGCTGTGAGAATTTCTCCAGCGCGTCAGGAAGCTGATAACTTTGTGTTTCTTCCTGCGCCCACGCGCTGATCTTTTCGATCCACTTGCCCTGATTACCGCGATTAAATTTACGCCGGTCAATTCCGGAGGCTTCCATCAGGCCATCCAGCTCATCAACAGAATCACGCCATTGCTGCTTGATCTGGTTAATGCGTGCGAGAATTTGTTCATGCCGGGCGGCCAGCGTTTCGTCATCAGACGGTGGCGCCTTGATAACCGGCGCTTCCCCCTGCAGATAGCGATCGATATCTCTCAGCAGCGCTTGCGGTCCTTTCCACGTTTCAAAAACCACCTGCGCAATGTCGCGGGGCAGCGGGTAGCAGTGCCGACGCCAGAAGTCCGCGCAGGCCTGATAGCGCAGCAGCGATTCATCTTCTATCAGCTGCTGTTCGAACAGCATGCCTGACTCAAAGGCATTGAGACTGAGCATACGCTGACAAAAGCCGTGGATGGTAAACACCGCCGCTTCATCCATCTGTCTTTCAGCCAATAGCAGCCACTGCGCGGCCTGTTTTTTATCGGCAATTTCATCTAACAAACGGGCATATAGCGGGTTGTCGGTGGTTCCACGCAGGCAGGCAATTCGCAGTTCATGAATATTGCTACGAATTCGACCACGCAACTCTTCGGTAGCCGCCTCGGTGAAGGTAACCACCAGCAGTTCTTCGACGGTCAGAGGACGAGGAAAGGCGGCAGAGCCGCCTAGTCCAAGCAGTAAACGTAAATACAGGGCGGCGATGGTAAAGGTTTTACCGGTGCCCGCAGAGGCTTCAATCAGGCGCTCGCCCGTCAGGGGCAAGCGCAGTGGATCAAGGGACTCAGCGGCATCATTCATTCTTATCACTC
The DNA here is from genome assembly GCF_030332845.1 of Citrobacter sp. Cpo061. Lineage (NCBI taxonomy): Bacteria > Pseudomonadati > Pseudomonadota > Gammaproteobacteria > Enterobacterales > Enterobacteriaceae > Citrobacter > Citrobacter sp. Cpo061. The sequence continues at coordinate 160,798 of NZ_JAOWHB010000053.1, forward strand.
ATCAGGGGTAAGGTTTGCTGCAACGCGCTGACGGTCTGCCACACTTTCCAGCCTTCCGGGTGCACATATTCTGCTTTCCCATTCTGACTGCCGGAAACCTGTGACAATATAGCCATGCCTTGCGGCTCAACCACCGCCTGATGGAAGAAGTCGGCAAGTTTTTGCGGCGTCAGCAGTTTAATCTGAGCCACTATTTTATCACGTGAATCGAAGCGCATATTGCCGCGATCAAAATCTTTGCTTAACTGTGAGGCTTCTGCCCCCAGCGTTTGCGGCGCCTGTAGCATTTGCGCAATAATCGCCTGCTGAATTTGCGCGAACTCTTCAGGTTTCATCGCCCGCAGCTTCGCTTCCGCCGTCGGGAAGAACGCTTTATAACGCTCCCAGAGGTAAGACGGCTGCTTATCACTGCTTTGCAGCAGGAACCCCATTCCCCACTGACGGCCAACGCTCATCGGGAAAGCAAATACGGCGTAGCCTAACTGTTCTTCAGTACGCAGCTGATTGTAGAACCACGGCTGAACAATCTGACCTAACATAGCGCTGTAGGCTGAACTGGCGTATTCATCGTATCCGGTTGGCACAAATACCGCGGCCAGCGCTGAATCCGTGCTGCTGCCTGCTTTTTCAAAGATGACGGACTGCTTCTTGTCCACAACCACATCTTTGTTGCGACACCACTGTGATCCGTTCGCACCAAGCTGTTTTTGGATATCCCGCGCCATGCTCGTCGTCTGAGCTTCGCTCATATTGCCAATGACCAGGAATTCAGGTCGCGCACCGGTTTTTAAGGCGTCGCGGTAGGTCATCACCTCTTTCAGGGTGATGGAAGGCAGCAGCTTACGTCGCTCGTCGCGGGAGAAGTACGGCACCTGAGAAAGCATCTGCACCGGCATAATAGCCTGATCGTAAGCTTTACCCTTTTCTGCGGAATCCATCATCTGGGCATACCAGGATTTCGCCTGTTCCAGCTGTTCGTCCGTTGAGGTATAGCTGAAATAGCCGCTCAGCAGCGCCTGAAAAAGCTGCGGCAAACGTTGAGTGTAGCCATTAGCGTTAAGCATCAGACCATTGTTAGCGTTGGTCGAAAAACCTATTCCACCCACCGATGCCTGGTTGCTTAACTGATCGAGCGCGATTCCCGCCAGGTAGTCGTTCAGGGCGAATAATACCTGGTTGCGGGCGCTGTCCATGGCTTTCGGGTTACGCAGGATCACGCTGACATCAGCCTTCGGCTCGCTGGCAAAATACTGGCTCGGGGCATACACCACGCGTAAATCCGGCTCATCAACGATCAGCTCAGGATGAGCGTATTTTTTATCCGTCTTAATCAGCGTGAAATCATCCGGAATGTAGGGGTTCAACTCCGGTAACGACAGCGCAATGCCCTGCGCTTTTTGCTGCCAGTCGGCAAAGGTTTTGTCGCTGATTTTATCCACCTGGTAAGGCGCATCGACAAAATAAGCGGTTTTATTATGCGGCTCTTTCGCGCTGATATACCAGATACGCGCATTCTGCGGCGTCATCATTGCCAGACGTTGCTCAACGGCTTTCGCATCGTACTGGTCAGCAATATTCACCGCATCCAGCGTATGCTCGACGGGAACGCGGATCATGGTATCAGCCAGCCATTCCACGTAGTCCATATCACGGGTGATGGAGGGATAACGGAAATCGAGATCCAGCACGTGCGCCAGCTCGTCAAAATAGCGTTTATCGACACCTTTCTCGCGTAACAAATTGAGGTAGCTAAAGATTGCCGCGACAACTTCATCGCGGTTCGCCAGCCCCTTGTCGGTTAACGTCGCGGAAATGGCTAATACGCCGCTGTTCCCGTTGACCACCGGATCGGAGTCTGCGCGAATACCTTCAACCAGGCCCTGCTTTTGCAGCCAGTCAGACAACGTGCCCGGGCTACGATTGCCAATCAGGTAGGTCACCAGTTCATCGGTTTTACTGCGGAACTGCGCGCTGTTGTTATCGATACGAAACTCGACGCGCAATACTTTACGCGGCATTGCCGGAACATAGTGGATGATGATGCCCTTTTGCGCATCAGTGACGACCGGGACGGTAATCTCAGGCTTTGCGATATTCCTGTTCGGTACGCGCCCAAAGGTGTCAGCCGCTATCCGCGCCAGCTCTGGCAGCGGTTTATTGCTATAAATCACCGCCTTCATCAGGTTCGCAGAGTAGTACTTTTCATGAAATTTTTGTAATGCTTGCAGCACCGGGTTGCCCGGTTTATCGCTTAATGTCTCAAGATTTCCGCCAGAGAAACGCGAACCTGGGTGCGCCGGGTTGATCGTCTCAGCGCTCACCTGCGCCATACGCATCCCGTCTCGGGTACGCGCCAGTGTCAGCTCGGAGTTAACCGCGTTACGCTCGCGGTCGGCATATTTTTTATCCAGCAATGGATCGGCAATAGCATCCGCCAGGCGATCCACCGCCCCCACCAGCGCGTCGTTTTCGACTTCAAGATAGAAGGCCGTACGATAAGGCGCAGTGCTGGCATTGTGGCTACCGCCGTGCATTTTCAGGAATTCAGCCAGGCTGTCTGGCTGTGGGTATTTTTTCGAGCCCATCAGACACATGTGTTCGAGATAGTGCGCCAGTCCCTGATGATCGTCCGGATCTTCCAGCGAGCCCACGGGGACTACCAGTGCAGAAAGGGATTTCACGGCCTGAGGATCGGATACCAGCAGCACAACCATGCCGTTATCAAGGCGCACGGCCTGATACTGACGGGTGTCTTTATCGCTTTTACGGATGGTTTCAGCTAAAGGCTGCCAACCGGTATCTGCCTGACTTACGGGAACCCAAAGGGCGACGAACAACAGCAATGCGCTGAACCAGGTGCTGCGGGGCATTCACAAACCTCATCATTAACGAATTCACCTGTTCACTACAAACCACGCATAAATACATGATCTGAACAGGGCAAGACTATGTGCTGAACGAGCCAGCATCTTCTCTTTGTAAGAATCAGTCCGTGACAGAATGCGCATCATAGTGGAAGCCATCGAATTGCGCAATTTTTATACAATCATCATGACTGATTAAAGCGAAAAATCGGTAACAGGTAGCGCTGAGACTGTAAAACAATAGCCTCCTGCGTATCAGCATCCAGTTGACGCCAAAGACGCTGATACCAGATATCATCACCTTCGCCACGTACCATCATGTTGCCTTCATAGGCTTGCAGAAACTTACTGCGCGCTTTTTGCAACGTTGCATCGTCATCTAACATGGCATCATTTGCGGCGTCATAACAGGTTTTTATCCATGCACCGCCGCTTTCGGGTAATACCAGCAATGGTGACGACATGCCTTCCCGATACCCCTCAATGAGTTGCGACAGGTACAGCAGCGCCTGTTCTGCATCCAGCGGCGGAAAACGCCATTCTCCATCTTTACGCAGGAACAATCGGCTCTCTCCCCTACCGCCACTGGCACAATAGACAAGATGTTCCAGCCAAAGTTGCACACCCTGCGCAATGCTTATCAAAGATGGGCGCCAGCGCAACAAACCGTCCTCTTGCACCTGCGGCAGCCAGCCGGTGATTTGCACGCCGTGACAGTTAAGATCGATTTCCATGCTCTGACAGGGCTGACGACAGGCGATAATGCGTTCAGCCAGCGACTGCATTTCCTGACGCTGCGTATCCCACAGAATTTCGCCAAACGGCCCATAGGGTAGCGCGCCCGCCGCACGAAAACGGCGGAACAGTCGTTCAGCATCGTTCTCTTCAACCAGCGTATTAAGCAATTGCTGATTAAGCTGGTAGCGGGTTAACCCTTCAAGAGTGAAAGGTTCCGTATCCGGGATCTCACTCTCTTCAGAGCGGAAGTTGACCCTTAAACGCATCTGGAAAAAGGCGCGTACCGGATGTGCCCAAAATCGCTGCAGCGTTTCCAGCGTTAGCGTTTCTGGCATTTCAAAGGGAAGAGGCTGCACAAAATCCGTGTGCGCTTTTCCTGACAGACTCGCCGCAGGCAGCCATTCCCGGGCATAGCTTTGCTGTTCGCCCGGCAAATAGTTTTGTGCATCAAAGGGCATACGGGTATGCAAACGGGTTATATGCGCTTTTACCCTTGCCTCGCTTTGATCACAGGTCAACGATTCATCGCCCGGCAGATAATGGCTTTGTCCAATGTAGTCCATCAGTTCTTGCACCAGCACCGACGGGAAGCGCTCGCTGTTATCCTGAATAGAGCGGCCAATGTAGCTGATGTAGAGCGTCTGCTGTGCCGAGATTAATGCTTCGAGGAACAAATAGCGGTCATCATCGCGACGACTGCGGTCACCCCGCATCGGTTTTTGGCTCATTAAATCAAAGCCCAGCGGCGCAAGTTGACGCGGATAAACCCCATCGTTCATACCCAGCAGGCACACCACTTTGAACGGAATGGAGCGCATCGGCATCAGCGTACAAATGTTAACGGGCCCCGCCAGGAAGCGCTGGCTGATGCGTTCCTGGTCAAGGCGCTGGGCTAGCTCATCACGCAACAGAGAGAGCGGTATAGCATCGCCGTACTCAGCCCCTAAACCTTCGGTAATAATGGCCTGCCACTGCTGTTCAATCAGCGTCATTGCCGCTTCGGTGTCCGCGTCCGGTAGGAAGAAATCATTAAGCATTTCCCGACAAACGGGTAGCCACTCTTCCAGCGGTCGTTCCTGCGCCAACCCTCTACGCCAGAGATTAAGCTGCATCAGCAACGAGGCCAGATGCCCTACCAGCTCGGCAATCAGGCCGCTGGACTCATCGTAAGGCAATACCGATTGCCACTCGCCCTGCGAGCTTTCCATCGCGTAGCCGAGCAGCATACGCGTTAAACCAAATTGCCAGGTATGCTGACCTGTCGGCGGAAGTTCCAGTTCACGCACGTTATCGTCGTCAATTCCCCAACGAATCCCGGATTCATTGACCCATAAGCGAAGATAGCGCAACCCTTCTTCATCAATGTTGAAACGCGCCGCCAGCACGGGAACATCCAGTAACGCCAGGACATCCTCTGAGACAAAACGGCTATCCGGCAGCGACAGCAGGCTGATAAAGGCCTGTAAGACGGGATGAGACTGGCGTGCCCGACGGTCAGATATCGCATAAGGTAAGTAACGCTCGGCTGGCGCGCTACCAAAGACCGACTGAATGAATGGGCTGTAGCTGTCGATGTCCGCCACCATCACGATAATATCGCGCGGCGTCAGCGTTGGGTCCGCTTCCAGCATGGCCAAAAGCCGGTCATGAAGAATTTCCACCTCGCGCTGTGGGCTATGGCAGACATGGAAAGTCACGCTGGTGTCGTTCAGCTCAAGCCGGCGTTTATTGTCGCTACGGGAATATTCTTCCAGCGTAACGCCCGCCACGGCATGACTTTCAAGTTCCAGAATATCCGATTGAATATTATGCAAAAGGTTGTCAGGCGTAATGTCGACAAACGCATCCAGTTCCTGACTGTTTTCCAGCTCCGAAAGCAAATAAATGTAATCACGCCCCAGCTTGCCCCACGAGGCCAGCATCGGGTTGCCCACATCCTGTTCGCCATCGCTGTTAAATAATCCTTCGGCTTTCTGATTATCACGAAACAGCGGCAGATGCCGTTCTTCAAAGCTGTGCCGACGCTGACGTGCCATCAGCTTCGCCAGCCAGGCCGGATCTTTAATATCCCCCCAGTAGTAGCGACAAGGGTTGGTAAACAGCAGATGAATATCAATGTGCTTACCCAGCGCCTGCAAGGCCTGCAGGTAAACCGGCGGTAGCGCCGAAATACCGCAAATAAAGACCCGAGAAGGCAGTCCCTGTGGGCACTCGGACGCGTTTTCCAACGTCTGAATAAATCGTTGGTATAAATTGGCACGATGCCAGCGCGGTTGGCCCAATTCCGCGGTGTATTCCACCAGCGCTTTCCACAACGGTGCCTGCCAGGCCTGAGACTCGCCAAGTCCCTCAACCTGTCGCCCCGCTTCCCACTGGGTCAACCAGTCAGGGCGGTAGACTAAATACTGATCGAAAAGGTCAGCCGCGCGCGAGGAAAGCTGAAAAAGCTTACGTTTATCAGTGTCGTCCGTCAGATAGTGGCGTAGCAATGCGAAGTCATCGCTATCCAGCAATTGTGGCAACAGCGTCATCAACTTCCAGCTCATGCTCTGTTTGCTGAACGCACTCTCTTTCGGGATATCCGGCAGCACGCGCACAAACATATCCCAGATAAAACTCGCGGGCAGCGGAAAATCGATATTGGCGGCAATACTAAACTTCTGTGCAAGAGTCATTTGTAGCCACTGCGCCATACCGGTACTTTGAACCAGGATCATCTCAGGTTCAAAGGGGTCGTCCAGCCGCTCGCGCTCAACGATAAATTCCATTAACGCTTCCAGCACATCCAGACGGTTGGAGTGGTAGACCCTTAACATAGCGACTCCTGACTACTGACGATTCGGGCAATGCAGACGCGTCATCTGACCCTGCCTGCCGAGGGGTGAAGAAATTATAACGTTGATGCTGACACATCCCGCTCTCGTTGTCTGCATTCGGTTAACCTGCCAGTTCACAGGCGATGAAAACGGGTACAGCTGGGTTTGCTGCCAGGCGTGGCGCCAGAGTTGCTGATATTGGTTTCTGATGATAAAGCTGTTCATTAGTACCCGCTGGTATCCTGACAACGCGGTCACAATCATGATCATTAGTACCATTGCCAGCATCACTTCCGGCAGACTAAAGCCACGCTGTCTGTTCAGGGGATCTGGCATAACGTCTGCTCCTTTAGCGGACAAAAATCGCTCCAGCCACGCGCCGAGAATTCTATGTTGCCATCAATAACCACCCCCTGACGCCATAACGATATCCCTTCATAGTGGGCAATAAGCAGCACATAATTATTGGTAAGCCGGCGCAGGCAAACCGCGGCATCCTGCGTGGGAACGCGCCGACACTGTACGGGGGGTTGTAAGCGCCAGGGCTGCATACGCCCCCATTCCATCGCGGATTGCACTACCGCCTGACGCTGCAGCGCCTGACTTTGTGTGGCCACACGCGCAGCAAAACTGGCCTCCTGTCTGCTAACGCCTTGCAGCAGCAGACTACCGAGCACCAGCAGCAACAGGACCATTGCCAGAGAGGATACGCCTCTCTCACGGTTCACAGGTTGAATCCCGTAACGCTGTAGACCGCTTCAACAACTTTTTGTGGTTGGTCATTGCTCACTCCACGCAAACGCAGCGTAAGAAGCGGGGAATATCCGCTGAAATTCAGCCTTTCAACCTGGAATGCCTCAATCTGCATCGTGGCCGGATCGGTCATTTTCTCCCATCCTTTGCCAGTGCAGCCGGTGGCTCCACGCACGGTTTCCAACACCTTGTCCTGTAAACGAAACCCAATAGAATCAGCCTCTTTCACGGGACTGCTTTCCCAAACGCCATTGCTGTTGGCATCCCAGCGGGCAATAACACAGTCTCCCTTAGCCGATATCACCAGTCCCTCTCCGACACAGTTTCCCCGGCAATACCCCGCCCGCTGAAGATGCTTCGCCACGGTGTAGACCCGCTGCCATATTTCATCTTCCAGTACTAACTGGCGTGTGTTACGCAGAATCTCTCGCTGTAGCGCCGGTAAAAATCGTGCTGAGCTAAGCAATAAAATACTGCTAATCGCCATGGCAATGAGCATCTCCAGCAGTGAAAATCCCCGTTCGTTTACTGACATAATCTGGCCTCATCGCGCTCGCAAAGCCTGATTCGCCCCCAGCCAGACACCACCACGCGCCATTCCCCACTCGCATTTTTCAGACGTATATGTCCGGCCCATGCCGTATTGCGCAGCCCAAAAAAGGCCAGTGAAGGTGTTATCTCTGCCATTTCGACGTCGTCCCAGAGCGGTGTAAAAACCAAAGACGAAGCGGGTCGACACGTGGTTTGCGAAGCCGCAGAGCTGACAAAACACCATGATGTGCCATCCCGAATCACGCTTATCACGTGATCGCGGTTACGCCAGTTAGCATCTTCACGCAGTTGCAGCAGGTAGTCCCGCACCTGGCAGGCGGTCTGCCACAGCCGCTGTTGCTGCTGCCAGCGCTGCCAACCATACAGCCCAGATGCACCAAGCGCCGCGACAATCAGCATCGCAATCAGGGTTTCGAGAAGCGTGTAACCTTGTTGTTTTTTCATATCGCCAGTATGGCGTGAGGAAAATGAATAACGAGCGGGAAATTCGGTTTCTACGGCGAGCTATGGGGAATATTTAGCGCGTTACAGGCCGTTGCAATATTTCAGGAATCCACGCCGAAGAACGCGATTTGAGACAAAAAAAACCGACGCACATGGGCGTCGGTTGTGACAGCATGAAACAGGTTAGATAGCTACCGGTGCTTTAATACCCGGGTGCGGATCGTAGCCTTCAATTTCGAAGTCTTCGAAGCGATAGTCAAAGATTGATTCAGGCTTACGTTTGATAACCAGTTTCGGCAGCGCGCGCGGTTCACGGCTAAGCTGCAGATGAGTTTGATCCATATGGTTGCTGTACAGGTGCGTGTCGCCGCCGGTCCAGACAAAATCACCCACTTCCAGATCGCACTGCTGCGCCATCATGTGTACCAGCAAAGCGTAGCTGGCAATGTTAAACGGCAGGCCGAGGAACACATCGCACGAACGCTGATACAGCTGGCAGGAGAGCTTGCCATCCGCCACGTAGAACTGGAAGAACGCATGGCACGGTGCCAGCGCCATTTTATCCAGCTCGCCGACGTTCCATGCTGAAACGATGATGCGGCGAGAGTCCGGATCATTTTTCAGCTGGTTTAGCACGGTGGTGATCTGGTCGATATGGCGACCATCTGGCGTAGGCCACGCGCGCCATTGTTTGCCATAAACCGGGCCTAAATTACCGTTTTCATCCGCCCATTCGTCCCAGATTGAGACGTTGTTTTCATGCAGGTAGGCAACGTTAGTATCGCCCTGCAAGAACCACAGCAGCTCATGAATGATCGAGCGTAAATGGCAGCGTTTAGTCGTAACCAGCGGGAACCCTTCCTGCAGATTAAAACGCATCTGATGACCAAAAATGGAAAGCGTTCCGGTTCCGGTACGGTCGTTTTTCTGTGTGCCTTCATCCAGCACTTTTTGCATCAGTTCTAAATACTGTTTCATGGTTCCTCAGGAAACGTGTTGCTGTGGGCTGCGGCGGTACGCCCAAACCATCATAATAATGCCTGCGACAATCATCGGGATAGAGAGGATCTGCCCCATGCTGATGTACTGTACCCAGGTGCCGGTAAACTGCGCATCCGGCTGGCGGAAGAATTCAACAATAATACGAAACGCGCCATAACCAATCAGGAACAGACCGGATACCGAACCCATCGGGCGCGGTTTGCGAATGTACAAGTTCAGAATGATAAACAGCACAACGCCTTCCAACGCCATCTCATAAAGCTGTGAGGCGTGGCGTGGCAGCGAGCCGTAGGTATCAAAAATAGACTGCCATTGCGGGTTAGTTTGCAGCAGTAAAATATCTTCGGTACGGGAGCCGGGGAACAGCATGGCGTACTTGAAGTTCGGGTCAACGCGTCCCCACAGCTCACCGTTGATAAAGTTGCCCAGACGCCCTGCACCCAGGCCAAACGGAATCAGCGGGGCAATGAAATCAGAAACCTGGAAGAACGAACGCTTAGTGCGTTTGGCGAAGATAATCATCACCAGGATCACACCGATAAGTCCACCGTGGAAGGACATACCGCCGTCCCAGACGCGGAACAGATACAGGGGATTATCGAGGAATAACGGGAAGTTATAGAACAGTACGTAACCAATACGCCCACCGAGGAAAACCCCGAGGAAGCCCGCATACAGTAAGTTTTCTACTTCATTTTTGGTCCAGCCACTGCCCGGACGATTCGCGCGGCGCGTCGCCAGCCACATCGCGAAAATAAACCCCACCAAATACATTAAGCCGTACCAGTGAAGCGCGACGGGTCCGATTGAGAAAATGACCGGATCGAAATCCGGAAAATGCAGATAGCTACTGGTCATCTGTCACCACAAGTTCTTGTTATTTCGCTGAAGTCAGACAGCAATTGATAAGCGCGCCTGCATAATGCAGGCGCTCCAAAGGTGCGAATGATAGCACAAGGGGTTAGAAGCGGATGCCGGGAAGATGTAAAAGATCTGTATAGGTAATCTCTATCCCCCGTAATACCTGATAGCGCTACGCTTATCAGACCTACAATCCCCCGCGAATCAAGCCCCCCATGCCACGACGCTCCATGAAGGCCGCTACCTGATGGCGTACTTCTGTTGCCATCTGTGCCTCCAGGCTGCGCTGCGCCAGCGTTTGCGCCTCATCAAAATCGATATGACGCAGCAGATATTTTACGCGAGCGACAGAACGACCGTTCATCGACAAATGACGGAAACCGAGACCGATCAGAATAGCCACGCACATCGGGTCGCCCGCCATTTCACCACACAGGCGCAAATCGATACCGCTTCTTTCGGCTTCCTGCGCAATCATCGCCAGCGCACGCAACATCCCCGGATGCAGGCTGTCATAAATGCTGGCTACCCGTGTGTTGTTACGATCGACGGCCAGTATGTACTGGGTAAGGTCGTTGGTTCCAACCGAGATAAAGTCTATCCGGTTTGTCAGATGCGGCAGCATGAACACCATCGACGGAACTTCCAGCATGATGCCAATGCGCGGTTTCGGGATCTCGTAACCGATCATCTCCTCCACTTCGCGTCCGGCGCGTTCAATCAAACGTCGCGCTTCGTCCACTTCATCGATGCTGGTTACCATCGGCAGCAAAATGCTCAGGTTTCCGGTTGCCGCATTCGCACGCAGCATAGCGCGAACCTGGATCAAAAAGATCTCCGGCTGATCGAGCGTTATGCGGATCCCTCGCCAGCCAAGGCAGGGGTTCTCTTCACTGATCGGCATATAGGGCAGCTGTTTATCGGCGCCGACATCCAGCGTACGCAGGGTCACCGGCTTGTCGTTAAACATTTGCAGCATCCCCTGATACTGCGCAACCTGTTCTTCTTCCGAAGGAAATCCGCTTTGCAGCATGAACGGAATTTCGGTGCGATAGAGGCCAATGCCGTCGATTCGGCTACCCAGCTTTTCTTCATGTTCCGGGCTGAGGCCCGCATTGAGCATCACCTTCACGCGCTCGCCGCTTTTCAGCTGTGCTGGCTGGTTGACGTCGTCTTCCGCCAGGCGGCTCAGCTCAATTTCTTCACTGATAAGACGCTGGTATTCCTGGATCAATACCGGTTCCGGATCGACCAGCAGTTCACCGCGATAACCGTCCACCACCAGCGTACGGCGATGCAGCACCGACGGCTGGATATCGGCCCCCATGACGGTAGGGATACCCAGCGCACGCACCATAATTGCCGCATGAGAGTTGGCTGCGCCGTCCCGGACAACCACGCCAACTAACCGGTCCTGAGGAAGCTCCGCCAGCGTGGTCGCCGAAAGTTCGTCCGCCACCAGCACAAAGCGTTCCGGCCAGGCATTCGGCCCCTGGATAGAGTCATCAAGGTGGAACAGCAGGCGCTGGCCCAGCGCGCGTAAATCTCCGGCCCGCTCTTTGAGGTAGTTATCGCTCAGCGCGGCGAACTGTTCGGCAAACTTTTCAATGATCGTTTTAACCGCCCATTCGGCCACCGAACCGTTATCCACTTCCGCAAACAGCTCGCGGCGCAGACGGGTATCGGAAAGCAAGTGCGAGTAAAGATCAAAGATCGCCGCCGTTTCTTTCTGCGCCCCAGCGGTAAAACGCTTGCTGTAGCGGCGGAATTCGTTCGCCGCCTCTTCCAGCGCACCGGTCAATCGCTCGCGTTCAAGCACAGGATCCAGCGTTGAAGCCTGGTAGACCTGTTCCATCAACGGCAGCGTCGCATCCTGCCAACCTTCGGCTATTGCCACACCGGGAGCGGCAGGCAGCGCACGGATACGCGTTTGACGGTACTGGCCGAACAGCGCGTTTAGCTGCGACTGCGAAAGTATGGCCGCCATTTGCGTGGCGAGCGTGACGAGGAAAGACTCTTCACTTTCATCGTACTGACGCAGCTCACGCTGCTGCACCACCAGCACACCTAAAAGCTGGCGACGCTGAATGATCGGTACGCCTAAGAATGCACGAAAACGCTCTTCTTTTACCGAAGGAATGTATTTGAAGCTGGGATGTTTTTGCGCATCGGCGAGGTTGATAGGTTCCGCCAGCCTGCCAACCAGGCCAACGATACCTTCATCAAACGCGAGTGCGACAGTGCGACCACGTGGTTTTTTTAGTCCCCGGGTCGCCATGAGGTAATAACAACGTCGATCGTGATCGGCCAGATAGACCGAGCAGACCTCTGTATCCATCGCAAGACAGATGTCGGTAACCAGTATATTCAGCGCTTCGTTCAGACGCGGAGCACTGGCCACCTTTTCGACTATTTCGCGCAGGCGGGTGAGCATAATTTGCGTAGCTTAACCTCTTTTACGTCTGTACGCAGGTGCGCTTTGCGGTTTAGGAGTGCTCTCCTGAAGCGCCATGACAACACTTGCGAATTCTTTCATCACCCTGCGATAGACATCGCGTTTAAATGACACCACCTGTCGAACCGGATACCAGTAACTCACCCAGCGCCAGCCGTCGAACTCAGGTGTACTGCTGGTTTGCATATTGATTTCAGCATCACTGCTGACCAATTGCAGAAGAAACCATTTTTGTTTCTGGCCGATACAAACCGGCTTTGTGTCCCAACGCACCAAACGTTTCGGTAACTTGTAACGCAACCAGTTACGAGTAGAAGCAAGGATCCGTACATCTTTACGACTGAGACCCACTTCTTCAAAGAGTTCCCGGTACATCGCCTGCTCTGCTGTCTCTCCTGCATTGATCCCACCTTGTGGGAATTGCCAGGAGTGCTGACCAAATCGCCGGGCCCACATGACCTGCCCCTGGCGGTTACAAATTACTATCCCTACATTCGGGCGGTAGCCATCGTCATCAATCACCGGACTACCTCAACATAAACCTTATATACAAACGATTGTTTCACACTCCTGAGGGGCGGTAAACCACTCTGTTAAGGGTGCGATATTCTAATAACAATTGAATAACTCACAGTTAAAGGCCGAGTTATAAACAGAAGAAGGGCAAGCAAGGCGATTTTATTCACCTTTTCTGTGGATATAGTTGTGAAGAAGTACGGAATTACTATGGGAAAACCCAGAACAGTCCGAATAAGACATTCGTCACATATCAAAAATACTCTCATACATTCATAAAGTTAAAACCGATCCACGCAGATAAACACACAGAAATGTGATGTGCATCACGCATACGATCTTAACGCTGATGAAAGATCGACCAGCGTTGGTTTTATCCACAGATTATGCCAATAAGTTAGGCACAATTTGTGTGAAAATTCGATTTTCGTCGCACGTCAAGGCTGTAAATTGAAACAGTAGTGGGGGTTTTTCACAGTTATCCCATCTTTCTGTGGATAACATGGTGTAAGATCCTGTTCATTGTCAGTGACCAGAATTGGAAAACCCGCTTCGCTGTTGCGCAACTCTGCGAACGTGAATCTAAAAACCAATATAAATCATAGAATTGAATAAAGCATGTGGAAAAAGATAAACTCTGTCCACACGGTATAAAATCATTGCTCATTTTTTCACCTAAGGGTTAACCCGATGCCAGAACTCCGTCCGTTGCTTTCTCCCCCTGAATCTGAAGCACAGTTGCTGAGCCAGGCACGGCAGCTTTCGGGCTACGCGTTAGGAGAATTAGCGGCAATGGCGGGAATCGTTACGCCGAAGGATCTTAAGCGCGATAAAGGCTGGATTGGCGTCCTGCTGGAAATCTGGCTCGGTGCCAGCGCGGGCAGTAAACCAGAGCAGGATTTTGCGGCGCTGGGCGTGGAGCTGAAAACGATCCCTGTGGACAGTCTTGGCAGACCGCTGGAAACCACCTTTGTGTGTGTGGCGCCGTTAACCGGCAATACCGGCGTCACCTGGGAAACCAGCCATGTACGGCACAAACTCAAACGTGTTCTGTGGATCCCGGTAGAAGGCGAACGCAGCATCCCTCTGGCTGAGCGCCGCGTCGGCTCTCCCCTGCTGTGGAGCCCGAATGAAGAAGAAGACCGGCAATTGCGTCTGGACTGGGAAGAGTTAATGGACATGATTGTGTTAGGACATGTCGAACGCATCACCGCTCGCCATGGGGAAGTACTGCAACTGCGTCCTAAAGCCGCCAACGCCCGCGCGCTTACCGAGGCCATTGGCGCCAACGGCGAACCCATCCTGACCCTGCCACGCGGCTTTTACCTGAAAAAGAACTTCACCCGCGCATTGCTTGAGCGACATTTCTTGTTCCAGGCGCAATAGGCACCGTCCGGCCTTTCACCTGCCGCGTTACGGGCCTATAATTACCGCTTCTTTTTTTTGGCAGGACTTTGTTCGATGTTATTTGCATGGATAACCGATCCTAACGCCTGGCTTGCGCTCGGTACGCTGACGCTGCTGGAGATCGTTCTTGGGATCGACAATATTATTTTCCTTTCTCTGGTTGTAGCCAAACTCCCGACAGCGCAACGCAATCATGCCCGACGTATTGGGCTGGCGGCGGCGATGATCATGCGTCTGGCACTGCTGGCTTCTATCGCCTGGGTAACGCGGCTGACAAACCCGTTATTCGAGCTGTTTGGCGAGGCGATATCAGCACGCGACCTGATCCTTCTGCTGGGGGGATTGTTCCTGATCTGGAAAGCCAGTAAAGAGATCCACGAATCCATTGAAGGTGAGGAAGAGGGGTTAAAAACCCGCGTATCTTCTTTCCTGGGCGCGATTGTACAGATCATGTTGTTAGACATTATCTTCAGTCTGGATTCCGTGATTACTGCGGTTGGTTTGTCCGATCATCTGTTTATCATGATGGCGGCGGTGGTGATTGCCGTAGGCGTGATGATGTTTGCTGCTCGCCCGATTGGTGAGTTTGTCGATCGCCACCCTTCGGTGAAAATGCTGGCGCTCTCGTTTCTGATTCTGGTCGGTTTTACGCTGATTCTGGAAAGTTTCGACGTCCACGTTCCGAAAGGATATATCTATTTCGCCATGTTCTTCTCTATCGCGGTAGAGACCCTGAACCTGTGGCGTAATAAAAAAAATCCGCTCTGATGAAATCCATCGCTCCCCGCAAGGGGAGCGAATGCCAGCCACACCTACCCCTTCTCACAGTTTAAGATTTTACTGCTTTCACCCTGCACAACTTCGCGTTATTACTAAACTATTGTCAGACGCAGGCCATGTGAGGATAAGCAGATGAAAAAATGGGCAGTTTTGATTTCCGCCGTAGGACTGGCTTTTGCCGTTTCCGGATGCAGCAGCGATTATGTTATGGCGACAAAAGATGGTCGAATGATCCTGACCGATGGAAAACCAGAAATTGACGATGATACTGGTCTGGTGAGCTATCACGACCAGCAGGGCAATGCGATGCAGATTAACCGTGATGATGTGTCTCAAATCATTGAACGCTGATGGTTGAGGTCAGCAGCGCGCTGGCCTTAACAATTTTACTTCCCTTTTTCTCTTCCCTCAGCCATTTTTATAATCCTTATGTCGTGATTATAAAAAGGAAACGGCTATGCAATATCACCGTATACCCCACAGCTCGCTGGAAGTCAGTACACTGGGGCTGGGCACAATGACGTTTGGTGAACAAAACAGCGAAGCCGACGCACATGCACAGCTCGATTATGCCGTAGCACAGGGCATTAATTTGATCGACGTTGCCGAGATGTATCCGGTACCGCCGCGTCCTGAAACCCAGGGTCTCACCGAAACCTACGTAGGTAACTGGCTCGCCAAACACGGCAGCCGCGAAAAGCTGCTCGTTGCGTCTAAGGTCAGCGGACCATCACGTAACAACGACAGCGGCATTCGACCGAATCAGGCGCTGGATCGTAAAAATATCCGTGAAGCGCTGCACGACAGCCTGAAAAGACTGAAAACCGATTATCTGGATCTGTATCAGGTTCACTGGCCACAGCGCCCGACCAACTGTTTTGGTAAGTTAGGTTACAGCTGGACAGACTCCGCGCCGGTCGTTTCCCTTCTCGATACGCTGGACGCACTGGCCGAGTTTCAGCGCGCCGGGAAAATTCGCTACATCGGCGTTTCTAATGAAACCGCGTTTGGCGTGATGCGCTATCTACACCTGGCGGACAAACACGATCTGCCACGCATCGCCACCATCCAGAACCCCTACAGCCTGCTGAACCGCAGCTTTGAGGTTGGACTGGCTGAAGTGAGCCAGTATGAAGGCGTTGAGCTGCTGGCTTACTCTTGCCTGGGCTTCGGTACGTTAACCGGGAAATACCTGAACGGCGCGAAACCTGCCGGTGCACGCAATACGTTGTTTAGTCGTTTCACGCGCTACAGCGGCGAGCAGACGCAGAAAGCCGTTGCGGCCTATGTAGATATCGCGAAACGCCATAATCTGGATCCTGCGCAAATGGCGCTGGCATTCGTGCGTCGTCAGCCGTTTGTCGCCAGCACTTTGCTGGGCGCCACGACGATGGAGCAGCTAAAAACCAACGTTGAAAGTCTGCATCTGGAGTTGAGCGAAGAAGTACTGGCGGAGATTGAAGCGGTGCATCAGGTGTATACCTATCCTGCACCGTAACAGTTAGCGCCTGATGGCGCTACGCTTATCAGGCCTACAAAGTGAGCATCCTGTAGGCCGTATACGGTAACGCCGCCATCCGGCACATTCATAGCATACTTATCTCGCACCGTGACGATTAGCGCCTGATGGCGCTACGCTTATCAGGCCTACAAAGTGAGCATCCTGTAGGCCGGATAAGGCAACGCCGCCATCCGGCACATTCATAGCATGCTCATCTCGAACCGTGACGATTAGCGCCTGATGGCGCTGCGCTTATCAGGCCTACAAAGTGAGCATCCTGTAGGCCGGATAAGGCAACGCCGCCATCCGGCACATTCATAGCATGCTCATCTCGAACCGTGACGATTAGCGCCTGATGGCGCTACGCTTATCAGGCCTACAAAGTGAGCATCCGGCAACAGCATACAACAGACTAATGGCGGCGCTGCCAAATCCACAGTGCCGCAATCGCCAGAGCAAACAGCGCACCAAATCCAATACCAATCGCAACAGCCGGGATCCCCACCAGCACCGCCAGTGAGTAAATACCGAGCATCAACAGCATCGCGCTGTTTTCGCCCAGGTTTTGCACCGCTATCGCATTACCCGCGCCGACGCTTTTCTTACCCCGTTCCTGCAGCAACGCATTCAGCGGTACCACAAAGAAGCCACCCGACACGCCGATAAGCATCAGCAATGCGTAAGCCGGAAGCAGCGAATGTTGAAGAGAGAAAATCAGCACCACGACGCCAATCAGGATCCCCGCAGGCATACAGCGCGACACGGTTTCCAGCGTTACGAGCTTCGCTGCCGCACCCGCACCGACCACAATCCCGATCGCTACCATGGCATTGAGGTAGGTCGGCGTGGCGTTATCGGTGATGCCGAGCGCCACCGGGACCCACAGCACCAGCAGAAAACGCAGCGTAACGCCCGCGCCCCAAAAAAGGCTGGTTCCGACCAGCGAGAAACGCGTCTCGCCATTACGCCACAACGATGAAGCCGCACAGAAGAAACTGCGCGTCATTTTCCCCAGATGCCAGGACTGGCCAGGACGAGCCGCGGCCAGTTTCGGGATATACAGGTTAGCCACCACCGCGCCAGCATAGGCCAGGGCACAGGCAGAAAGCGCGGCAATCACGTGCCAGTCGGCCAGAACGCCGCCGGCGACAGAACCGAGCAAAATCGCGGCAATGGTGGAGGCTTCCATCAGGCCGTTAGCCTTCACCAGTTTGTCGCCGGTAGTCAGTTCACCGAGAATGCCGTACTTGGCCGGTGAATATGCCGCCGCGCCGATCCCCACCAGCGTATACCCAAGAAACGGATTAATACCGAAACAAATACTCGCCGCGCCCAGCAGTTTCAGAGCGTTCGCGAACATCATCACTCTGCCTTTGGCAAAGCTATCCGCCACCTGTCCCACAAAGGGAGCAAACAGAATGTAAGCGCCCACAAACACCATTTGCAGGATTGGCTGACTCCAGTCCGGATAGAATTGTTCTTTCAGCAACGCCAGCGTAGCAAACAGCAACGCATTATCGCCAAACGCCGACAGAAACTGCGCGGCGATAACGGACATCATCCCTTTGGACCAGATTGAAGTGTTAGTGTGCACTGACTCACTCATGTTGTTTTTCCGGCTCATCGACCCAGCTTTTCAGCGTAACAAAATCCGGCTTACCACTGCCGAGTAAGGGGAGTTGCTTCAGATGGCGAATATCACGTGGTATGGCGAGTTCAGGTACACCGTGCGCCCGCGCATACTGCTGTAGTTTTTCACGCGTGAGTTCGCTATCGGTAGTGAACAGCACCAGCGCCTCACCTTTGCTGGCATCACTCTTGATCGCCGTGGCGTGCATTTTGTCTGCAGATACCGCCAACGCAAGTTGCTCAACCATTTCCAGCGAAACCATCTCTCCGGCAATTTTAGCGAAACGCTTAGCGCGCCCCTGAATCTGTACAAAGCCGTTTTCATCAAAGCGCACGATGTCTCCGGTGTCATACCAGCCGCGCTCAATCTCACCTTGCGCATTCTCTGCTGTCGGCACTTCCAGCACGCCAGGTTTTTCGACGCGCAAATAGCCGCTCATAATATTAGGACCTTTCAGCTGTAAACGCCCACCGTCCTCAATTCCCGGAACGGCCAACAGTCGAGCATCCATACCAGGCAAGATGCGCCCTACCGTTCCCGATTTTGCCGCCATTGGTACGTTAATCGACACAACCGGCGCACATTCCGTCACGCCATAGCCTTCAAGAACGCGCAGGCCAAATTTCTCCTGCCACAGCTGCTTTGTGCTGTCCTGAAGTTTTTCCGCTCCCGCCACCACATAGCGCAGGCGGTGGAAATCGTACGGATGCGCAAAACGCGCGTAGTTGCCGAGGAACGTTGAAGTACCAAACAACACGGTGCAGTTCCGATCGTATACCAGCTCTGGCACAATGCGGTAATGCAGCGGGCTGGGATAAAGAAACACTTCTGCGCCAGTCAGTAGCGGCGTGAATAATCCCACCGTCAGGCCAAAGGAGTGGAACAGCGGCAGCGCCGACATAAAACGGTCATCGGCGGTGAAATCGGCAATCGTTTTGATCTGCTCAACGTTCGCCAGAATGCTTTTATGACTGTGAACCACACCTTTCGGATGGCCTTCTGAACCAGAAGTAAAGAGGATCACCGCAGCGTCTTCCGGCTGCTGCTTCACCTGCGCCAGATGCGGTGCCAGCAGATGTGAGAAAATCCACAGCTTATCGCTAAAGGTCACATCAGCTTTTAAGTCTTCCAGATAAACCCAACGCACCTGGGTGAGCTGTTCCGGTAAATGCCAGAGTTTGCCTTTATCGAGAAACTGTCGGGATGTGAAGATCGTTTTAATTTCAGACGCAGTAATGGCGCTGGTTAATCCTTTCACGCCCGCGGTGTAGTTCATCATGGCCGGAATGCGTCGGCGCGCAATGGCGCCAAAAATGACCGCTGCGCTGATCCCAGCGTTTGGCAGCATCAGGCCGATTTTTTCACCTTCGACGCTGTATTTTTCCAGAATACGGGCCACAAAGAGCGTCTTTGTCAGCAGCTTGCGGTAGCTGTCCGGGGTAAAGTTAACATCTTCAATGCAGTTTTTGCCTGCGCCAAAACGGTATTTCGCCGCCAGCAGCGACTCGTATAGCGTTTCACGCGGACGAACCGCCATGCGTGCTTCCATCATAATTTGATGCAGCATCTCTCCGGCAATTTTGCGGCGATCGCGAGCACGCGGAGCTTCCGGCATCGGCAGTTGTGTGGGCGGTAGGATGTGTAAGCGGATGCGCGGGAAGAATCGCTGTTTAACCAAACCTTTCAGGCGGCTAAAGCGGGAAAGCTCCGCGCCTTCAATGCGCACAGGAACCACCGTCGCCCCCGACTTAGCGGCAACAAACCCCGCGCCGTCATAAATTTTCATTAACGAGCCGGAGGTCGAAATACGTCCTTCCGGGAAAATAACCACCGGACGGCCCTGTTCGACCAGACGAACCAGATGTTTAATCGACATCGGTTTGGTTGGATCTAACGGTACGAAATCAATCAGCGGGGTTAGCCAGCGCATATACCATTGCTGGCTGATCGAGGTGTAAACAGCGAAGACGGGACGAATCGGTAAAAAGAGCGCCAACAGGATGCCGTCTATAAATGAGACATGGTTGGGAGTGATTAGAACGCGTTCTCCCTGTAGCGCGCCGACATCGCCCGTGACGCGAACGCGGAAAAGCACGCGAAACAGATTACGAAAAAAGCCAAATAGCATCTCAACTCCCTGTGCCATTAATTATATAAACATCAATGGTGGGAGAGTATACGAGTTGGGGAATTGGCGCGACAGGTAACTGGTAAATACAATCCGAAAAAAAACCTGCGCATCCGCGCAGGTTGGTGCAAGAGACAGGTACGAAGTGCGTACCGAATAATCTCACCAATCAATACCTCTGGGATCTTGATTGTGGTCGTCAGCAGCCAGATACGCCAGTGCGAAAACGCAAAGGAATGAACCCAAATGCAACGAGTTGTGTAAATTATCGGTTACTGTTACAGATAGGCTGAAGGTAAAAAAAAACCTGCGCATCTGCGCAGGCTGGTGTAATTCTAGTGATCAACCCGAAAGTTGATTTCACCTATCAATACCTCTGGGATCTCAACTCTAGCAATCTGCTCAGTTCCCTCACCAGCGAACAATCGCAACAGCACATCGCAAAGTGTAAGCAAAAATTAGCATTTTCTATTTTCTGTCTTACTTCGCTCGTGTGCGCTCACATTTGCGACGTTCTGACGGGCAATCTGCTTGAACAGCCAGCCATTTTCCGTAACACTGACGGAATGTAAGCGTTTACCCACAACAGGTACTATCATGGCGACCATAAAGGATGTAGCCCGACTAGCTGGTGTATCAGTCGCCACCGTTTCTCGAGTGATTAATGATTCCCCTAAAGCCAGCGAAGCATCGCGCCTGGCCGTAACGAGTGCAATGGAATCACTCAGCTACCACCCCAACGCCAATGCGCGTGCGCTGGCACAACAATCCACTGAAACCATCGGTCTGGTGGTAGGTGATGTGTCCGATCCATTTTTTGGGGCAATGGTTAAAGCTGTCGAGCAGGTGGCGTATAACACCGGTAATTTTTTACTGATTGGTAACGGCTACCATAACGAACAGAAGGAACGACTGGCGATTGAACAGCTCATTCGCCACCGCTGCGCAGCCCTTGTTGTCCACGCAAAAATTATCCCGGATGCTGAGCTGGCATCGCTCATGAAGCAAATCCCCGGCATGGTATTGATTAACCGAATTCTGCCGGGATTCGAACAACGTTGCGTTGCCCTTGATGACCGTTTCGGCGCCTGGCTCGCGACCCGACACCTCATTCAGCAGGGCCATACGCGCATTGGCTATCTGTGCTCCAATCACACGATTTCAGATGCTGAAGATCGTCTGCAAGGCTATTACGACGCGCTGGCAGAGAGCAATATTCCTGTCAGCGATCGACTGGTAACGTTTGGTGAACCGGATGAAAGCGGCGGTGAGCAGGCCATGACCGAGTTACTTGGCCGTGGCAAAAACTTCACTGCGGTAGCCTGCTACAACGACTCAATGGCGGCTGGTGCCATGGGCGTATTGAATGATAACGGCATTGATGTGCCGGGAGAAATCTCGCTGATTGGTTTTGATGATGTGCTGGTTTCCCGCTACGTGCGCCCGCGTCTGACCACGGTGCGCTACCCGATCGTGACGATGGCAACCCAGGCTGCCGAACTGGCGCTCGCGCTGGCGGAGAAGCGTCCCGTGCCTGAAATTACCCACGTTTTTAACCCAACTCTGGTGCGTCGCCATTCCGTTTCGACGCTGACAGAGCCGGGGAATTCATCGTCAAACGATTAACCAGGATAGCGTTATGACTACGATGTTGGACGTTTCACGACACGCAGGCGTCTCAAAAGCGACCGTTTCGCGCGTACTGAATGGCACGGGTCAGGTAAAAGAGAGCACGCGCCAGAAAGTGTTTAAGGCCATGCAGGCACTTGATTATCGGCCTAATTTTTTAGCGCGCTCTTTGGCAAACCGCACCAGCAACAGCATTGGTCTGGTAGTTTCCACATTTGATGGATTCTACTTTGGCCGCCTGCTGCAACAGGCTTCACGCCAGACGGAATCTCACGGCAAGCAGTTGATCGTCACCGACGGACACGACACACCAGAGCGTGAGCAGGAAGCCGTGCAAATGCTGGCGGACAGGCAGTGCGACGCCATTATTCTCTATACCCGCTATATGAGTGAAAAGGCGATTATGTCGTTGATGAACAGCATTGCTATGCCCTTGCTGGTCATCAACCGTGATGTCAGCCAGGCCCGCGATCGCGCAATTTTCTTTGAACAGGAAGACGCGGCCTATCAGGCGGTCAATTATCTGATCTCGCAGGGACATAGCGATATTGCTTGTATCACTGTGCCAGGCCATACGCCTACCGGTAAATCCCGCCTGATGGGGTATCGTAAGGCGCTGGAAAAAAACGGTATTCCCTGGGATCCCAATAAGGTCAAATACGGCGACTCCACGATGACGCGAGGCTATGAGGCCTGCCGTGAACTGCTGGAGGAAGGGGTGAGATTCAGCGCCCTGTTCGCCTGTAACGATGACATGGCATTAGGCGCATCAAAAGCGTTACATCAGGCCGGGCTGAGGATCCCAACGGACGTCTCACTGTTTGGTTTTGATGATGCGCCCAGCGCCAAATGGCTGGAGCCGGGGCTGTCTACCGTTTATCTGCCGATTGATACCATGATAACCACGGCAATCGACCAGGCTATCCGGCTGGCCAACGGCGAGAGCGTCGAGCCAATCCCACCGTTTACCGGCAAACTGGTACTACGTGACTCAGTAACGCTCGGGCCATACTTTAAGTAATCAAATGCCGGATGGCGGCGCAGTTAATCTCGTAGGCCGAATAAGCGTAGCGCCATCCGGCATTTCACAACGCTGTAATCAGATTAATTCCAGCGCTAACAGCTCATCAATGGTCTGGCGACGGCGAATTAGCCGCGCCACACCGTTATCGAACAAAACCTCCGGCAGCAGCGGACGGCTATTGTAGTTTGACGACATTGACGCGCCGTACGCCCCAGTATCATGCAGCACCAGATAATCGCCCGGCACCACCGCAGGCAACAGACGGGTTTCCACATTTCCGCCCTCCTGCTGGGTAAACACGTCGCCAGATTCACACAGCGGCCCGGCTACCACGGTTTCCCGTTGCGGGGTGTGTTCCAGAGAACGACCATCCCCTGCCAGCGCGGAGATATGGTGATAGCTACCGTACATGGCCGGGCGCATTAGATCGTTGAAGCCCGCATCGATCAGCACAAAGTGGCGGCTACCCATCTCTTTTACACTACGCACCTGCGCCACTAACACGCCAGCTTCCGCGACCAGAAAACGCCCCGGCTCTATCTCAAGCGCGATCGGGTGACCCAGGTGTTTAGCAATCTGTTCACGCGCAGCGTTCCACAATCCAAAGTAGTGATCGGTATCGATCGCCTCTTCGCCTTCGTGATACGGGATTGATAAACCGCCACCTGCGGAGATCGCCTCCAGATCCTGGCCAAATTCAACCACCTGGCGCACCATCGCACCGCACACCTGCTCCAGATGCGCATAGTCCACGCCGGAGCCGATATGCATATGAATCCCCACCAGCTTCAGCTTATAGCGCTGAATCACCTCCAGCGCCGCGGGAAGATCGCTATACCAGATCCCGTGCTTGCTGTTTTCGCCGCCGGTATTGGTTTTCTGACTGTGCCCATGCCCAAAGCCAGGGTTTACGCGTAGCCACACGCGATGGCCCGGCGAGACCTGGCCCAGTTGTTCCAACATATCCACCGACCCGGCATTTACCGGAATGCTCAATTCATGCACCCGCGCGAGCGTCGCTTCATCAATCATATCGGCGGTAAAGACGATTTCATCTTTCCCCGGTACGAAGCCTGCCGCCAGCGCACGTTCAATTTCGCCAAGCGAGACGGAATCAACCTTCACGCCCTGCTCGCGCATCAGGCGCAAAATATGAATATTCGAACATGCCTTCTGGGCGAAACGCACCACGTCAAACTGACTCAATTTGGCAATCTGCCCGCGGATAATCTGCGCATCATAGACCCACACCGGGCAGCCGAATTCGGCAGGCAGGCGTAGCAGGTTGTCGGCGGTCAGGTCAGTGTCAGTACTATTGAGTGGGCGTGGCATGGTGTGCTCCGGTATTGGCTTTTTTATGATTACGCCACAGCCCGAAAAGAATAAAAAATATCGTTTTATCGTGAGTCTATGCAAAAATGATATGGATTGATTCATTCGAGGATTGCCCATGCCCGCCGTTAACCTGCGACACATCGAAATTTTTCACGCCATCATGACGGCAGGCAATCTGACAGAAGCCGCGCGCATGCTACATACCTCGCAGCCCACCGTCAGCCGGGAACTGGCCCGATTCGAGAAAGTGCTGGGATTAACGCTGTTTGAACGTACGCGTGGCCGACTGCACCCAACCGTGCAAGGGTTACGTCTGTTTGAAGAGGTGCAACGTTCGTGGTATGGCCTGGACAGAATTGTGAGCGCCGCCGAAAGTCTGCGCGAGTTTCGCCAGGGCGAATTGTCGATTGTTTGCCTGCCGGTATTCTCACAGTCTTTTTTACCGCCGCTGCTGCAGCCATTCCTCGCACGCTATCCACAGGTCAATATTCAGATAGTGCCGCAGGAGTCACCGCTGCTGGAAGAGTGGCTGTCGGCGCAGCGCCACGATCTGGGGTTAACGGAAACGCTGCATACGCCTGCCGGAACGAAACGCACCGAATTGCTGGCGCTGGATGAAGTGTGCGTGCTGCCGCAGGGCCATCCGCTGACTAAGAAAGCGGTGTTAACGCCGCAGGATTTTCAGGGAGAAAACTACATCAGCCTGTCGCGCACCGACAGCTACCGTCAGCTACTGGATACCCTGTTTAATGAGCACCAGGTGAAGCGCCGCATGGTGATTGAAACCCATAGCGCCGCTTCAATTTGTGCAATGGTGCGGGCGGGCGTTGGGATCTCGGTGGTGAACCCACTGACCGCGCTGGATTACGCCAGCAGCGGAGTCGTTATCCGCCGCTTCAGTATTTCGGTACCCTTTACAGTCAGCCTGATTCACCCGCTTCATCGCCCCGCCTCGGCGCTGGTTGATGCTTTTACGGCGCATCTGCAAGCCCATCTACCGAGGCTTATTGACCCGCTGGAGGCTATTTTGCATCCGCAGCCGAAAGCATAAACGCCACCGCATCTTGCGCATGGATTGCCGCAGTGTCGAAAACCGGTAGTGGGCTTAGCTCGGTGGGAACCAGCAGACCAATCTCGGTACAGCCAAAGATCACCCCTTGCGCCCCCTGTTTCGCCAGTTGGTCGATGACGCCCAGGTAATAATCGCGGGAAGCCTCGCTGAATTCCCCGAGACACAGCTCATCGAAAATAATCTGGTTTATTTTCTGACGATCAGCAGCTTCAGGGATCAACGTGCTAATGCCGAATTCAGTCTGTAAACGCCCGCGGTAAAAATCCTGCTCCATGGTGTAACGCGTACCCAGTAGCGCCACGTTGTTCATCTGCTGCTTTTGTATCGCCCGCCCCGTCGCGTCAGCAATATGCAGAAACGGCACATCACAGGCGCTTTCAATCGCCTCAGCAACTTTGTGCATGGTGTTGGTACACAGCACAATTCCTTGCGCCCCGGCTTGCTGTAGCCCTGTGGCGGCCTGCGCGAGGATCTCACCGGCTCGCTGCCAGTCACCGCTTGACTGACAGGCTTCAATCTCGTGAAAATCCACGCTGTGCAACAGAATCTGCGCAGAATGCAGACCACCCAGACGCTGTTTTATGCCTTCATTAATGAGTCGATAATAAGGAATGGTAGATTCCCAGCTCATACCGCCTAACAGACCGATCGTTTTCATCATTTCCCCTGACTCGTTGTTGTCTCTCCAGTGAACCAAAGATGTGATCAACTTTCCACATCTGTTGGCGTGCATTTCTTTTTTTAATTTTCTGATATAGCTTTAATGAAACACTGTTTTAATTAATTACAGGAAGGCCGGATGTTTATTTTTCATAAAGAGACCACGCTTGACGATCTGGGCAATGGCGTTACCCGGCGCATTCTTGCTCACGGCGGTAACATGATGGCGGTTGAGGTGAACTTCGAGCAAGGCGCAATCGGCCCGATGCACAATCATCCGCACGAGCAGCTGACTTACGTGTTGTCCGGTGAGTTTGAATTTACCATCGGCGAAGAGAAACATATCGTTAGGGCGGGCGATACCCTGTATAAACAGCCCAACATTATGCATGGCTGCGTCTGCTTAAAACCGGGAACGCTGTTGGATACCTTTACCCCAATTCGCGAAGATTTTCTGCACGGGTAAGGTGCTAAATAAAAAAACCGGGTCGCGTTGACGCTTTCCCGGCCTATAAGAGACTCCACTCGCAGGCCGGATAAGGCTGAACCGCTATCCGGCATGCTTGTCTGACTTACACCCCAATATCTCTTAACTTCTCGCCTGCCATCAGCTTACGTTCGATATGCTCCAGCGTGACGTTTTTGGTTTCTGGAATCAGCCAGAACGTGATGCCAATAAACACGACGTTCAGCGCAGTATAGAGCCAGAACGTACCGGCGGCACCAATGCTGTCGAGCAGCGTCAGGAACGTTGCGCCAATGATCATGTTCGACACCCAGTTGGTGGTGGTGGAGCAGGTAATACCAAAATCACGGCATTTCAGTGGCTGAATTTCCGAACACAGGATCCACACCACCGGCGCGGCGCTCATCGCATAGCCTGCAATACACATCATCGTCATGCCAACTGACAGCCAGGATAGCCCACTGGAAGCCGTGCCGTTATCAAACTGCATCAGACAATAACCAAGCACCAGCGTCCCGATAGCCATTACGCTGAAACCAATTTTCAGCGCCGGTTTACGTCCTGCTTTGTCGACCGTGAAGACGGCAATAAAGGTGGCGAACATAAACGTTAAGCCAACTACCAGCGTGGCAATCATCTGCTGCTCTGTGGTGGTAAAACCCGCCATTTTAAAAATGCGCGGCGCGTAATACATGATGATGTTCATCCCGGTGAACTGCTGCATCGCCTGCAGTAACATTCCGAGGAAAACCGCACGACGCACGTTACGGTTAATTTTAAACAGCGCCCAACCCCCCTGCTTCAGCTTCAGGCTTTCACGGATTTCGTTCAGCTCATCGCGGGCTTTTTCTGACGTATCGCGCAACATGCGCAGTACTTCTTCAGCTTCGATGTGGCGACCTTTCTCCGCCAGCCAGCGCGGGCTGTTGGGCAAGAAAACAACCAGAATAATCAGCAATACAGCCGGAAGCGCCAGCACGCCCAGCATAGCGCGCCAGTTACCGCTGTAGCTGAACGCGGTGTCGGACAAAAAGGCCAGAACGATGCCCAGCGTCACCATCAGCTGATACATACTGATCATCTTGCCACGCACATTTTCGCTGGCCATTTCAGAGAGATAGAGTGGTGCGGTGTAAGACGCGATCCCCACCGCTACGCCCAGCACCACGCGAGCAAAAATGAGCATTTCTACGCTGGAGGCAAACGCCGAGCCCAGAGATCCGACGACGAAAAGGATCGCGCCCGCCATCAGGCTGTATTTGCGCCCCAGGCGGAATGACAACCAACCGTTAAACAGCGCACCAATTGCCGCACCCAGCATCATGCTGCTTACCACCCACTCCTGCAGGCGGCTGGTCAACACAAAGTGATCGGTGATAAAAGGCAACGCGCCAGCAATCACGCCAATATCCAGGCCGAATAACAACCCTGCGACGGCCGCAGAGATAGAAACAAACATATTCATACGTCGTGTATCGCGCACTGGGCGCGGCGCTAAAGCAGCATCATTATTTATTGAGACCATTTTTTCCTGCCAGATACAGAGTAACCATGCCATTGAAAGTAAGGGATCCCTTGCAGGAAGCGTCAGGCGGGAAACGGCAAAAACATGGATTAAATAGCTACACCACATGGTTATGTGATGGATATTCCAATTTTAAAATTTACCGACAATCACTCAATTAAATTTAATTCGTTGATATTAAAGAATATTAAAAACAATAAATTTATACGTATGAAATTTAATATGGAATAATTTATAACCACAATATGGATTTTAATGATCCGAATATAAAAAAACCCTGCCAGAGGGCAGGGTTTAACGGTTCTGGAAAGCGAATTAACGTGCCAGCCAGCCGCCATCTACTGCAACGGTATAGCCGTTGATATAGTCAGATGCGCTGGACGCCAGGAACACGACAGGCCCCATCAGGTCGCTCGGTAAACCCCAACGCCCCGCCGGGATACGATCGAGGATCTCTGCGCTACGCTGCTCATCAGCACGCAGCTGTTGGGTGTTATTCGTCGCCATGTAACCTGGTGCAATCGCGTTGACGTTGATGTTATGTTTTGCCCACTCGTTCGCCATCAGACGGGTAACACCCATTACGCCGCTTTTAGACGCGGTGTAAGACGGCACGCGGATCCCGCCCTGGAAGGAAAGCATAGAGGCGATATTGATAATTTTGCCGCCGTTACCCTGAGCGATAAAGTGCTTCGCCGCGGCCTGAGACATAAAGAACACGCTCTTAATATTCAGGTTCATCACGTCATCCCAGTCTTTTTCGCTGAAGTCGATCGCATCGTCACGACGGATAAGACCCGCGTTGTTGACCAGAATATCAATATGGCCGAATTCTGCCACTGCGCGCTCCAGCAGCGCCGGAATACCATCGATTTGACGCAGATCGGCGGTCAGGCTTAAAAAACGGCGGCCCAGTGCGGTCACGCGTTCGATGGTTTCTGTCGGTTCAACAATATTGATACCGACGATATCGCAGCCCGCTTCAGCCAGGCCCAGCGCCATACCCTGACCCAAACCTGTGTCACAACCGGTCACAACGGCGACTTTACCTTCAAGAGAGAATGCATTCAAAATCATTGTAAATCCTTAATTTTTTATAATGCCCGCCGCAGCAGGCACGGCTGTCGCCCGCAACTAGCGCAGATCTTTTACTGCAACATGGTCCATATCATCAAAGACCTGGTTTTCGCCGACCATGCCCCAAATGAACGTATAAGCTTTTGTGCCGACACCGGAGTGAATAGACCAGCTTGGAGAAATCACCGCCTGCTCGTTGTGCATCACAATATGACGCGTTTCCTGAGGCTGACCCATCATGTGGAAGACGCAGGTATCTTCTTCCATATTGAAGTAGAAATAGACTTCCATACGACGTTCATGGGTATGACACGGCATGGTGTTCCACAGGTTACCCGGTGCCAGTTCAGTCAGCCCCATGCTCAACTGGCAGGTTTCCAGAACATCCGGCACAAAGTATTTGTTGATGGTACGACGGTTACTGGTGAGGTTATCGCCCAGCGTCACTGGCGCAACGTCTGCAGGCGTGACTTTCTTAGTTGGGTAAGTCGTGTGTGCCGGCGCGCAGTTGTAGTAAAACTTCGCCGGTTTCGCCGTATCAATACTGGCGAATACCACTTCTTTTGCCCCTTTTCCGACGTACAGCGCGTCGCGATGACCAATTTCATAGCACTGGCCGTCAACGGTAATCGTGCCCGGGCCGCCGATATTGATCACACCCAGCTCACGACGTTCGAGGAAATAGGTTACGCCCAGCTGTTTGCCGACTTCGCCACCCACAGAGACGGTTTTGGCCACTGGCATAATGCCGCCAACAATGATGCGGTCGATGTGACTGTAGACCATGGTGTATTCATCTGCGACAAACACTTCTTCGACCAAAAACTCATTACGCAGCCCCTGAGTGTCCAGGGTTTTCGCATGCGCACTATGGATACTTTGTCTTACGTCCACATTTACCTCCAGTGATAAATTGACCGTGAATGCTTAAACGAATAGCAAAACGCTGTTCCGTTTTATCTTATGCGCTCATGATATCCCTCCCTGAATGTGTTTTCAATTATAACTAAAACGATGTTTCACTTTTTCCGCATCTTATTATCAAAAGTGTAAGTGCGATCACGCTAGCGCGTATAAATCGCAAAATTTGTTTCAATAAAACCATTTAAAACAATTAGATAGATAAAAACGCAAAAAAGTAGATCATTAGTGGCAGGGGTAAGATATTGAAAATACAGCCAGGCTCATACGTCATTCACACACCTTTTCTAACAAAGTGCGCTATCAATCACATGAAATGAAACAACGTTTTGATATGTTGGCAGGGTTTAGAGTGTATGTTTCTGTAACTGGCCTTGCCCTCCTGCTGGAGGGCTTTTTTATAGAGGAAGAGATAACACGGCAGAAAACTGTTCGAGAAGAAAAATATATACCCTAAATAATTCGAGTTGCAGGACAAAACTTCCCGGCCGTTTTGAACAGCGCTTGCGCTGGCCCCGAAGGGGTGAGGCCGTAAGGCCGAATCACGCGGCGACGCAGCGAATTCCCCGGAGCGTACATAAGTACGTGACTGGGGTGAGCGAGTAAAGCCAACGCACATGCAGCTTGAAGTATGACGGGGATTAGTCTCGTTCGATAGCGAGCGCCACCCCCTGACCACCACCGATACACAGCGTTGCCAGGCCCTTGTGCGCCCGACGTTTCACCATTTCATGTACCAGCGAAACCAGAATACGACAGCCAGATGCGCCAATCGGATGGCCGAGCGCAATGGCCCCGCCGTTCACATTCACCCGCCGTTCATCCCACTCCAGCATTTTCCCAACGGATAATGCCTGCGCGGCGAAGGCTTCATTAGCTTCGATAAGATCAACATCAGCCAGTTGCCAGCCCACACGCTCAAGGCAGCGGCGTGTTGCATACACTGGCGCAATCCCCATGAGCGCAGGGTCGACTCCGACGCTGGCAAAGGCGCGAATACGGGCCAACACAGGTAAGTTAAGTTCCTGCGCCTTGGCCTCGCTCATCATCATCACCGCAGCGGCACCGTCGTTGATGGATGACGCGTTACCCGCCGTTACCGAACCGAGTCTGTCAAAGGTAGGATCCAGACGCGCCAGCCCCTCGGCGCTGGCATCGGTACGCGGTTGTTCGTCGGTGTCCACCACGAACGATTGCCCATTACGCTGTGTTACCACCGGCACGATTTCATCTTTAAAGCGTCCGGCATCAATTGCCATCCGCGCTTTGTGCTGCGAGTGCAGCGCGTAGGCATCCTGCAATTCGCGGCTGATTCCGTATTCTCGCGCCAGGTTTTCCGCGGTAACGCCCATGTGATAATCGTTGAAGGCATCCCACAGACCGTCATGTACCAGGCTGTCGACCAGTTGGCTGTTCCCCAGCTGTGCGCCAGTGCGGCTATCGGTAAGGACATGCGGTGCACGGCTCATATTCTCTTGCCCGCCCGCAATCACAATGTCGGCTTCGCCACACTGGATAGCCTGGGTCGCCAGATGCAGCGCTTTCAGACCCGAGCCACAGACATCGTTAATGGTGATGGCGGAAACGGTATTGGGTAGCCCACCATTGATGGCAGACTGACGCGCAGGGTTCTGCCCGGCACCTGCGGTAAGCACCTGTCCGAGGATCACTTCATCCACAGCGTGAACGTCCACGCCCGTGCGTTCCAGTAACGCCTTGACCACCATGCTGCCTAACTCAACGGCAGAGTGGCGCGCCAGCGTCCCCTGG
Organism: Citrobacter sp. Cpo061; assembly: GCF_030332845.1. Lineage (NCBI taxonomy): Bacteria > Pseudomonadati > Pseudomonadota > Gammaproteobacteria > Enterobacterales > Enterobacteriaceae > Citrobacter > Citrobacter sp. Cpo061. The sequence continues at coordinate 192,724 of NZ_JAOWHB010000053.1, forward strand.
AAGCAGCCAATCGGTGTCCTTAATGCCCCGACGATCACAACCTCTTTCATCACTACCTCAGCGCAAAATAACACCGCAATAGTAGATGATTGTTAAAAATAGTTATCAAGGTTGTTTAAAAACGGTGATTTTTATCACAAAGGAAATTCGTATCACTTATTGGTCATCTGAACGCCACTCTGCTGTAAATGGTCACGCAACCAGCTTCCTGCCACACCAGGCGGTGATTTCTTATTCCACAACAGATCGATAGAGATAGCCTTTGGCCAGCCAGGCATCTTTAATTGCACCAGTGGTTTTTCTGCCGCAAACTCCTCCACCAGCGCACAAGGGAGCGCGCACCAGCCGAATCCCTGAACAGCCATACTTAGCAATAACAGATAGTTAGGAGCAGACCAGACGGGGCCGCGCGCCACGTTGGTGCCGCTTTCCAGATAGGTATTCAAACGCAGCTCGCGCCAGGTGTGTAGCTGCTCCCACTGCAGTTTTTCATGAGCCGCCAGCGGATGCGACGCCGCGACGTATAATCCCATCCAGGTTTGCATCGGCAGACGCGTAACGCCCATGTCGGTCGGGTAATCCTCGCGCGCTTCGATCAACCCCACCTGAGCACGCCCTTTTTGCAGCAGATCGATCACGTCTTCATCTTCGCCAATCAGACATTCAAACTCGGTATGGGGAAACTTGCGGTCAAACTGCACCATCAACTCTTCCAGCACATCCGGGTGAAGCGTGTCCGAAAGCACGAAAGTCAGACGCGCTTCCGTCTCACCCGACAGCGAGATCGCCGCCTCATCGAGACGTTCGCTGGCCGTCAAAATTGCCTGCACATAGCCCAGCACCCGCTTACCTTCTTCAGTCAGCGTTGGCTGGCGGGATGAGCGGTCAAAGAGCGCAAAACCAAGATCGGCTTCCAGATGCGCAATGGCCGTACTGATGGTGGACTGGCTTTTGCGCAGCCGCCGGGCCGCCGCAGAAAACGAGCCGCAGGACACGGTCTCCACAAATGCCGTTAACGCTTCAGGAGAGTAACGCATGAACTATCTACTTTATCGATGGATACTATCTTTTAGATATCACATAAAACGATAAAATTGCCACCATTCCGTTATCCGGGCATTAAAGAAGGTTTTAGGTTATGCAACACGATACAGTCCAACGCCGCTCGCTAGTGGAGCGTATTTTTCATGCCGTCTGCTTTGAAGGCATTGCCACCGCTGTTCTCGCACCAACCACCGCATGGTTGATGCAGCGCTCGGTGCTGGAAATGGGCGGACTGACCGTTCTTCTCGCCACCACGGCGATGATCTGGAATATCATTTATAACGCCCTGTTTGACCGCCTGTGGCCATCACATCTGGTAAAACGTACGGCGAAAGTGCGGGCATTTCACGCCTTAGGCTTCGAGAGCGGTTTTATTGTGATCGGGGTGAGCATCGTGGCGTATGTGCTAAACGTCAGCCTGATTCAGGCATTCACGCTGGAAATAGGTTTCTTCCTGTTCTTCCTGCCGTACACCATGTTCTATAACTGGGCTTATGACACGTTACGCGAGCGTGTTATGAAGCGTCGCCAGCAGCGCGTTACTGCCTGATAATTAAAATAATAGTCGGAATCTTCTCGGTTCCGGCTATTAATCCATTCACTAGCCCACTCGTTCACACCTCCCCCAGCCCCTGCCATTTGTGGTAAATTGCGCTTCTTTTTGTTTATTTTATAGTTGATACGTTCAAATAATGTCGAAATTTTGGTCAAAAGAAGAGACTCTCTGGAGCTTCGCACTATATGGGACTGCCGTCGGCGCAGGAACCCTCTTCCTCCCCATACAGCTGGGTTCTGCAGGCGCGGTGGTATTGTTTATCACCGCACTCGTCGCCTGGCCTTTAACCTACTGGCCGCACAAGGCGCTGTGCCAGTTTATCCTGTCCTCAAAAACCTCGGCAGGTGAAGGAATTACCGGCGCGGTTACGCACTACTACGGCAAGAAGATTGGCAGCCTGATTACCACTCTCTATTTTATTGCCTTCTTTGTGGTGGTGCTGATCTACGCCGTAGCGATAACCAATTCACTCACCGAACAGCTGGCAAAACATATCACCATCGATCTGCGGATCCGCATGCTGGTCAGTTTTGGCGTGGTGCTGGTGCTGAACCTGATTTTTCTGATGGGCCGACAAGCCACCATTCGGGTCATGGGCTTTCTGGTGTTCCCGCTGATCGCATACTTTTTATTCCTTTCGCTTTACCTGACCGGAAGCTGGCAACCAACGTTACTCACTGGCCAGATGTCTTTCGATCAGCACACGCTGCATCAGGTTTGGATATCTATTCCCGTGATGGTTTTCGCTTTTAGCCATACGCCAATTATCTCTACGTTCGCCATTGACCGACGTGAGAAATACGGCGAGCAGGCCATGGGTAAATGCAAAAAAATCATGAAGGTAGCCTACGTCATCATCTGCCTGAGCGTGCTGTTTTTCGTCTTCAGCTGTTTGCTTTCGATTCCGACAAACTATATCGAAGACGCGAAAAATGAAGGCGTGACCATTCTGTCAGCGCTATCGATGATGCCCAATGCGCCGGCCTGGCTGTCGATATCCGGGATCATCGTTGCCGTTGTGGCGATGTCAAAATCGTTCCTCGGCACCTACTTTGGCGTGATTGAAGGGGCAACGGAAGTAGTAAAAACGTCGTTGCATCAGGTGGGAGTGAAGAAAAGCCGGGCTTTTAACCGCGCCCTGTCCATTATGTTGGTTTCGGCCATTACGTTCATCATCTGCTGCATTAACCCTAATGCCATTTCAATGATTTACGCGATTAGCGGGCCACTGATTGCCATGATTCTGTTTATCATGCCGACATTATCGACCTATCTGATCCCGGCACTGAAGCCGTACCGTTCAGTGGGTAATCTGATCACCCTGATTGTCGGTCTGCTGTGCGTATCTGTGATGTTTTTTGGCTAGAACGTGTTGTTGAACGGCTCATTCTCCTGAAAGTGGGTGCGATGTCGTTCAGTTAACAACTCAATTTCAGAAAATATCAACCTGTGTTGGCGGAAGTAATGAACATGCTATCTCAGAGAAGGGTTCCGTTCACCTCATGTTCATCGTTTCTCTGAAGCACCGATTCCTGTGAACGTGCAAGGGAGGCTCACCGCCGCCTCCCTTGCAACCCAGGCTCCCGGCGGGAAAATCGTCGCTACGCGATTCATTCGTCTTATGCCGTCTGCCTGTCGGGTCGGGGCCGAGCCTGCGTCCATGCAGCCCGTCCCCTCTGTCCGCATCCCTGCGGACAGCCCCGGTCAGACGTCAACTCCTCATCGATTTTCAGCCGGACCCGAGTCATCGCTTCAACGCTCTGATTTCCAGTTAAATCTGTTTTGCTGTTCAGACCAAAAACGCAGATGGTGAGGTGTGGGCTGGTCCGGCTGAAAATTGCCGACGTGTTTCCGTAAGCCCGGGAGAGCCAGCATGGATGCTGGCTCAGGGCGCGCTTTGCAGGGACGCTACCTCGCGCCCGACCCGGTAGCCTGGAGGAATAAGCGGAGGGGACCGCGGAGCGGCAATTTTCCCGCCGGGAGCCGGGATTGTAAAGGGCGTGGCGAAGAACGCCCTTTACACGTTCACGGGTATCAATGCTTCAGAAAAATAACACTGCTGAGGTGAACGGAACCCTGAGAAAGAATCACATGTTCACCCTACATGCTTAACTGGACGGTATTGAACGTGGATGAGCCGTTAAACTGACTTATTTGATGTACGAATCCAGCACTTTCAGGATCACATCCAAATCCTCTTCGCGCTTAATTTCATCGCCCTGATGCACAATGTGCTCGGTCAGATGACCTTTAATCACTTCACGCATTAATCCATTTACCGCACCGCGGATCGCCGCTATTTGCTGCAATACCGCCGCGCATTCATGCGGTTCATCCAGCATGGTTTTCAACGCCGCTACCTGCCCCTGAATCTTGCTGGCTCGGGCTTTCAGCTTTTGTTTGTCGCGGATCGTATGTGACATAGCTTTACCTTTTTAACGTCTGGCTGTAGCGACAATACCATCCTCATTCTACTGGGGGGTAGTATTTAATACTGGGGGGGAGTAGAATCAAGCAAAATTAAACAACTAAGAATCATTCTCATGGGTGAGTTTTCTACGCTTCTTCAGCAAGGCAACGCCTGGTTTTTCATTCCCAGCGCGATTCTATTGGGTGTGTTACACGGGCTGGAACCAGGGCATTCCAAGACGATGATGGCGGCCTTTATTATTGCTATTAAGGGAACCATCAAACAGGCGGTGATGCTGGGGCTGGCGGCAACGCTGTCGCATACCGCCGTGGTATGGCTGATTGCGCTAGGCGGGATGTATATCAGCAAAGCGTTTACCGCCCAGGCCGTCGAGCCCTGGCTGCAGTTTGTTTCGGCGATTATTATTCTCGGGACCGCATTCTGGATGTTCTGGCGGACCAGGCAGGGAGAGCAGAACTGGCTGGCCCAGACGCATCACGACCACGATCATGGGCATCATCACCACGCTCACGAGCATCACCATGATCATGACGGTCATCACCACCATCATGATGACCACGATGACGATCACCATCATCATCATGAACACGACCATGGCGCACTGGCCGGGCTGAACGAAGGTTCAAAAGAGTATCAGGATGCCCACGAACGGGCGCATGCCACCGATATTCAGCGCCGCTTTGCGGGCAAAGAGGTCACCAACGGCCAAATATTACTGTTCGGTCTGACCGGCGGGCTTATCCCGTGCCCAGCCGCCATTACGGTGCTGCTGATTTGCATCCAGCTCAAAGCCTTCACGCTGGGTGCGACCATGGTGCTGTGCTTCAGCCTCGGGCTGGCGCTGACGCTGGTAACGGTGGGCGTGGGAGCGGCAATCAGCGTGCAGCAGGCGGCCAAACGCTGGAGCGGATTTAACACGATGGCCCGCAAAGCACCCTATTTTTCCAGTGTGCTCATTGCTATGGTCGGCTTATATATGGGGATTCACGGCTATATGGGGATCGTCGGTTAACACCAAGAGAGCGCAGCAGCGCTTGCCGCTGCGCGTAAAACCAGGCTAGCTTGCGACATTCCCCCACACCAGTTGCCCTTTATGGAAGGTCGCGGTGCGTGGGGAAATTCGCGCGACCGCTTCTGCCGAACAAGAGGCATCCACCAGCACAAAGCTGGCTTCATCCTGCGCTTTTGGCCAGACGCGCTCACCTTTATCGTTTAGCGGCAGCACATCGCCGGTGGCAAGAAACAGCGCACGCGACAGGTTAAGCTCATTGGGGCGAATATAGAGCTGGGCGTACAGATTCGCCTTCTCCAGCATGTCGCCCAGCCCGTACGGCGACCAGTGGTCAATCACGCTGTCGGTGCCGGTAATCACCTCCACGCCTTTGTCTCGCAGCTGTTTGAGCGGCATATGCAGCGTGCCAATCGGCACCGTCGAGGCAATTGTAATCTGCTGCGCCGCCATACGGGTCGCCAGCGCGTCAACCTGCTGCTCGTTCAGCGTTGCCAGCGCAAACGCGTGGCTGATGGTCAGTTTGCCCTTTAGCTGCGGCGTTTTCTCCACCGTTTCCACCATGTAATTCACCGCCGCCACACCCGCCGGACTGGTTTCATGCAGATGGATATCTACGCCTTTATCGTAATCCAGCGCAATCTGGAACATGGTGTCGAGGGATTTTTCCATCGCCCCATCGACGCTGGTTGGGTCCAGACCGCCGACGTAATGCGCTCCCGCCTGCATCGCTTCGCGCATCAGCGGTTCAGATTTTGATAACAGCAGGCCATGCTGCGGAAATGCCACGATTTCACAGGCAAAACCCGGTTGACGACGCGCCAGTACCGCCTGCAGGTTTTCGAGATTTTTCAGCCCGGAAACCGGTTCTATGTTGCAGTGGCTGCGGGCGATCGAGGTGCCTTTTGACTGCAGCAGATCGATCAGCTTTTCTGCGCGCTCCTGCGTATAAGGCTGGAGTTCAGGCAGCAGCTTTTGTTCCAGGCGGATCATATCCTGAATAGTGGTGCCAGCCGGACGGTTCAGCGAACGCCAGGGACCGCCGTAAAAGGTTTTATCCAGATGGATGTGCATGTCGCGCATGGCGGGCAGCATCAGCTTTCCACCCGCATCATAGTGAGGCAGCGTCGCATCCGGATGCTGCTTATTCTCGCGCAGCGCAACGATTTTTCCGTCTTTGATTTCAACGGTTTGCAGCGCGGTACGGGTGTGCACCACCACCGAGCTTTCGTAATCAAAGCCCGCTTCCAGCAGGACGTTATCCAGGTAATAGTGTTTATCGTTAATCGTCATTGTGCTCTTCGACCCGCAGGTGTTCCCGACAGGATTAGCAGCATACGCGACCGGAGCGACCGCGCCAAACAGCGCGGCAGCGGTCACCATTTTTCCGCTCTGGCTTAAAAATTCACGGCGGCTGTTACTTTCCTTCATTCACGTCTCCTCTCAGGAATGGACAATATGGGTGCCCGTTTCGCCGCGCAGTGCGGCAGGCAGGCATTCCGGCGTGGTGATGATTACTCGTTTACCGCCACGCTCCAGAAACGCCAGGCTGGCAACGATCTTGGGTAACATGCTGCCAGGCGGGAAATGACCCTCCTGCATGTAACGGGTCATCGTTGCAACATCCACCGTATCCAGCGCCTGCTGGTTGGGTTTGCCAAAATGAATACAGACCTGCTCGACGCCGGTGGTGATGACCAGAATGTCGGCGCGGATCTCCTGCGCCAGTAGCGCCGTGGAGAGATCTTTATCAATCACCGCGTCCACGCTCTGGTAATCCCCTTGATCGCTACGCACCACCGGGATCCCGCCGCCGCCCGCGCCAATAACCACAAAGCCTTGCTGGGTCAGCGTTTTGATCGCCTCCGCCTCGACAATGCGCTTCGGTTGTGGAGAGGCGACTACCCGACGGTAGCCGCGCCCCGAATCCTCAACAAAGCGCCAGCCCGGATTGACCCGCTGCAGTTCATCACGCTGCGCTTCGCTAAAGAACGCGCCAATGGGCTTGGTCGGATTAGCGAAGCCCGGATCGTTTTTGTCGACCTCCACCTGCGTGACCACCGTAACTGCCCTCTGCTCACCGCGCCGCGCCAGACGGTTATTCAGCGCCTGTTGGATCAGATAACCGATACCGCCCTGCGTATCGGCAACGCAGTTTGCCAGCGGGGTAAGCGGCAGCCCTTCACGCTCGTGCGCGATTTCCGCACGCCGCAGATCCAGCCCTACCTGTGGCCCGTTACCGTGCGTCAGCACAATGTTGTAGTCCGATGCCAGCATCTCCAGCACCGTATCCGCTACCGCTTTCACCGCTTCAGCCTGGTGTTCAATCGACTGGCTGGCGTTATCTTTGATAATGCTGTTGCCGCCAATGGCAACGACCACAAGTTCTTTCATAGTGTTATCTTCCGCTTGCAGGCAATTCAGGTCGTTTTCGTCGGTTCCTGCTCAGGCGCAGTCACCGCTTCACGGCTATCAAGAACATGCTTGAGGACAAACATGCCACTCATCATCAGGTAGGCCACAACAAACATCATCGAGCTGCCTTCCGCAAAGCCAACCGCCGGGGAGTGGATCACGCCAAACAGTGATAACAGTGCGCCAAAGGCTGCGGCAATCGCGCCGCGCAGCGGCTTGTTCATAATGGCGAAGATAGCGACGCAGCCCCACAGCATGCTGGCCAGCGGTGCGCCGCTTCCCAAATGCACCAGTCCGTCGTAATAGACACCTTTGCTGTGCAGCAAGTCACTACCCAGTTTCCCCGCGGATGTTCCGGCGGCACCCATCACGCTGTTGACGATGGTCAATGCCCAGTTGGCGATCCACGGGAACAGACAGATGAAGATAACGGGAACCTCGACTTTGGGCGTTTCTCGCACCACCTGGTTGGCGGTCACCACGCCGATAAACACCAGAATCGGCACTATCGCGGTCATCGGAATAATGGCGAGCATAAACGCGCCCAGCCCAAACAGCGGCACCAGGAACATGGTGATGCCTGAAGCGAGGGTATAGCCGATGCTGGCGCCCATCGCTTTCCAGCCCGCATGCCCAACATATACGGTCACCGGGAACGGGTTACCCAGCATGCAGCCGAGCATGGAGGCAAAGCCGTTCGCCATCATGACTTTACGGGTGTTGTACTCATCCCCCGCCGCGTGCGCACTTTCAATGTTCTCAAGGTCAAAAATGTAGTTCGCCAGGCCCAGAGGAACAGCAGAAGCCAGATACGGCAGTGCGTGCGGTAAACCTTGCAAGAAGCTGTCGACATGAATTTCCGGCGGGTTGAAGCCAAAGGAAGACATCGACGCTTTAATGGCTTCCGGGCTTTGTAAACCGGAGATCCACGCCAGGGCCGTACCGGCAATCAGCAGCAGTAAACCGGTAGGAATACGGGCAAAAATCGGCTTCTTACCGAACCAGTTAATGAAGATCAGCAACAGGACGATGAAAGAAACCGTCGGCGCTTCGAATGCCTGCAGCATCGGGTTCATCGCCAGCAGCAACAGCCCCAGGCCGGACAGACAAGAAAGCAGTACCGTACGCGGGATCATCTTGCGGATGGTCTCGCCCAGGAAGGAGCCGCCGACCAGGATCAACGCTTCGACAAAGCACCACACCAGGGCTATCTGGATAGCGAAGTTGGCATCTTTGGTTTGCTGATAAACCGGCATCAGCACCAGGAAGGTCACGGTGAAGATTGACGGTGCACTCGGTCCGGACGGCAGCGCCGTTACGTCGTTACGCCCGGTGTGCTTTGCCATCTGCAGGCCAAACCAGGCGTAGCAGACACTGGCCACCAGCACCGCCAGACCAAAGGCAGGCGCAATACGACCGTAGACAATTTCAGTAGGGATCCCGACGACAAAAATGAGCAGCCCCATCATTGTCAGCAGGTTAGTCAGGTTGTTGGTCATCAGCCCAAAGTAAGCCGCCCAGTCACCACGTTTCCATTCTAGTTTTATGCTGTTCATGGAATATCCTTAACAGGTTAAGCATCATTTGCGATCTCGGAGATCGCCCAGCCCTGCAGGTAAGCAACGTTTTTCGCTTCGCTACTGTGGGGCTAACCGCGTTAGCCCCGGTTATTGTTATTGGCAGTAGCGGTCGCGCCAGTTGAGGATCGCCTTTTCAAAACAGGCGAACGGCGGGTGAACTATTCCGGCGCCGATCATGCCGATCCCCGCGTCTTTGTGCGCAATAGCGGTGTTGATCACCGGCAGAATGCCGGTGCTGCCTACGCGCGTAATATCAATAGCAGTCGGTACGCCCATAAAACCAAGCAGCGGAATGGTGACGTTGGGGTTTTCGCCGAGAGTGATTTCTCGCATCTGGCGAGAGAAATCAACGGCCTCTTCGACCGTACCGCCCACCAGCGCTACGATGGCCGGTGCCGTCGCCATCGCGAAACCGCCAATGCCGTAGGTTTCGGTGATCGCGCTATCGCCGATATCACGTCCGGAATCTTCCGGCTTATAGCCCGCAAACATCGGTCCAATCACCTGCTGCGCCGGACCGGTAAACCACTGGCCCGGTAAGCCGCTAATGCGCAGACCGAACTCAACGCCGTTGCGCGCCATCGTCGTCACCACGGTGCTGTATTCAATACCGTGTGCAGCGTCCATTGCGGCTTTACACATCGCCATCCAGGTCGGTCCGGAGAAGTAATCACTACTGAGGACGAACTCGAACACCTCACGTTGCTGCTCAACCGGATAGCCGGTCTGAATAATCCACGGCGTCAGCGCCTGAATCAGCAGCGCCGTCCCGGCGTTGTTGCGGTTATGGCACTCATCACCCATGTGCAATGCCTGCGCCAACATCAGGCGCAGATCGATTTCGCCCGCCAGCTTCATAGCGTCGCGCAGCATCGGTCCCAGCACATCGCGCATCCAGTTCAAACGATCGATAACGCTCTGATCGTTCGCGCCCATACGCAGGATCTTCGCCATCTGCTCGCTCATATTGGTATATGCGCGGTTGCCATAGGTTTTGTTCTCGACGATGTGCATAAACATCGATGCCGATGTCACGCCCGCCATCGAGCCGACACAGTCATGCTCGTGGCACGGAGAGAAGATGATTTCACCCGAGGCGGCCAGTTCGGCGGCTTCATCCAGATCTTTCGCCAGCCCTTCAAAGACCAGCGCCCCGGTTACCGCCCCCTTCATTGCGCCGCACATTTTTTCCCAGCGGATTGGCGGCCCGGCGTGCAGGATGGTGTTACGGGTCATGCCCGGCACGACGTTGATCGCCTGGTCATAGCCAATCAGCACCGGATGCGACTGGATAATGCGTTCCAGCGCCTGCTGGTTAGCGGCCGCGATTTTGTCTGCCAACGGTGAATCGGCAATATCATCCAGTGCCGCTACCACCTGCATGTTGCCCTGGCCCGGCGGTGTCCAGTCGAGCTGAGTCACCGGTACGTTCTGCTTTTTCAGGTCATCGCTGAACATTGCTATGCCAACGTTAATCACGTTCAGCGGCTGGTTAAACAGTGTCTGGCTCATCAGGCTTCCTCCCCTTTACAGATAAATTCACGCGCCAGCAATCCTGTGTTGGTGCTACTGCTCGCCCAGATAACCCCGGCGTCGGTCAGCATCTGACACTGTTTTTCCAGCGACGGCGTATCAAGATCGGTTCCCAGCACATAGCCGAGGATCTCAAGCGGACGACCGTCTGCGACGGCGATCGCTTTGGCTTCAACGATCGCATCGAGCATCACGCCAACCGGATCTTCATGCGATCCAAATCCAAGGACGAAGTCCATCACGATCACGCCAACTTCAGGATCGCGCGCTTCCTGTAACAGACGACTAATGCGGTTGGTGGGATCGATCATCGGGTGCGGTTTGCCATTGGTAAAATCGTCATCACCGAAATCGAGGAAGGTATGCGCCACGCTGCGGTTGAGATCTTTCAGGCGGAACGCCGGATCCGGATGAATGTTGCTGTAAACTTCGGCATGTTTTTCCATGGCAGCAAACATCGCCTCATCGCACAACGTGCCGCCACAGAACAAGCCACGGATGTACTTTTGCTGTGGGGTCAGACGGGCGCGAACCTCTTCAATCAGCGGCCAGTTGAGCGGATGCAGATCCAGACTCTCTTTTTTCACGCCGGTCAGCAGTACCGCTTTCAACGCCGCCTCTTTAGTACCGCGGGCAAACTGCAGGCCTTTTTCATCCGCAGGCGCGGCTTCACGTCCGAGGAAACACACCACCACGGGCTTATGACAGGCGCGCGCACGTTCCAGCACCTTGCGCGCCACCGCTGGCGCAGGTGGTTTGGAGATAAGTGCGATGATCTCAGTTTGCGGATCGGCCTCCAGCATGCCAATCGCGTCAAGCATCATCAGGCCGCCAATCTTTTCGCTAAGATCGCGTCCACCTGTGCCAATCAACTGGGAAATTCCGCCGCCAAATTCGTGAATGCGTACGCTCAGCTCCTGGCTGCCGGTACCGGAGGCACCAATAATTCCGATGTTGCCGCGACGCACCGCGTTGCCAAAACACAGCGCCGCGCCGTTAATGATGGCGGTTCCGCAATCTGGCCCCATCATCAACAGTCCTTTTTCATGCGCCAGCTGCTTAAGCGCCAGCTCGTCCTCAAGAGAGACGTTGTCAGAGAACAGCATCACATTGAGGTTATTTTGCAGCGCCTGGCGCGCTTCACGCGCGGCAAACAGGCCATTGACTGAGATCACCGCCAGATTGCTCTCAGGAACATGCTTCTTCGCGCTGGCAAGCGTGGCATAGCGCGCTTCATGCTGGCCACCCTGCTCTTTATGCGTAAACAGATCGTCAATCGCCACCAGCGTTTGGTCGTTCGCCGCCTCGCTGGCGCCTTTAATGACAATCATCAGATCGCCACTTTTCGCCTCTTCCAGCTCAGGCGTCAGCAGGCCGAGATTCTTCAGTACGCCCTTATTCATCTCTGTCGCCATAGCCACAAACGCCTGCTCAACGCCATCGAGCTTATTTGCGCGCGTGGAGATAGACATCAGTGAGACAGAATCAAAATACGTGTTCTTTTTAACAACTATCCTGATCGACATAATTCCCTCCGGACCTGTGGCTCAGGGCGCAGGCATCCGCCATGCCATACAGCATGTCGCAGCCAGAACTTGAACCGATATTTTTAATGTCAGTAATATATTGCGTAGAAACGAGTTGTTGCTCAGTAATAAATTGGTTCAGCAGCCGTCCGATGCTTTCCCGATAACGCTGATTAAATGCTTCCTCTAGCGTTATTTTGCTAAGTAGCGTTGTATTATTTCCTGCACGTTGCAATGCTGCTAAAAAATCATCTCGATATTTCCTCAGCGGATGTCCGAGAATAAATAAAATAGTGCTTAAGCCTACTAAATAATCATCCGATGAGGGCGTCAGCCCTATCCCCAAACCAATTAAATGGCTGACCGCCGTAGTAATATTTTCTCCTGTACGCAACGCCGTCAGTAATGTTTGTCGGCGGTTGAGTAATTGACGGGTGATTTCCTGATAAAACGGATTGTCACCCCGGTACAGAAATAATGTGTCGTCGCTTGTTAGCTGTTGGCGGATAACCTCTTCCCAGTGCTGCCAGCCGACTGCGGCAAGGCTTGCTGCATCAGATGTCCACCGTGGTATTCGCCACAGCTGGCAACCGGCGGTTTCTATCCATTTATCATTGCCAACAACTATTCCCGACCCGCTAAAATTGACCCGCTCACCGGGGTGAAACAGGTCTTCACAATGCGTCAGCGCCAACCGACAGCTGTTAGGTGCGTTATCACAATCTTCACTCAGTAACGTCAGCAGCCGCTGCTGTTCGGGTATCAACAGGTTTACCGCGTGGGAAAAAACCTGTTCAACCCGTCCCGTTCCCCGGAAAGTGAGAAACGCGCTGTCTGCGGTTAGCGCCCGTACGCATCGCCGTGATGGCGTAGCGATAATGGCGCTCCTGTGTCAGGCTCCGGCCGCAATCAGCAGCTCGGCAATTTCGTGGTACCCTTTCTCTCGCGCCAGTTCCAGCGGGGTTTTACCGTATTTATCCGTCATGTGCGGGTTTGCGCCATGGTCGAGCAGCAGCTTAACGATCTCCTGCTGCTTCGCACCGCCGTCATTTAGCACGATGGCTTCCAGGAGCGGCGTCCAGCCAACAAAATTAGTATGGTTGACATTGATATCGGTACGCAGCAGTAGTTCGCGCACGATCTCGACATGACCTTTTTCGCTGGCAGGTGTAATACCAACGCCGCCAAAACGGCTCAGGCAATTGAGGTCAGGGTCAGCCGGTAATACCGTACGCAACAGCGTTAAATCATTAGTCAGGCAGCTAATCAGGAAGGGGTTAAAACAAGTTTGATCTTGTTTATTAATATCGGCACCCGCAGCAATCAATAAAGAAACACAGTCATAATGTTTATTCAGGCTGGCAATAATAATGGCAGTACGCCCCTGGCGGTTGGTGGCGTTAATATCCACATTTTTTGCCAGACAGGATTTTAATCCATCGGCATTGCCCTGCTCTGCCGCCAGCAGAAATTCAGTAATGAGTTCTTTCTCTGACATAATCGCTCCCCTGCAGTTTTTTAGACTTTTTAAATATCCGATAACCTGAGAATAGCAATAGAGTGCAGAGAATAACATCCGCTTAAATTTCATTCATCGTTAGCGCATCGATTATTGAATCAATTTTAACAATGAGAGCAAAACGTGCTGTAGTGCAATCTTTCCCTTATGGCTGGGGCCCTTTTAGCCACTAATCAGTAGTCCGGAAAATCAGGCGGTATGCTGCACGGATAGCGGCCTGCAATTAAAATACAGAAGTGTGATTGCCTTCAAATCAAATGTAAAACTAGTGTTAAATTCTGTTCAAAACTGATTGCTCTGTATAAGGATTACAAATACATTCAACAATCATCGTGTTGCGGATGCGCATTGTCGCCGGAGGGGAGAAAGATGAATTCAATATTTACCGAGGAAAACCTACTGGCATTTACGATGGCTGCCCGCTATAGCAGTTTCAGCAAGGCAGCGGAGGAGCTTGGCTTAACCACATCGGCAATTAGTTACACCATTAAGCGCATGGAAATGGGTCTCGACGTGGTGCTGTTTACCCGCAGTACTCGCAGCATTGAGCTGACCGAGTCCGGACGCTATCTGTTTCGTAAGGCGACCGACCTGCTCAACGATTTCCACGCAATCAAGCGCAGCATTGATACCATCGCTCAGGGAATTGAGGCTCGGGTGCGCATCTGCATTAACCAGCTGTTGTATACCCCTCAACATACGGCGCGGCTGCTGCAGGTACTCAAGAAACAGTTTCCAACCTGCCAGATAACCGTCACTACAGAGGTGTATAACGGCGTCTGGGATTCGATCATCAATAACCTGGCCAATATCGCGATTGGCGCGCCCGATACATTACTGGACGGCGGCGGAATTGATTACACCGAGATCGGCGCGATCCGTTGGTCGTTCGCTATTGCCCCGGATCATCCGCTGGCGTTTATGCCTGAACCCATTTCTGAGAGCCAACTGCGCCTGTACCCGAACATCATGGTGGAAGACACCGCACATACCATCAATAAGAAGGTCGGCTGGCTGTTACACGGACAGGAGTCGATTCTGGTTCCCGATTTTAATACCAAGTGCCAGTGCCAGATCCTGGGGGAGGGCATCGGTTTTCTGCCAGACTATATGGTGCGCGAGGCGATGGAAAAGTCGTTGCTGGTGACACGGCAGATCCACAACCCGCGTCAGGATTCACGAATGCTGTTGGCAACCCAGCATTCGGCAACCGGTCGTGTCACTCAGTGGATTAAAAAAGAGTTTGGCCCGCAAGGGATACTGACGGGGATTTATCAGGATTTACTGCATCGGGCGTGATGCACCGGATGGCTGTTATACCTTCCGGTGCATATTAGATAATCAGGCGCGGATATCGTCGTACTCGCGGGTTTTATCAAATTCATGTTTGGCAAACGGGCACAGCGGAATAACTTTGCGGTTTTCAGCGCGCATCTTCTCTACCACTTTCGCCACCAGCTGTTTGCCGACGCCCTGACCTTTCAGACTGGGATCGACATCGGTATGTTCAATGATGCTCAGATGCTCGCCCGTCGGCACGAAAACAATCTCGGCAACCTGGTTGCCCTCAGCATCATTGACATAAAACTTGTTATGGCCTGCAAGAATTTCCATGCTTCCCTCACTCATTTTTGGCGATATTTCAGCGCACCGCTCGGACAGGTATCGATGACCTTGATGACCGTGGCAACGTCCACTTCATCCGGAATAATCCACGGTTTACGTTTCAGGTTAAACAGCTTCGCGCTTCCCCGCACGCAATTGCCCGAATGCTGACACATCGCCGTGTTGAAGTAGACGTCAATCTTCTCGCCGGTATAGGCCCGGTAACCTGCATCCAGTAGTTCCTTATCCACGACATTGCCTCGCATTTTTTTATTGTCTGGGTCTAATCATAGACCTATGCGAGGCTGAAGGAAGCGGCTGAAAGCAGAAATATCATTCAGGCTTTTTCAGTATCGACGGCTGCGGCTCTGGCGGCAAATACTCCAGCATCGCAGGCGTCGGCGGCGGGAGGCGGTTATCGGCAATATCCCTGTCCACATCGATATGACTGATTTCGCCATTCTCATGATGGTGGACCGTCAGCACCCTCGCCTTGTTCAGTTCCGTAACCAGCTCCCGGGTAATACGCAAACTTTCTGCCAGCTCATGGTCTTCAAGCCCGGGTCTGCGACTGCGGCGTTCGACCCGAAAACGAAACTGGTTGTACTTCGCCCAGCCAATCAGCACCAGTCCGTTGACCAGGGCGACAAGGATATAAAACGTGACCGTATCCAGCGTGGTGAAAAAGGGTCGCACCCCCATATACGGTGAATGCGCCAGGGCTGTGATCAGCCCTTTATAGATTAAATAGATAAATCCAACCCATGCGATGGCCGTCAACAACACATCGATGATGCGCGGCAGCAAACGCCGCTCCGTGAAGATCAGTGGCTGGTTCATGATTCGATCCTCCCAATACCGCGATCAGGACTCACCCAACGCGCTCTGCCACGTTTGCGTTTGAGCATCACTTTCGGGAATGACACCAGCGTGGTGAACAGGCTTAGCATCCAGTACACCACCGGGAACCAGATAATCCAGAACAATGAAGCGCCAATATTTTTTTCATAGCGTCGTTCAATCATCAGGCTCACCGCAAACTGCAGCAAGCACACCACGCCGAGGATAAGCCCGGTAAAGGCTGGTGGGAACAGATGCTGTACATACAGCGAGTCCGGCATCGGGATCATCAGCCCTAACAGGAACAGCACGATACTGATCGCATAGGCAAATGCCCAGGCGGTAGAAAAACAGAACTCAAGAAACAGCGGCCACATGCGGCGGAACTCCCACGACCACAGACGACGCATGTTAACGATAAACACCTCTGCACCACCCTGCGCCCAGCGCAAACGCTGCTTCCACAGCCCTCTTAAGGTTTCAGGCATCAGGATCCAGCACAGTGCGCGCGGCTCAAAGAATACCGACCAGTGGCGCAATTGCAGCTTCCAACTGATATCGATATCTTCGGTGATCATGTCCGGGCTCCAGTAACCGACCTCGGCCAGCGCGCGACGACGAAACGCCGCAACCACACCTGAGACACTAAAGATCTGCCCATAGACTCGCTGAGTACGCTTAATCAAGCCGATAATGGAAGTGAACTCACCGACCTGCACACGACCGATTAACGTAGAGCGGGTTCGAATTCGCGGGTTCCCCGTCACTGCACCAACGCGCGGGAACTGGATCAGCGGAGCCACCATATAAGCGACGGCATCGCGTTCCAGTAACGCATCGCCATCAATACACACCAGATAATCGCTGCGCGCCGCGGCCGCACCGGTCTTGAGCGCCAGCGCTTTGCCCTGGTTTTCAGCCAGATGAATCACCCGCAGGCTGGGGTATTCCACTGCCAGTTGTTCCAGCACGTCGTGAGTGTCATCCGTCGAACCATCGTTGATGGCGATCACTTCGATATTCTTATATCGCTGGGCCAGTGCTGCCTCAATGGTTTCACGCGCATTGATCCCTTCGTTAAAACAGGGGATCAGAATGGAAACCAGTGGATTCCCCTGCAATGTCGGTGGTGGAGTGTCATCTCCCCATTTCCAGTGACGTTCACGGTAAAACCAGAAATAGACCCCGCCGCTTATCCATAAGCCAGACATGAATAAAGGCCAGAAGAAGACGAAGTTCAACATCACTTCACCTGTAAAGATGACAGCCACACCAAACGGCAGGCTGAACATCAGGCAAAGTATCAGGAAAGCAATAATGCGATCGGTCATTTTTGCGGATACCAGTATGAGGAGAACGTCGAGCGAATCTCTGACATCTCAGGTTTGTCGCTGATGAAATCATCCGGGTAATAGCCGTAGTTACCTGCACCGCTTAATTTCAGCTGGCGCATCCATTCGGCTATTTGTTTTCCGCTGATTTCAGCCTGATCCCCGGATTTACGCCAGTCTCGTGCCTGCAGTTCAAACACGGTTTTATCCAGCGCCCCAGGGGTTTGTGCAACGGCATTCACCAGTCGGTCAAGCCATGCGTTGGCATCATTGGCCGGGATCTGTTCCATGAATGGCATCGCCATCGGCGCCGTCCAGTCATAGGTATTGAGGAAATCATTCAGGTTTTGTGCAAACCAGGCTTCACTTTCAGGCTCCAGTACCGGCATGGCGTAAATATTGCGCGCGGTTTGCACCTGTGGACCGCGAATATTACGCACCGTCCGGGTCAGTTGTTTGGTGAAGTCAATCAGCATCTTACTTTTCAGGCGAGTCCAGCGCTCGAACGCCTGAGGATTATTACGTATTTGCTCGATACTGCCCGGAAGCCCTGCGGCACGGTAGGCGGCTAACGCCTCCGGTGACGCATCTTCAAAATCCGTCAGGAAAGCATCGTCATGGAACAAAATACCTTTGAAGCTGGCGTGCTTCGCCAGGTCTTCATAGATTTCAGTGATGCGTTTGCGCGCTTCGCTGTCCCAGGGCGAGAGACGAACATAGTTCTCATGATTGATAGCAGTGCGTCCCGTTTTCGGATCCCATGCGGTTACGCGTGGAATGGACGCGTCGAGATCGAAAGCCAGAACCGGCATCCAGGCATACACCGTCACCCCGGCCCGCGTTTGTAACTGCCAGGAGATATAGTTAAAGAGATCGGCACGCATCGGCAGCCAACGGTTAGGGAAATAGAGTTCGCGAATATTCCCGTCGCCCTGCGGATCGGCGTACGCCTGCAGGAAGACATGAGAAATACGCATGTCATAAACGCGCTGGATCAGCTTATCGATATTTCGCTTCTGCTGAGCAGGGTCTTTGTCATACACGTAATCCAGATCGACATGCATCACGCGCATCGTCTGTGGTTCACGGACCTGAGCGACCTGACTGGCAAAGCGCTTAAGGGATGGGTTATCAGAAATCAGCACGCGCGGAATATCATCGAGAAACGCGGCATTCGCCAACCCTTCATTAAGCGTAAAGGCCATCTTATAGCCATGCTCTTTGGCCAGGTTTAACGTTGTACCGTTGGCTGCGCCGTAAGGCCATACCCACGCGCGCGGCGATTTGCCGGTCACCGCTTTGATCTTGTTAGTGATCAGAGAGATATCCGTGTTTATACGTCGCGTGTACTGTTCGTCCGTTTCGTAAGTGCCGGTTTTCTTATCATACAGGCGGTTCGCCACAGCGGGCTCTTTACTCCCCTGCGGGTTGGCCTCAGCGCCAAAGTGCGAGTTCCAGGTGTGCGCACCGACTTCCACCAACGGCGACTTGCCCATTTCTTCGACCATTTTCCAGGTGGCGAATTTGTCTCGCGCGGTCATTAAGCCACCAAAATCGACTTTTTTGTTGGCTGGCGCATCAACCCAACTGCCTACTGGCGCCCAGAGCGCAGGCCAGTTGTAGGCTTTCAGTAGCGGCCAGACGCGGGTATAAAAACTGCTATATCCATCGTCAAAGGTGAGCAGTACCGCTTTTTCCGGCAGTACAATTTTACCGTCATGGGCGTCCAGAATTTGCTGCACGCTGATCGGCTGATAGCCATTATCACGCAGCCAGGCCATTTGGTCGCTCAACGCGCTGGTACGCACAGAGAGGTAGCGCTGGTCGGCTGCACCATCCTCCACATCATGGTAGCCGAGCACCAGAAAGCTATTTTTCGGCCACGGATGATCCGCCGTCAGCGGTGTTCTCTCTGCGGGAGGAACATAGCGAGGCGTTGTATTGTGCGCGCTGCTGCACGCGGTAATCATCAACCAGCCAGCGATTAATGCGCTAAGCCACAGGCATCTTTTCAGCATGAACAATCCTTAAAACCTGACATTTAAATCGAAAGCGAGGGAGATATTCCGCTCACGTTTACCGTCATAGGGGCGTTTATCCCAAATCAGCATCACCCCGCCATCTACGACGTTGTTCCATTTAAGCCGTTGTCCGTATCCCACCTGGACGATAGCGCCTGCATCTTCACCTTGCTGCCAGTAGCCACCTACGCCAGCCAGACCTTGCTGTGTCCAGACGGTATCATAGTGGCGGTAAAGAACCTGCTCTGCGCTCAGGCTAGGGACAACCGAAAAATCACTCTTCGGGTTGTAATACGGAACATTTTCTTTGGTGTTGGTGCTCCCGCCGATACCCGGTGTAAAGTCCAGCGTGAAGCGCGGCGTGGTCCACATGCGCTCTTTTCCGCTGAGTCCGTATTCGATGCGATCGTTACCGTCCGAGAAATGTGATGCGGCAAACGACAGTTGATATTCACGTCGTTCGTTTTGATACCAGCGAACAAACATATCGCCGCCGTTGGCATACACGCCACTACGCAGCGCGCGCAACGGGGTATTGCGAGAGAGGCGCTCGGCCGAACCACCAACGCGCCAGTTGTCATTGAAGTCATGCCAGCCGGATAGACGCCCGCCAATCTTCTGACCATCGCCATAATTTCGGCCAGACACTTCCATTTCCGCCCAGTAATCACGGGAAGTCCATTCTGCCCCCGCCGCCAGATCGCGGCTGATGCCCTTCCCTTCCTCAAATTCACCAGTAGCAAAGTTGAATCCGGTAAACAGTCGCCAGTTGTCATTAATCGGCGGACTGTAAATAGCCGTGTTGATGTTGAAGTCATTCTTACCGCTGACCGGGCTATCGGACGAGATCCCCTGCGTTCCGCTAATACGCACTTCCGACATTTTGTGGACATCACGAATACGCGCGAGGCGCAGCGTCGCTTCATCATCCGGGCTACGGGCAATAACGTCATCCGTCAGTTCATCTGCCTGTTTCCACTCCTGAAGATCCAGTGCAACGTAAGCCTGCTGACGTTCCAGCTCCAGGTTGCTTGGTTCAATGACTTCCGCCAGCTTAAGCTCTTTCTCCGCCGCATGCGGCAATCCACGCGCTTCAAGCACAGAGGCATAGGAAATGCGCAATCCCTGGTTACCAGAGCCTGTTCGTGCCAGATGCTCTGCGAGCTTTTCTGCCTCTGGCAGTTCATTGGCAGCGATATGATATTGCGTCAGTAGCGACTGTCCGAGCAGCCAGTTATCGTTAGGCTGCGGCGTTGGCGAGCCATAGATACGCTGCAGATACGGACTCTCTTTGATCAAATCATCGACTTGTTTTTTGGCAGCATCGAAGTTTTCATTATCAATGTGCGCGTAGAACAGATCTTGTTGATCCTCAGGACTGAGCGGCGTCACCGGGATAGGTCCATTCGGGTAGTAGATGCTCGCCAGCATCGCTTCGGTTTTTTCCGGCTGGCGTTCGCTTAACCATGCTGATGCCACCCAGCGTTTTGCATAGTTTGGTACTTCGCCGCTTGCAGAAAGGGATTCATACTCATCAATCACTTCGGCAGTACGCTTACGCACCAACAGGGCACCCATACGGTCAATTCTCGCCCGACGGACATCATTCTGCGCAGACGGCTCATCTTTCCAGGCCGCCAGCAACAGGTCATAACGGGCCAGCGCTTTATCGGCCACGATAAACCGTTCTTCTTCATTACGTGCGGACGTATAGGAGGAGCGTACCATTTCAGCCGCCGCATCAAGCTCAAGACGGCGCTTCACTGGATCAGCCGTGGGAACGACCTCCGCCATATTTAAAGCGGGTCCGGAAACGCGGTTCGCCGACAGCGCAGATAGCAGCGTGGATTTTGCATTTTTGTTGCCTGGATCAACATCATCCGCCTGGCTGGCAACCAACAGTGCATCCCAGTTTTTCCCCTGAGAATGATATACGTAGGCAAGCAGTGCGTCGGAGTCTGCGCCCGGATGCGCCTGCGCCCATTTATTCGCTTCAGTAAGGGCTTGTTGGTTGTAGCGCGCATCCGCCAACGTCATTATCCAGCCGGTGCGTACATCCACGTTATCAGGCTCTTCCTGTAAAACGCTTTCCCACACCGCCAATGAATCATTCCAGTTTTTCTGGTTACGGTACGCACGTGCAGCGGCGACTTTGCCGCGCGCAGGCACATCCATCTGCCCACGATACCGCTGCCAGATTTGAATGGTTGTTTTATCGTTGTTCTCAACCCAACCAGAAACTTGCAGCCAGTCGGCAACCTGATTTGGCGTTAGCGCACTTTTCTTTCCCTGATCCTCAAGGTAGCGCAATAGTGGCGCACTATTCCCCCCCCGCGCTTCAATAACCAAAGCATCATAATCTGATACCGCAGCAGAGATTTGCATAGGGAAAAGAATGCTTGCCGTAAATAAACAGCTTACAGACTTAAAACGTTTAATGAAGTTGGCATGTCGACGCATACTGAACATATCTGCCCTTATATCTTACATCAGAGTAAAAATAAGCGTTTTCAATAAGTTACGGTCAATCCCTGACAGTTGCCGACCATGTAAGATGCACTGCCGCTTATTTCGTAATAGGGTTATGAAGCAATTAATTCTTTCGTCTTATTGACTACCCGCACCGCGTCCTCTAATCGTTGGACAGGAGGCATAAACTCGGGAATTTTATCACTCCATGTAGTTCGTGGCTACGCAATAAGAAAAGTCTTAGGCAAAAAAGTATTTTAGACTAAATAATCCTAATACTCTTGGGATTGAATTCTGGATTTAAACAAAGTTTGCCCGGTGACATCATGTGACGATGCTTACTATTGCTGGTTAGCATAGCTACACCGCGCAACTGTTTGCATGGTAACTATTTTGAGAGGTGAATAGAGAAAAATCTGATAATAGGCTCTCTGCTAACAACAAAATATAACTTAATTTTTAGGGCTCAAACAGGGCCAATGAAATGAAAATAAGGGTACAGGCGCAAGAAGAATTAGATACAGTAACAATGCGTTGAAATCAAACAACTTTATTTATCATTTTTCGAAACCTACCATAATTGGTATTTGGAAACTCAATCAAATACGTGCGTGAATAATTGTGTATTACTCTACCTGTTAATATATTTACCAACCTTGCGTACTATTGACAATATCAACCACAATCAATTATTTCCCCTTACAATATGCAAGCCTATTTGCATTACAAGCAACTGATAGAAGCATAATTTTTTGCACTTACCTTCCCCTCAGACTTTCAGGTAATCTGGGCAAAGACGCCAATGGGAGCCGGTCAATGAAAATCGTTAACGCAGAAGAAAAGCACATCCCCGCCATACGCGATATCTATGCACATCATGTTCTTCACGGTACCGGCAGCTTTGAAACCGACCCGCCGGATGCACACGAGATGCTTGCTCGTCTGGAAAAAATCCGCAGCCTCGGGCTGCCGTGGGTCGTCGCTCTGCAGGAAGATAAGGTCATCGGGTATTGCTACCTCACCCGCTACCGCGAGCGCTATGCCTACCGCTATACCCTTGAGGATTCGATTTATATTGCTCCAACGGCTCAGCGTCAGGGTGTAGGAAAAGCCTTACTGCGTCATGTGATTGGCTGGGCTGAAGCACAGGGTTATCGGCAACTGATTGCCATCGTCGGCGACAGCAATAATCAGGGATCGTTAAAAGTCCATCAGCAGGCCGGATTTACGCAAATCGGCACACTGAAAAACATTGGCTTCAAACATGGGCTATGGCTCGACACGGTATTGCTACAACGTAATCTGGGTGAAGGTAACGGCACGCTACCACCGGATTCCGGTGTCGCTATCTAACGTTTTTAAGGATTAATTACAGGGAGAGAATTTTGGAGCGGGCGAAGGGAATCGAACCCTCGTATAGAGCTTGGGAAGCTCTCGTTCTACCATTGAACTACGCCCGCATCGAAGTGCGTAAGGGATTATAAACCTTACGCTCTTCTTGGCAAGGGACTAACCGACTGACTGGCGATTAAATCACCGTCAGCATTTTGGCTTACTGCCCTGCGGCGGCAAATAACGCAGCGGATCGATAGCCGTCGCCCGGTAGCGGATTTGGAAATGCAGCCGCACCGTAGTCGCATCCGAGCTGCCCATCGTCGCGATTTTCTGCCCGGCCTTCACGTTTTGACCGTTGTTCACCAGCATGGTGTCATTATGCGCATACGCAGTGATGTAGTCCTCACTGTGCTTAATCATGATGAGATTACCATAGCCCCGCAGCTGATTACCGACGTAAACCACCTTCCCAGCGCCGGCGGCATAAATCGGTGTACCGCGCGCAGCAGAGATATCAATGCCCTTGTTGCCGCCGTCCGCGGTTGAATAAGGCAGGATCACCTTACCGCTGGCAGGCCACTGCCAGCAACGTTGCCCTACCGGAGGCCAGGAAGACTGCGGTACGGACGAAGACGGTCTGACCGCTGCCGTTTTGGTTGAGGATTTCTTGGTTGTTTTGCCAGAGTTAGAACTGGTTTTCGCGCCACCGCTGACCTTCAGTTTTTGCCCTACTTCAATGGTATAGGGCGGTGAAATATTATTCAGGCGGGCGATCTCTTTCACGCTGGTCCCGGTAGCGCGCGAAATACGGTATAGCGTATCCCCCCGCTTCACGGTATACACGGAGCCGGAATAACTTCCTGTATCAGACGACTTGCTCCCGGAACACCCTGCTAACAGCAGACCGACGCACAGCAACATCACGATACCCTGGCCATTTTTCTTCAGGCGTCCTGCACTCAAAACAATACCTCGCAACATTTTCAGACGCTTTATCATAGCAGCCAGACACCGGATGCCAAATCATATCGCGCAACGAACCGTCGGCTCTGGCATTTCACACCCTCTGTTAATCAATCTGACTTAATTAAGCATATAATATGGGTGCTTAAGATTGATGGTGGACGCTATGCGACAGGAACATGTCATTTTATTGAATGAGCAGGACCAACCTTGCGGAACGCTGGAAAAATATGCGGCGCATACCGCCACAACCCCCCTGCATTCCGCTTTCTCGTGCTGGATATTTAACGAGCAGGGCCAACTGCTGGTCACCCGCCGCTCGCTGCACAAAAAAGCCTGGCCAGGTGTCTGGACCAACTCTGTCTGCGGTCACCCGCAGCTGGGTGAAACCCACGAAGCCGCTATTGTTCGCCGGGCTCGCTTCGAACTGGGTGCAGACATCGACTTGCTCAGCCCCGTATACGCTGACTTTCGTTATCGCGCTACAGACCCGAGTGGAATAGTTGAAAACGAAGTATGCCCGGTTTATGCCGCACATATCGTGAGTCCGCTACAGCTAAATCCAGATGAAGTGATGGATTGCCACTGGAGCAGTCTTGCGGATGTCTTAAGCGGGATTGACGCGACGCCGTGGGCTTTTAGCCCGTGGATGGTAATGCAGGTTGCAGACAAAGAAGCGCGTACGCTGTTGCGGAATTACTGCCAACAAATTATTGCCTGATGGCGCTACGCTTATCTGGCCTACATAACGAATCGTAGGCCGGATAAGGCGTCAGCCGCCATCCGGCATTTCACATCTTACTTAACCGGGCGCATCGCCGGGAACAAGATCACGTCGCGGATAGTGTGGCTGTTGGTGAACAGCATAACCATACGGTCGATACCAATGCCCAGACCCGCAGTCGGCGGCAGACCGTGTTCCAGAGCGGTAACGTAGTCTTCGTCATAGAACATTGCTTCGTCATCACCCGCATCTTTAGCGTTAACCTGATCCTGGAAACGCTGCGCCTGATCTTCCGCATCGTTCAGCTCGCTGAAACCGTTACCGATTTCACGTCCGCCGATGAAGAATTCGAAACGGTCAGTGATTTCCGGATTTTCGTCATTACGACGCGCCAGCGGAGAAACTTCTGCTGGGTACTCGGTAATGAAGGTCGGTTGAATCAGGTGCGCTTCCGCAACTTCTTCAAAGATCTCGGTCACGATACGGCCCAGACCCCAGCTCTTCTCAACTTTGATGCCGATAGATTCAGCAATCGCTTTTGCAGAGTCGAAGTTATCCAGATCGGCCATGTTGGTTTCCGGACGGTATTTCTGAATCGCTTCGCGCATGGTCAGTTTTTCGAACGGCTTACCGAAGTCGAAGACTTCTTCACCATAAGGCACTTCAGTCGTTCCCAGAACGTTCTGCGCCAGCGTACGGAACAGCGATTCGGTCAGTTCGATCAGATCTTTGTAGTCCGCATAAGCCATGTAGAGTTCCATCATGGTGAACTCTGGGTTATGGCGAACAGAGATGCCTTCGTTACGGAAGTTACGGTTAATTTCGAACACGCGTTCGAAGCCGCCAACCACCAGACGCTTGAGGTACAGTTCCGGCGCAATACGCAGGTACATATCCAGATCCAGCGCGTTATGATGGGTGATGAACGGACGCGCAGCGGCACCGCCAGGGATCACCTGCATCATCGGGGTTTCCACTTCCATAAAGCCGCGACCCACCATGAACTGACGGATGCCAGCCATAATTTGTGAACGCACTTTAAAGGTATTGCGGGATTCATCGTTAGAGATGAGATCCAGGTAACGTTGACGATAGCGCGCTTCCTGATCCTGCAGACCGTGGAATTTGTCCGGCAGCGGGCGCAGCGCTTTGGTCAGCAGACGCAGTTCGGTGCAGTGAATAGACAACTCACCGGTCTTGGTCTTGAACAACTTACCTTTCGCGCCGAGGATATCGCCCAGATCCCATTTTTTGAACTGCTCGTTGTAGACGCCTTCCGGCAGGTCATCGCGAGCAACGTACAGCTGAATACGGCCGCCAACGTCCTGCAGCGTAACGAATGATGCTTTACCCATAATACGACGGGTCATCATACGGCCAGCAACGGATACCTCAATGTTCAGCGCTTCCAGCTCTTCGTTTTCTTTCGCGTCGAAGTCAGCATGCAGTTGGTCTGAGGTATGATCGCGACGGAAATCGTTCGGGAACGGGATCCCCTGCTCACGCAGGCTCGCCAGCTTCTCACGGCGCGTTTTCAGTTCATTGTTAAGGTCGGCTACCGCGTCAGCGCCCTGTACGTGTTGTTCAGACATGTTGGTTCCTCATAACCCTGCTTTCAAACTTGCTTCGATAAATTGATCCAGGCTGCCATCCAGCACCGCCTGCGTGTTACGGGTTTCAACCCCGGTACGCAGATCTTTGATGCGGGAGTCATCAAGGACATAAGAACGAATCTGGCTACCCCAGCCGATATCTGACTTGTTGTCTTCCATCGCCTGTTTCTCGGCATTCTTCTTCTGCATTTCCAGTTCATAAAGCTTCGCTTTCATCTGCTTCATGGCCTGGTCTTTGTTCTTGTGCTGGGAACGGTCGTTCTGACACTGCGTCACAATCCCAGTCGGGATGTGGGTAATACGCACCGCAGATTCCGTACGGTTAACGTGCTGACCACCCGCACCGGAGGCACGGTAAACGTCAATACGCAGATCCGCCGGGTTGATATCGATATCAATATCATCATCAACTTCCGGATAAACAAACGCAGAACTGAACGACGTATGGCGACGTCCGCCGGAGTCGAACGGACTCTTACGAACCAGACGGTGTACGCCGGTTTCAGTACGCAGCCAACCGTACGCATATTCGCCAGCAATTCTGATGGTCACGGATTTAATACCCGCCACTTCACCTTCAGACTCTTCAATAATTTCAGTCTTAAAGCCGCGCGCTTCAGCCCAACGCAGATACATGCGCATCAGCATGCTTGCCCAGTCCTGCGCTTCCGTACCGCCAGAACCTGCCTGAATATCGAGATAGCAATCTGCGCTGTCATATTCACCGGAGAACATACGACGGAATTCCAGCTGGGCCAGTTTATCTTCCAGCGTGTCGAGTTCTGCTACGGCTTCGTTAAAGGTTTCTTCGTCGTCGGCTTCTACAGCCAGTTCCAGCAGGCCGGAGACATCTTCCAGGCCCTGGCTCATCTGATCGAGCGTATCAACGATGGCTTCAAGAGAAGAACGCTCTTTACCCAGCGCCTGCGCGCGTTCGGGTTCGTTCCATACGTCCGGCTGTTCCAGCTCGGCGTTTACTTCTTCCAGACGCTCTTTCTTGGCATCATAGTCAAAGATACCCCCTAAGAACGTCAGAGCGCTCCGTGAGGTCCTGAATGCGGTTATTTACCGGATTAATTTCAAACATTGTCTGATTTCTTTTATTGGACTAGTCAAAATGCGGTGATAAGAGCGGGATTGTAACTAATCCACGCCCTTTTTTATAGCGATTAGTGACGCTAAAGTGGCCAGATATTGTCGATTATAATCTGCAAACTACGGTTGCCGCGAAACTCATTAATATCCAGTTTGTAGGCAAGCTGAACTTCGCGCACGCCGTTGTCCGGCCAGCAGGTGGTATCGACGTTAAACGCAATGCCGTCCAGCAGCGGACCACCGCCTACGGGCTCCACCATTACCTTCAGATGACGCTCACCGACCAGACGCTGCTGGAGCAAACGGAAATGCCCGTCAAACAGCGGTTCCGGGAACATTTGTCCCCACGGTCCGGCATCGCGCAGCATTTGTGCGACCTCCATGGTCATCTCCGCTGCGCTCAGTGGGCCATCCGACACCACTTCACCTTGCAGTAAGGCGGGATCCAACCACTCGGTAACCAGTTCGCCAAAACGCTGCTGGAAACGCTCAAACTGCGCCTCTTCAAGCGATAAGCCCGCAGCCATGGCGTGACCGCCAAACTTGAGGATCATGCCCGGATAAAGGGTGTCCAGGCGCTCCAGCGCATCGCGCATGTGCAGCCCCTGAATCGAACGCCCGGAGCCTTTGAGAGTACCATCACCTGCCGGGGCAAACGCTATCACCGGGCGATGGAATCGTTCTTTAATGCGCGATGCCAGAATCCCCACAACGCCCTGATGCCACTCGGGATGATACATTGCCAGGCCGCCCGGAAGCGTATCGCTACTGCGTTCCAGCTTTTCACACAGGGTCAGCGCTTCGGCCTGCATACCCTGCTCAATCTCTTTGCGCGTCTGGTTGAGTGCGTCCAGCTCATTGGCCAGCACGCGCGCTTCACCAATGTTGTCGCACAGCAACAGCGCTACGCCAACGGACATATCGTCCAGACGCCCCGCCGCATTCAGCCGTGGCCCGAGGGCAAAACCTAAATCACTGGCTGCCAGCTTTAGGGGGTCGCGATTGGAAATCTCCAGCAGCGCTTTGATACCAGGGCGGCATTTTCCAGCACGGATACGGCTTAAGCCTTGCCACGTCAGAATGCGGTTATTGGCATCCAGCGGTACCACGTCCGCCACCGTGCCAAGCGCAACCAGATCGAGCAAATCCGCCAGGTTCGGCGGTGCAATGCCTCGCCCATCAAACCAGCCTTTGTCACGCAGGAAAGTGCGCAGCGCCAGCATCAGATAGAAGGCTACACCAACGCCTGCCAGCGATTTCGACGGGAACTCACAGTCGTGCAGGTTAGGATTGATGATCGCCTCTGCGCCCGGCAGCGTATCCCCTGGCAGGTGGTGATCGGTCACAACGACCGGGATCCCCAACGTTCTGGCATGTTCGACACCCGCGTGAGACGAGATGCCGTTGTCTACGGTGACAATCAGCTGAGCACCACGGGCATGGGCCTGATCAACGACTTCCGGGCTTAAACCATAACCGTCCTCAAAACGATTTGGCACCAGGTAGTCAACGTTACTGCAGCCCAACGCGCGCATCGCCAGGATGCTTAGCGCCGTGCTGGTCGCGCCATCGGCATCGAAATCGCCAACAACGATGATGCGAGTTCCCGCACGAAAGGCGCTGTAGAGGATCTCAACCGCCTTTTCGACACCGTTTAAATGCTGCCACGGCAGCATTCCTTTGACGCTACGCTCAAGCTCCTGCGCGCTACGTACACCGCGACTGGCGTATAAACGGCGCAGCAGCGGCGGTAAGTCGGCAGGTAGCTCGACTGTCTCGTCGGCTTCACGCCGACGAAGTTGTATCTGTTGTTTCACGCGAATTATTTACCGCTGGTCTGTTTTGCATGTGCGTCGAGGAATTCTTTCATCTCTTTCGGGCCCTGATAACCAGGTACGACATAGCCATTGCTCAGCACAATCGCCGGTGTACCGCTGACGCCAAACTGTACGCCCAGCGCATAGTGGTTAGCGATATCCACATCACAGGTCGCCGCTTTCACGCCCTTGCCAGTCATCGCGTCGTCAAAGGCTTTGTTTTTGTCCTTAGCACACCAGATAGACTTCATGTCTTGCTCAGCCTGGCTGTCCAGCCCCTGACGTGGGAAGGCCAGATAACGTACGGTGATCCCCAACGCATTGTAATCTTTCATCTCTTCATGCAGCTTGTGGCAGTAACCACAAGTGATGTCGGTGAAAACGGTAATGACGTGTTTTTCCTGCGGCGCTTTGTAGATGATCATCTCTTTTTCCAGCGCGTTCAGATGCTTCATCAGCAGTTGGTTGGTGACATTCACCGGACTTGCGCCGCTCACGTCGTACATCGGTCCCTGAATAATATGTTTACCGTCTTCAGTTACGTACAGCACGCCGCTATTGGTCAGTACGGTTTTCATGCCCGCAACCGGAGCAGGTTGAATCTCGGTGCTCTGCACACCCAGCTTTGCTAATGACTGACGAATTGCCGCGTCGTCTGCATGTACCATGCCGGAAAACGCCGTCGCCAGAAGGGTGAACATCATAAAACGTTTTTTCATAGCCTATCCTATCCTGTCAGCACTCACGCTCGCGGGTGATGTTGTTGATGTAGTTGCCGCAAGCGCTCCGTTGCGACATGAGTATAAATCTGCGTTGTCGAGAGATCGCTATGCCCCAGTAGCATCTGCACCACGCGCAGGTCTGCGCCATGGTTGAGCAGATGCGTGGCAAACGCGTGCCGCAGGACGTGCGGTGACAGCTTTTCGCTGTCGATTCCCGCCAACACAGCATAGTGTTTGATACGATGCCAGAAGGTCTGACGGGTCATCTGTTGCGCCCGCTGACTAGGAAACAGCACATCAATCGTTACACCGTTGAGCAACCATGGACGCCCATGCTCCAGGTAAGTTTCCAGCCAGTACACAGCCTCCTCACCCAACGGGACAAGGCGCTCTTTGTTACCTTTACCGATCACCCGTACCACACCCTGACGCAGGCTGACGTCACTCATCGTCAGTCCTACCAGTTCAGACACGCGCAGGCCTGTTGCATACAGCACTTCCAGCATGGCTTTGTCGCGTAGCTCCAGCGGTTGCTCAATAAGCGGCGCTTGTAGCAGCCGCTCAACCTGCGCTTCGCTGAGATCTTTAGGCAGGCGCTGCGGAAGTTTAGGTGATGCAAGCGAGGCGCTGGGGTCATCTTCGCGATATTTTTCGCGGTACAGATGCTGAAAAAAACGTCGCGTCGCACTGAGCAAACGTGCGGAACTGGTGGCTTTATACCCTCCATCCATCCGCTCAGCCAGCAAGGCTTGCAGATCATCACTTTGCGCGGTCGCAAGCGAAGCGCCGCGGTGATGTAACCATTCCACAAGCATGGTCAGATCGCGACGATACGCACTTAATGTGTTTTCCGCCAGATTTCGTTCCAGCCACAGGGCATCAAGAAACTGCTCGATGCGCGCCAGATCCTGTTCCACTCGCGCCCCTTATTCCACTCTCATTTTTGATGCATTATGCCTCATTGTGCCGTGAATGCGGCGATTCTGTTACACTACCCGCAACGCTACAGCAGAATTGAGATGTTTACGTCATGAACATGGGTCTTTTTTACGGTTCCAGCACCTGCTACACCGAAATGGCAGCAGAAAAAATCCGCGATATCCTGGGTCCCGAACTGGTGACACTGCACAACCTCAAAGACGATTCCCCGACCCTAATGGAGCAATATGACGTGCTCATTTTGGGCATCCCAACCTGGGATTTCGGTGAAATTCAGGAGGACTGGGAAGCGGTCTGGGAGCAACTGGACGACCTCAACCTGGAGGGCAAGATTGTCGCGCTTTACGGTATGGGCGATCAGTTGGGATACGGCGAATGGTTCCTGGATGCGTTGGGTATGCTGCACGATAAACTGATCACCAAAGGTGTAAAGTTTGTCGGCTACTGGCCCACAGAAGGCTACGAATTCACCAGCGATAAACCCGTCATTGCTGATGGACAGCTGTTTGTTGGCCTGGCGCTGGATGAGACGAACCAGTACGATCTCAGCGATGAACGCATTCAGGCCTGGTGCGAGCAAATTCTTGGGGAAATGGCCGAGCACTGGTCCTGATAACCGATTTGCCGGATGACGGCGTAAATGCCTTATCCGGCCTGCATGACGCACCTAACTGTAGGCCTTCAAGCTGCGCGCCATCAGGCATGTGTCATGCGTTACCCTTGCTTCGCCTTTTGCAGCATCAACCGCCGTAAATCCCGCCACTCTGTATCATCCATACTGTCTGCTGCCAGCCACAAATGTTGACGTTTTCCGGCATCAGATCGCAAACGCAGCATCATGCCTGTTTTAACCATCCAGGGGGCGCTAACGATAGACCACTCTTGCCCTTGCCAGCGCAGACGGCCATCCATCAATAGCCGAATCTCACCCTGACAGGCGTTGATTCGACGCTGACTGCGAACGCTATCGAACACCACCAAAGAGAGCAAAACCAGCCATAATGGGGTGTAGCTCAATGGCCAGGGCATCAATAAAATAAACACCGCGACCAGCCCATGAATTAGCAGTGAAAGCCACTGTGCGCGCCATGATACGCGTAAATCAGATTGCCACTGGACCACGTTCCCGATTCCGTGTCTGGATAAGTCGCACCATCTGTTCCAGCTGCTCATCAGCTGGTTTCCCATGATTCATCAACCAGTTAAATAAATCTGGATCATCACATTCTAGCAGACGGATAAAGATACGTTTTTCTTCGTCACTTAAGCTGTCATATTCATGTTCGAAAAACGGCATGATAGAGATGTCCAGCTCGCGCATACCGCGGCGGCATGCCCAATGAATACGTGCTTTGTTGTTAATATCCATGTTCTTCTCCCTGTCTCGCGAAAACGAAGTATCCCGCTATTGTAACGTGTTTTTCCCGCTCTTTTTACGGGAATATCAGTAAATTGAAGCTCGCTCGCTAAATAAAACCTTATTAAGCCAAAGGATTCACCAATTTTGGATGTCTCCTCGCAAAGCACAATATATGGCACAAATAGCCTGTTTAAACCGCTTGCAATGGGCCATAGCTCTTTTACCATTAGTCATCATCACTGCGTTAAGCAAATCAGGACATTATTATGGCTTTTACATCTTTTCCTCCTCGCCAGCCTTTTGCGTCAACGCGTTTACCTCTGACGCTAATGACGCTCGATGACTGGGCGCTCGCCACCATCACCGGTGTCGACAGTGAGAAGTATATTCAGGGTCAGGTCACGGCGGATGTCAGCCAGATGACCGAGCATCAGCACCTGTTGGCTGCACATTGTGACGCCAAAGGTAAAATGTGGAGCAACCTGCGTCTGTTCCGCCGGGGTGACGGTTTTGCATGGCTTGAGCGCCGTAGCCTGCGTGATGCGCAGCTCACTGAGCTGAAAAAATACGCGGTCTTCTCGAAGGTGGCGATCGCCCCAGACGACGAGCGCGTCCTGTTGGGCGTAGCGGGATTCCAGGCACGTGCAGCGCTGGCCAATATCTTCAGCGAATTACCGAACAGTGATAAGCAGGTCATTACCGAAGGTGCCTCCACGGTATTGTGGTTCGAACACCCTGCCGAACGTTTTCTGCTGATCGTTGATGCCACCACCGCAGAAACCTTGGTTGAAAAGCTACGTGGCGAAGCTGAGTTAAATAACAGCCAGCAGTGGCTGGCGCTGGATATCGAAGCGGGTATCCCCGTGATTGATACAGCCAACAGTGCACAGTTTATTCCACAGGCTACCAATCTGCAGGCTCTGGGCGGGATCAGCTTTAAAAAAGGCTGCTACACCGGTCAGGAAATGGTGGCTCGTGCAAAATTCCGCGGAGCCAACAAACGCGCCATGTGGACTTTGGCGGGGGCCGCCGGTCGAGTACCGGAAGCTGGCGAAGACCTTGAATTAAAAATGGGCGAGAACTGGCGTCGTACTGGTACCGTACTTGCTGCAGTACAACTGGCCGATGGTCAGGTACTGGTGCAGGTTGTGATGAATAACGACATGGAGGCCGACAGCGTGTTCCGCGTTCGTGACGACGCAAAAACGCTGCGTATCGTACCGCTGCCATATTCGTTAGAC
Organism: Citrobacter sp. Cpo061; assembly: GCF_030332845.1. Classification (NCBI taxonomy): domain Bacteria; kingdom Pseudomonadati; phylum Pseudomonadota; class Gammaproteobacteria; order Enterobacterales; family Enterobacteriaceae; genus Citrobacter; species Citrobacter sp. Cpo061. The sequence goes on from NZ_JAOWHB010000053.1 coordinate 226,412, forward strand.
GAAGAGTAATTGGTAGGCCTGATAAGTGCAGCGCCATTAGGCAATTCGGCACATGCCGCCGAATTGCGGCATTGCCTCGTCCGGCCAACAAAATACAGCCCGGGCGAGGCGTTTACGCCGCCCCCGGGGTTGCACTGAATCTATGCGTGTTGCCCCACGTACAGATAGATCGCCAGGAAGTGGCAAACGCTGCCGCCCAGCACAAAACCGTGCCAGATCGCATGGTTATAAGGAATACGCTTACAGACGTAGAAAATTACGCCCAGCGAATACACCACACCGCCAACAGCCAGCAACGTCACGCCTCCCGCCGCCAACTTCACCGCCAGTTGATACACCACAATCAGCGAAAGCCAGCCCATTGTCAGGTAAGTCACCAGCGACAGAATTTTAAACCGGTGTGCGATGGTCAGTTTGAATAAAATACCGATTAGCGCCAGGCTCCAGATAACAATCATAAGTCCACGTGCCAGCGGCGAATCAAGCCCCACCAGCAGAAATGGCGTGTAGGTCCCGGCAATCAGCAGATAAATCGCGCAGTGGTCGAATTTTTTCAGCCAGACTTTCGCTCTCTGATGGGGGATCGCGTGATACAAGGTTGAGGCGAGGAACAGCAGGATCATGCTGCCGCCGTACAGGCTATAGCTGGTAATCGCCATAGCGCTGGCATTGGTATCCACTGCCTGAACCAGCAACAACACCAGTCCGACAATCCCAAACACCAGCCCGATACCGTGACTGATGCTGTTGGCTATTTCCTCTGCCAGCGAATATCCCTGCGCGATTAATGGCTTCTGAACCATAACTTACTCCCGAGAAACGAACCCTATCGTGATTGCTCCTCTAGCGTAACTGAGAATGGTTCCAGTGAACACCTGTTAGCTAAAATAATTACCAGATAAATATTTACCATTAAAAATCATGGTGTTAGTTTTTAAATTTCAGCTAACATGCGTACCATTAAAATCAAAGACATTTAAAATCAATCACATAAAATTGCGTCTGATCCGGGTAAATCTCGGCAATGACATGTTTAAGTTCTTCAAGTGTCATGTTTTCCTGCTGGGCATGTTTATCCGTCAGCGTATCCAGCGTGACGGTTGAGGTGCCAACAACCTCAATCGTGCAGAAGTAACCGTCATCTTCGAAGCGCCCAACCCGTAAAATGTCCCCGGCTTTGAAGTGTGATTCAGACTCGTCACGAATAGTGATGGTCTTGCGTCCGGCCAGAATGTCATCCTGGAAACGCTGAAAAAAAGTGATGTCATTTGGCTGCATGTTATTATTCCCTGTAGATGAAGTCTGATGAGTGAGTTTTGCCATTGTGAGTATGTTCTCCCACGCTGCCATCGCCAGTCTTAACAATCTTGAGATGCTGGTCTACAACTATGTCATCAAAAACCGTGACAAAGTCATGTACATGACCATTCGCGAACTGGCCGATGCCGTGGGTGTTTCCACTACCACCGTACTGCGCTTTTGCCGCAAGCTTAAGTGTGAAGGTTACTCAGAATTTCGCGTGCGCTTCAAATTATATTTAGAGCAGAATGAACCGCAACAGGCTAATTTCGGTGCCAGCGAAATTATCAGCTTCTTTAAAGGCGTTAATAATGATGAGTTCGATAACCTGCTCGATCAGGCTGTTGATATTATATTATCTTCCGAACGTATTATATTCGTCGGAGCGGGAACATCCGGAGCCTTAGCCAAATATGGCGCACGTTTTTTCTCAAACGTTGGAAAATTCAGTAATCACATTGATGATCCTTATTTCCCGGTAACGAATGACATGGCCAGAAACGCGCTGGCGATCGTGCTTTCCGTTTCCGGTGAAACAGAAGAGATCCTGCGTTTTGCCAGCCAGTTCAGCCTGCATAACTGTAGGGTCCTGTCTGTCACCAGTCATGAACATTCGCGGCTGGCCAAATTGGCTGACTTTAATCTCTCCTGGCACGTTCCACAGACGCGCATTGCCGGGGTATACGATATAACCACACAGATCCCTGTTATTTATATTCTGGAGTCACTCGGCCGCAAGCTGGCGAAAAGAATAGCGTAAAAAAACAATCTGTTTTTTGGATGTAACAAATCACATTAGCGCTATTTTGTTATATCGTGACATTTATCTTTCCTTTGTTAGACTCAAAATCAGATTGTATTAATTTGAGACTGAGCGCAGATGAAAAAACTTACCTTACCGAAAGATTTTTTATGGGGTGGCGCGGTTGCGGCGCACCAGGTTGAAGGCGGCTGGAACAAAGGTGGCAAAGGCCCCAGCATTTGCGATGTACTGACCGGTGGTGCGCACGGCGTTCCGCGAGAAATCACTCAGGAAGTTGTGCCCGGTAAGTACTACCCCAACCACGAAGCCGTCGATTTTTACGGTCATTACAAAGAAGACATTAAGCTGTTTGCCGAGATGGGCTTCAAATGCTTCCGTACCTCAATCGCCTGGACGCGTATCTTCCCCAAAGGGGATGAAAGCCAGCCGAATGAAGAAGGGCTAAAGTTCTACGACGACATGTTCGATGAACTGCTGAAGTACAACATCGAACCGGTCATCACCCTTTCCCACTTTGAAATGCCGCTGCACCTGGTTCAACAATACGGTAGCTGGACCAATCGTAAAGTCGTCGATTTCTTTGTCCGATTTGCTGAAGTCGTTTTTGAGCGCTACAAGCACAAGGTCAAATACTGGATGACCTTTAACGAGATCAACAACCAGCGCAACTGGCGCGCACCGCTGTTTGGTTATTGCTGCTCCGGCGTGGTGTATACCGAGCATGAAAACCCGGAAGAAACCATGTACCAGGTGCTGCATCACCAGTTCGTGGCCAGCGCTCTGGCAGTGAAAGCCGCACGCCGCATCAACCCGGAAATGAAAGTCGGCTGCATGCTGGCGATGGTGCCACTGTACCCGTTCTCCTGTAAGCCTGAAGATGTGATGTTCGCGCAGGAATCGATGCGTGAGCGCTACGTTTTCACCGACGTTCAACTGCGCGGCTACTATCCATCATATGTACTGAACGAGTGGGAACGCCGCGAATTCAACATCCGAATGGAAGCTGGAGATGAGCAAATCCTGCGTGAAGGCACCTGTGACTATCTCGGATTCAGTTACTACATGACCAACGCGGTAAAAGCGGAAGGCGGCAGCGGCGATGCCATTTCTGGTTTTGAGGGCAGCGTACCGAACCCGCACGTAAAAGCGTCCGACTGGGGCTGGCAGATTGATCCGGTCGGTCTGCGTTACGCCTTATGCGAACTGTATGAGCGCTATCAGAAACCGCTATTTATCGTAGAAAACGGATTTGGTGCCTACGACAAAGTGGAAGAAGACGGCAGCATCAACGACGACTATCGCATCGACTATTTGCGCGCCCACGTTGAAGAGATGATGAAAGCGGTAACCTATGATGGCGTAGACCTGATGGGCTACACGCCGTGGGGCTGCATCGACTGTGTCTCGTTCACCACCGGTCAGTACAGCAAGCGCTATGGCTTTATCTACGTGAACAAACACGACGACGGCACCGGCGATATGTCGCGTTCACGCAAGAAAAGTTTTAACTGGTACAAAGCGGTGATTGCCAGCAACGGCGAGAAACTTTGATTTTTTGCCGGATGGCGGCGTAAACGCCTTATCCAGCCTACAGATTAAATTCCCGTAGGCCGGATAAGCGTAGCGCCATCCGGCGATTAAACCCTACTTCCCGCCAGCCAGTTCCAGAAAACTGCCCGTTACGTACGACGCCTTCTCGCTCAGCAGCCAGGTAATCGCCTGCGCGACCTCCTCCGGTTGTCCGCCGCGCTGCATAGGCAACATCGATTTCACGCGATCGACCCTTCCCGGCTCGCCGCCTGAAGCGTGCATTTCAGTGTAGATAAGACCAGGTCGCACGCAGTTTACGCGGATCCCTTGCGCCGCAACCTCCAGCGCAAGGCCGGTGGTGAGCGTGTCCACAGCGCCTTTTGAGGCCGCGTAATCAACATATTCGAATGGCGCACCAAGCCGCGATGCCGCCGAAGAGACATTCACAATCGCCCCGCCTGGCCCTCCGTGTTTAAACGACATGCGCTTTACCGCTTCCCGACAACACAAAAAATTGCCGGTAACATTGGTCGCCAGCACGCGGTTAATTCTTTCGGCGGTTAAGCTTTCCACCGTGCTCTGTTCAAACAAAATCCCGGCATTATTCACTAACGCAGTCAGTGGTTCCCCTTCGCGGTCAATGCATTCAAACATTGCCACAACCTGGCTTTCATTGCTGATATCAGCCCGTAGAGCAAACGCCTTTCCCCCGGCAGCGACAATAGTATTCACCACCTCCGTTGCCGCACGGATATTGTGATGAAAGTTAACCGCAACCGTGTAACCCTCTTGCGCTAACTGCAGCGCGGTTGCCCGCCCGATGCCGCGACTGCCGCCAGTAACCAGTGCGATTCCCATGGATACCTCCAGATATGAAAAAGCCGGGAGGCGACTTCGCCTTACCCGGCCTACAAAAGCTTTACTGCGCGGAAAAGTTACTGATATTCGCTCATCGGCACGCAGGAGCAGAACAGGTTACGGTCACCGTAAACATCATCAAGGCGTTTCACGGTCGGCCAGTATTTGTTCGCCACACCAGCCGGGAAGACGGCGATTTCGCGGCTATAACCGTGATTCCACTCCGTGACCAGCTCGTTTTGCGTGTGCGGTGAGTTAACCAGCGGGTTATCTTCCAGTGACCATTCACCGGCTTTCACGCGATCGATTTCAGCGCGGATTGCCAGCATCGCATTGATAAAGCGATCAAGTTCCACTTTGCTTTCAGATTCAGTCGGTTCAACCATCAGGGTACCCGCGACCGGGAATGACATAGTCGGCGCATGGAAACCGTAATCGATCAGGCGCTTGGCAATATCCAGTTCGCTGATGCCGGTCTCTTCTTTCAGTGGGCGAATGTCGAGAATGCATTCATGCGCCACGCGACCGTCGCGACCGGTATACAGCACCGGATAAGCATCTTTCAGACGGCTGGCAATGTAGTTAGCGTTAAGGATAGCCACCTGGCTTGCCTGCTTCAGACCTTCTGCACCCATCATACGGATGTACATCCAGCTGATTGGCAGAATGGATGCGCTACCGAACGGCGCCGCTGAAACTGCGCCCTGACGGGTGAGCATTCCTTCAATCTGCACTACGCTGTGACCCGGTACAAACGGTGCCAGATGTGATTTGACGCCAATCGGTCCCATACCTGGGCCGCCGCCGCCGTGCGGAATGCAGAATGTTTTATGCAGGTTGAGGTGCGAGACATCTGCGCCGATAAAGCCCGGCGTGGTGATCCCAACCTGAGCGTTCATGTTCGCGCCATCAAGGTAAACCTGGCCGCCAAACTGGTGCACAACGTCGCACACTTCACGGATCGTTTCTTCATACACGCCGTGAGTAGACGGATAGGTCACCATGATGCAGGAGAGATTCGCAGCATGTTGTTCTGCTTTTGCTCGCAGATCGTCCAGGTCGATGTTGCCGTTCTTATCACACGCGACAACCACAACCTGCATCCCCGCCATCTGTGCGGATGCTGGGTTGGTACCGTGGGCAGAAGCCGGGATCAGACAGATATCGCGATGGCCTTCGTTACGGCTTTCGTGATAGTGACGAATCGCCAGCAGACCCGCATACTCGCCCTGCGCGCCGGAGTTCGGCTGCATGCAGACGGCGTCATAACCGGTCAGTTTTACCAGCCACTCGGAAAGCTGGCCGATCATCTGGTGATAACCTTCTGCCTGCTCTGGCGGGCAGAACGGGTGAAGTTCAGCGAATTCCGGCCAGGTGATAGGGATCATCTCGGCGGCAGCGTTCAGCTTCATGGTGCAAGAACCCAGCGGGATCATTGCCTGGTTCAGCGCCAGATCTTTGCGCTCCAGCGAGTGCATGTAGCGCATCATTTCGGTTTCGCTGTGATAGCGATTAAACACCGGATGGCTGAGGATCGCATCGTCACGCAGCATGCTGTCCTGAATGGAACGGCTGTCGAGCGCCACATCTTTATCCAGCGTATCGATATTCAAACCGTGGCTGTCGCCCAGCAGAACATTGAACAACTGCACCACGTTTTCACGGGTGGTGGTTTCATCGAGCGTAATACCTACCGCGTTATGGATATCGCTACGCAGGTTGATTTCTGCCGCTTCGGCACGCGCCAGAACAGCCGCTTTATCGGCCACTTCAACACACAGAGTGTCGAAGTAGTGCGCATGGCGCAGCTTCAGCCCTTTCTGTTGCAGACCGGCCGCCAGAATATCAGTCAGGCGGTGGATGCGATTAGCGATACGTTTCAGGCCAACCGGACCATGATAAACGGCATACAGGCTGGCGATGTTGGCCAGCAGAACCTGCGAGGTACAAATGTTGGAGTTCGCTTTCTCACGGCGGATATGCTGCTCGCGAGTCTGCATCGCCATGCGCAGTGCGGTATTGCCCGCCGCATCTTTCGATACGCCGATAATACGGCCTGGCATGGAGCGTTTGAATTCGTCTTTAGCGGCGAAGAATGCCGCGTGTGGGCCGCCGTAACCCATCGGTACGCCGAAGCGTTGGGCAGAGCCGAAAACAATATCCGCGCCCTGTTTGCCCGGCGCAGTCAGCAGTACCAGCGCCATAAAGTCGGCAGCGACACTGACCACAACTTTACGGGATTTCAGCTCGGCAATCAGTTTGCTGTAGTCATGCACTTCACCGGTGGTGCCAACCTGCTGCAACAGCACGCCAAACACATCCTGGTGATCCAGTGCTTTCGCCGCGTCATCAACAATGACATCAAAGCCAAAGGTCTCTGCACGGGTGCGAACCACGTCCAGCGTTTGCGGGTGAACATCAGCCGCCACAAAGAAACGGTTGGCATTTTTCAGTTTGCTGACACGTTTGGCCATCGCCATGGCTTCAGCAGCCGCAGTGGCTTCATCCAGCAGAGAAGCGGAAGCCATATCCAGGCCCGTCAGGTCCAGTGTGACCTGTTGGAAGTTCAGCAGAGCTTCCAGTCGTCCCTGGGAGACTTCCGGCTGATACGGCGTATATGCGGTGTACCAGCCTGGGTTTTCCAGCATGTTACGCAGAATAACCGGTGGCAACTGCACGGCGGTGTAGCCCATGCCAATGTAGGACGTGAAGCGCTTGTTACGCCCGGCGATGGCTTTTAATTCAGCCAGCGCAGCGTATTCGGTCGCCGCCTCGCCAACCTGTGGCGGGGTTGCGAGCTGAATGTCTTTCGGCACAATCTGGCCGATCAGCGCGTTTAACGACTCGGCGCCAACCGCATTCAGCATCTCTTGCTGCTGCGCGGCGTCCGGTCCGATGTGGCGTTCAATGAAAGCGCCGCTGTTTTCAAGCTGGCTTAACGTCTGTGTCATGGGCGATGGTTCCTGAAACGTGCAGTGAATCGTGATTGTCTCTAACTCAATTGCCCGGTGGCGCTGACGCTTACCGGGCCTACATAAAACCGTAGGCCGGATAAACGCAGTGCCATCCGGCACAATCTTATTCGTCTTCCAGTAATGCCTCGTACGCAGTGGCATCCAACAGCGATTCAATTTCGCTTTCATCGCTGGCTTTGATTTTGAAAATCCAGCCGCCCGCATACGGTTCGCTGTTGACCAGTTCCGGGGAGTCGCTGAGCGCATCGTTAACCGCAACAATCTCACCGCCTACTGGCGCATAGATATCGGATGCCGCTTTTACGGACTCCGCAACGGCGCAATCATCGCCCGCGCTGACGGTGGCGCCAACTTCTGGCAGGTCAACGAAAACCATGTCACCTAACAGCTCCTGAGCGTGTTCGGTGATACCAACGGTGTAAGAGCCGTCAGCTTCTTTGCGCAGCCATTCGTGTTCTTTGCTGTATTTCAGTTCTGCAGGTACGTTGCTCATCAATCAATCTCCAAAAAAGGATGAATTACGCGACGGCTTTGCCGTTACGCACAAAAACAGGTTTAGTCACTTTTACCGGCATTTCACGGTTACGGATCTGTACGATCGCAGTCTCACCGATACCCGCAGGCACACGCGCCAACGCGATGCTGTAACCCAGGGTTGGGGAGAATGTGCCACTGGTGATAATGCCTTCATGCTGGTTGCCAGAAGCATCGGTGAAACGCACCGGCAGTTCATTACGCAGCACGCCCTTCTCAGTCATCACCAGCCCGACCAGCTGTTCGTGGCCTTTTTCACGCTGCATTTCCAGCGCTTCACGACCAATAAAGTCGCGGTCAGCCGGTTCCCACGCGATGGTCCAGCCCATGTTGGCCGCCAGCGGAGAAATACCTTCGTCCATCTCCTGGCCATACAGGTTCATACCCGCTTCCAGACGCAGGGTGTCGCGCGCGCCGAGACCACAAGGTTTGACGCCTGCTTGTACCAGCGCACGCCAGAAATCAGCCGCTTTTTCATTCGGCATGGCGATTTCATAGCCTGCTTCGCCGGTATAACCGGTGGTTGCGATAAACAAATCACCCGCCTGAACGCCAAAGAACGGCTTCATACCTTCTACCGCATGGCGCTGTTCGTCAGTAAACAACGTGGCTGCTTTTTCCTGCGCGTTTGGCCCCTGCACCGCAATCAGCGACAGGTCGTCACGAACGGTGATGTCGATGGCGTAAGGTTCAGCGTGTTGGGTAATCCAGGATAGGTCTTTTTCGCGGGTGGCGGAGTTTACAACGAGGCGGAAGAAATCTTCAGTGAAGTAGTAGACAATCAGGTCATCTATCACGCCGCCCGAAGCGTTGAGCATCCCGGAGTAGAGGGCTTTACCCGTCTTCGTTAGCTTCGCGACGTCGTTTGCCAGCAGATAACGCAAGAACTCCCGGGTGCGGCTACCGCGCAGGTCGACGATGGTCATATGCGACACATCAAACATTCCGGCGTCGGTGCGAACAGCATGGTGTTCATCGAGCTGAGAACCGTAATGCAGTGGCATCATCCAGCCATGGAAATCGACCATGCGCGCGCCACATAGCGTGTGTTGTTCGTACAAAGGAGTCTGTTGAGCCATCTTTTCCTCGTTGAATAAGCGGGGCTACCAACTCTTTCGCGGTGAAATTTTCGCCACGAAACCCAGCACCGCAGCCGCTCCAGGGGCTACGACGCAAACGTTCTCTTTGTCCTGAACTTACCACCGAAACAGACGCTAAACCATAAGTCAAAATTAACCATCACATTAGCTTATGGCGAAAAACAGCCAGATCACCAACAGAATAAAACTCCATACATATAGCAATTAATCAGAACAACAAACAAAGGTAAGCGTAAAATCACAGCACCAATCCACATTAAATGTGGAAAAAATGTCAAAAATGGCGTTATGAAAAAAACGTAATATTAGAAAAACTAATGCGAAAAAAGGCGTGGAATTAGATTATTTCAAATGAGAGAAGCACCCCGGCGCGAAGGCCGGGAGAGGAAAGTGTGACGGGTCTCAAACTCTTAAGATTGTCCTTACGGACACTAACGTAACCACTCGGGAAGATCGTTCAGTCCCATCGCCTGACGGATGAGTTGTGGTTTTACACCCGGGAGGGTATCGGCCAGTTTCAGCCCAATATCGCGTAGCAGTTTTTTCGCCGGATTCTCGCCTGCAAACAGTTCACGGAAACCCTGCATCCCCGCCAGCATCAGCGCTGCGCTGTGCTTACGGCTGCGCTCGTAGCGGCGTAAATAGAGATACTGCCCAATATCTTTGCCCTGACGCTGTAGCCGCTTAAGCTCATCGATCAGTTCCGCCGCATCCATAAAGCCAAGGTTAACCCCCTGACCCGCCAGCGGGTGGATGGTATGCGCCGCATCCCCCACCAGCGCCAGACGATGGGCCGCGAACTGGCGAGCATAACGTCCCGTCAGCGGAAACGCCTGACGTTCGCTTTCAAGGCTGCACAGCCCCAGACGATTATCAAAGGCGATATTCAGCGCCTGATTAAACTCGTCAACGCTTGCCTGCTGCATACGTTCTGCTTCCTGCGGCGAGAGCGACCAGACGATAGAACACAGGTGTGGATCGCTGAGTGGCAGGAATGCCAGGATCCCCTCGCCATGAAACGCCTGACGCGCAACCGCACCGTGAGCTTCCTGCGTACGGATAGTCGCCACCAGCGCATGATGACGGTAGTCCCAGAAGGTGAGCGGAATGTCCGCTTTATTGCGCAGCCAGGAATTAGCACCATCGGCACCGACGACCAGACGCGCCGTCAGCATTGCGCCATCTTTGAGGCTGAGAAATGCCTCGTTCTCGCCCCAGGCCACCTGCTGTATTTCAGCTGGCGCCATCAGCGTAATATCCGCTGAACGCTGCGCCTTTTGCCACAACGCATAATGGATTTCTGAGTTTTCAACGATGTGGCCCAAATGGCTGTAACCCATGCTCTGGTCATCAAATTCAATGCGTCCAAAGCTGTCTTTGTCCCAGACTTCCATGCCGTGGTAGCAGCAAGCGCGACGGGCAACAATGTCGGACCAGACGCCAAGACGGGTAAGCAGTTTTTCGCTGGCTGCATTAATGGCCGAAACGCGAAGCTGAGGAGGTGCATCCGCCACCAACGGCTGCGGAACATGTTGTTCTAATACAGCAACGCGCAACCCACTGCCCTGCAGGCCGCAGGCAACCGCCAGCCCCACCATGCCGCCACCAACAATTGCTACATCAACACTTTGCACTGTTTGTACCTCGAAACCTGTAATCCGTAGGCCTGATTAGCGCAGCGCCATCAGGCATTTTTGCGGGGACCCTTGCCGGATGTCGGCGTTGCCTTATCCGGCCTACAGGTCATATTTATCGTGCAACCCAACCCAGGGTCCGCTCCGCCAGCGCATCGCGCGCAGGGGTGAATAATTCCATCGCCATCAACCCGACATTGCGCCCAACAACCAGCGGGGCCCAGTGATTGGCAAACAAATATACTAAATTGTTGGTCACACCAATCGTCGTCTCGCGATCGCGCTCGCGGCGCTGCTGATAGCGTGCCAGCACCGCATAATCACCCACATCTTCCGCGCCGTTCTGCGCCTGCGTCAACGTCTCAGCAAGGCTCATTACATCGCGCAGGCCAAGGTTGAAACCTTGCCCGGCAATGGGATGCAGCGTCTGGGCGGCGTTCCCTACCAGCACGGTACGATGGGTAATCGCTTTCAGCGCCGTAGTTAACGAAAGCGGATAAGCGCTGCGTTTACCAGACTGGGTAATACGTCCCAGTCGCCAGCCAAAAGCGGTTTGCAGTTCACGGCAAAACTGTTCGTCGGACCAGGCCATGATCTCATCACGCTGCTCCAGCGGATGGCACCACACCAGTGAGCAGCGACCGTCAGACATTGGCAGCATTGCCAGCGGACCATATTGCGTGAAGCGTTCAAACGCTCGCCCGTCGTGCGGTACAGAGGTCGTGACGTTGGCAATCACCGCCAATTGCTCATAAGGCTGTTGCAGCCAGTCAACACCGCAGGCAGTCGCCAGTGCGGAACGCGTGCCGTCAGCAGCCACCAGCAGGCGACCGGTAATCATCTCGCCATTCTCCAGCGTCACTTCAACGCGCTCCTGCGTGCGCGACACGCTGGCTACGCGGTCGGGGCAGTGCAATGTGACGCCAGGTGCTTTGCGCAGCAGCGCAAACAGACGCAGCCCGACGTCGTGCAGTTCTACCACCTGACCCAGAGCCGGAATACGGTATTCCTGCGCATCCAGCGTCACAAATCCAGCATGGCCGCGATCGCTGACGTGAACCGTTTTAATGGCCGTTGCGCAATCGGCAATCGCCTGCCATACACCAATTCGCGCCAGCTGTTGGCAGGTTCCTGCCGCCAGCGCGATCGCCCGGGCGTCAAACCCAGGATGACGGTCAGTTTCAGGTTCGCTCGCTTCTATCAGATGAACTGGCAGCGTCCCATGACTGAGCTGGGAAATGGCCAGCGCCAGCGTCGCACCGACCATACCACCACCAACGATAATCACGCTCATTGCAGTCGCGCCGCAGCCATTAAGGCTTCAATGTCATCAGCTTTCTTCACTACGCTGGCGGTCAGGTTTTCATTGCCGTCCTCGGTGATGAGGATGTCATCCTCAATACGAATGCCGATACCACGATAAGCCGGCGGTACATCTGCATCCGGCGCGATATACAGTCCCGGTTCGACGGTGAGTACCATTCCCGGCTCAAGAATACGTGAGCGGTCCTGACCATAAACGCCGACGTCGTGCACATCCAGACCCAGCCAGTGACTTAGGCCATGCATAAAGAATGGGCGGTGAGCATTTTCGGTAATCAACTGATCGACATCACCGTGCAGAATGCCAAGCTTCACCAGGCCCGTAATCATGATGCGCACCACTTCGCCAGTGACTTCCTGAATGGACGTTCCGGGACGATACAGACGCAGGCTGGTCTCTAAGGATTCCAGTACGATATCGTAGATTTCACGCTGTGCTGGGGTAAATTTACCGTTTACCGGGAAGGTACGCGTAATGTCACCCGCATAGCCTTTGTATTCACAGCCAGCGTCAATCAGCACCAAATCGCCATCGCGCATTTCACTTTCATTTTCGGTGTAATGCAGGATACAGCCGTTTTCACCGCTGCCGACAATCGTGTTATAGGACGGATAACGCGCGCCATGACGGGTAAATTCATGGTGAATCTCCCCTTCTAACTGGTATTCAAACATTCCCGGACGGCATTTTTCCATCGCGCGGGTATGCGCCAGTGCGGTGATTTCTCCGGCACGACGCATGACCGCAATTTCTTCCGGTGATTTGAACAGGCGCATTTCATGCACCATCGGACGCCAGTCGATAATCGCGGCAGGCGCGTGCAGATTTTGTCTGGAGCCTTTGCGCAGTTTATCCAGCGCCGTGCACACAATCTCGTCTGCCCAGGCATACTCGCCCTGGGCGTGGTATACCGCGTCCAGACCATTGAGCAGCAAATACAGCTGTTGGTTGATTTCACTGAAGGCCAGCGCCCGGTCAACGCCAAGTTTTGCCGGGGCAGCATCCTGGCCCAGACGGCGGCCAAACCAGATTTCCGCCGTCAGATCGCGAACCCGATTGAACAAAACGCTGTGGTTATGAGTGTCATCACTTTTAATCAGCACCAGCACGGCTTCAGGTTCGTTAAAACCGGTGAAGTACCAGAAATCACTGCTTTGGCGGTAAGGGTATTCACTGTCCGCACTACGCGTCGCTTCCGGTGCGGCAAAAATCAGCGCGGCGCTGCCGGGCTGCATTTGTGCCAGTAAAGCCTGGCGACGACGCTGGAATTCTTGCTGAGATATCTCGCTCATCACACTCTCCTTTGCGTTTCGTTCTTAGTGCAGAGTCGGTTTACGGACTTCCGGCGCGGTCGGCTGCTGACGCGTAAACGTGTCATGGCACAGCAAGGCGGCTACGCGCACGTATTCGATGATCTCTTCGAGCGACATTTCCAGCTCTTCCTGATCTTCGTCTTCGTCATATCCCAATTGAGCGATATTGCGCAGGTCGTCAATCGCTTCCCCGGTTTCGCCGGTCACTTTGTCGAGCTTCGGCTGCGTGACGCCAAGGCCCAGTAAAAAGTGGTTTACCCATCCCGCCAGCGCATCGGCGCGATCAAACACGCTGACGTCATCCCCTTCAGGCAGATAAAGCTGAAAAAGGAAGCCGTCGTCTTCGAGGGCATCACTGGTGGCTGAGTGCATTTTCAGCAGCGCCTGAGCCAGCTCATGACCAAAGGCCAGACCTTCGTTCGTCAGGTCGTGCAGCAGCGGCTGCCATGAGCTGTCGTTGTTTCCGCCACAAATCATTCCGCTTATCAAGCCGTGCATTTCGGCCGGGGTTAATCCAGCCCCTTGTTGGTTCAAAAACTGGCTAACTTCGTTGTAACCAGGCATTTCGTTCTGTATAGACATAAGCATTCGTCATCAAAGGGAGGAATATTCATGATATGCTACCACTTTGGACCCTGGTGGACCAGAAAAGGGCTTGTATCTTGATACCAGGGTAGCTATAGTGTCGCCCCTTCGCGGACCCACGGTCTGGAGACGAAGGCAGCGCAGTCAATCAGCAGGAAGGTGGCATGTCTGCACAACCCGTCGATATCCAAATATTTGGCCGTTCACTGCGAGTGAATTGCCCGCCTGAACAAAGGGATGCGTTGAATCAGGCTGCGGACGATCTCAATCAGCGATTGCAAGATCTGAAAGTTCGCACTAGAGTCACAAATACTGAGCAGTTGGTTTTCATCGCCGCGTTGAACATCAGCTATGAATTAACTCAGGAAAAAGCGAAGACGCGTGAGTACGCGGCGAGCATGGAACAACGTATTCGGATGCTACAACAGACCATCGAACAGGCGTTGCTTGATCAGGGTCGCATAACCGAAAAAACGGGCCAAAACTTTGAATAACACTTTTCGGTTTACTGTGGTAGAGTGACCGTGAAGACAAAATTTCTCTGAGATGTTTGCAAGCGGGCCAGTCCCCTGAGCCGATATTTCATACCACAAGAATGTGGCGCTCCACGGTTGGTGAGCATGCTCGGCCCGTCCGAGAAGCCTTAAAACTGTGACGACGCATTCACCTTGAACCAAGGGTTCAAGGGTTACAGCCTGCGGCGGCATCTCGGAGATTCCCTTCTACCTGGCAACAGCCATGACATTACTTTCTGAACTTCCTTTATCCCGGCAAGAAATCCGTCAACTGATTCGGCAGCGTCGTCGCGCGCTTACTTCCGAACAGCAACGACAATACGGTCAGCAAGCCGCGACCCGAATGCTCAGTTATCCCCCTGTTGTACTCGCTCATACCGTGGCGGTATTCCTCTCGTTCGATGGCGAACTCGATACCCAGCCGCTAATAGATCAGCTGTGGCGAGCAGGCAAGCGCGTCTATCTTCCAGTTCTTCACCCCTTCAGCCCTGGCAACCTGCTGTTCCTGCACTATCATCCGCACAGCGACCTGGTAACCAATCGCTTAAAGATCCAGGAACCACGGCTTGATGTACGTGACGTATTGCCGCTCTCACAGCTGGATGTACTGATTACGCCGTTAGTGGCATTTGATGAGGTCGGGCAACGCCTGGGTATGGGCGGTGGATTTTACGATCGAACGCTTCAAAACTGGCAGCAGCATAAGATCCAGCCCGTAGGCTACGCGCACGATTGTCAGCGAGTGGAAAAGCTACCTGTCGAAGAATGGGATATCCCGCTGCCTGCGGTGGTGACGCCGTCCAAAATCTGGGAGTGGTAGCTTTTTTGCCAATTGCGGCAAGGCTCGAAAACAGAATGTATGCGTGACAGGAAGAGATTTTGAGGCCGGGAAATCAGAGGAAAGATGGGCAGGTCATCGCCTGCCCATGTAGAGGAAATCAGTACAGCAGACGAGCGCGAATGGTTCCCGGAAGGGCTTTCATCGCCAGCAGCGCTTTCTCCGCCACATCTTCATCCGCTTCAATATCAATAACCACGTAACCTACCTGTGCGGAAGTCTGCAGATACTGCGCGGCAATGTTGACGCCCTGCTCGGCAAAAATCTGGTTCAGCGCAGTCAGTACGCCCGGACGGTTTTCGTGAATGTGCATCAGACGACGACCGCCGTGCAGCGGCAGCGAAACTTCCGGGAAGTTAACTGCAGACAGCGTAGAGCCGTTGTCGGAATACTTGGTCAGTTTCCCAGCCACTTCCAGACCGATGTTTTCCTGTGCTTCCAGCGTTGAACCACCAATGTGCGGCGTCAGGATCACGTTGTCGAAATCACACAGCGGCGAAGTGAAAGGATCGCTGTTGGTTGCCGGCTCGGTTGGGAATACGTCGATTGCTGCCCCTGCCAGGTGCTTGGTCGCTAACGCGTCGCACAGCGCAGGAATATCAACAACTGTACCGCGTGCGGCGTTAATCAGCAGCGCTCCTGGTTTCATCAACGCAATCTCACGCGCGCCCATCAGATTTTTGGTGGAGGCATTTTCCGGTACGTGCAAACTGACCACGTCGCTCATATTGAGCAGGTCGGAAAGATGCTGCACCTGCGTGGCGTTGCCGAGCGGGAGTTTATTTTCAATATCATAGAAATAGACGTGCATCCCCAGCGATTCCGCCAGAATGCCCAACTGAGTACCAATGTGGCCGTAGCCGATGATCCCCAGTTTTTTGCCACGCGCTTCAAACGAGCCGGTAGCCAGTTTATTCCACACGCCGCGGTGTGCTTTGGCGTTTGCTTCGGGTACGCCGCGTAGCAGCAGCAGCAGTTCGCCAATCACCAGTTCCGCAACGGAACGCGTGTTAGAGAATGGTGCGTTAAACACGGGGATACCGCGCTTTGCCGCAGCGCTGAGATCAACCTGGTTGGTGCCGATACAGAAGCAGCCAATCGCGACCAGTTTCTCTGCGGCGTCAATCACATCTTCAGTCAGATGGGTACGGGATCGCAGGCCAATGAAGTGGGCATCACGGATGGACTCTTTCAGTTGTTCAGTGTCCAGAGCGCCTTTATGAAACTCGATGTTGGTATAACCTGCTGCACGAAGGCTTTCGAGCGCTTTTTGATGCACGCCTTCAACCAGCAGAAATTTAATCTTATCTTTCTCCAGTGATACCTTTGCCATTTCCCCGACCCTGTCTTTTTTTGTTCAAACTGATGTGTTGTGTGTGGGATTTTCATCCGTCTCTTCAACATATCAAAAAATAATATTGCGGCAATATGAACGTTTGCGTCGCCGTGCTGAAGAAATGTCATTCAGAGAGAAATGTCAGAGGAAAATACTGGCGATAACTTTTTCTTTGGAGAGATCGGCAGGACAATATTATAAACGTGACACAAGTCACCAAATTTGCCCTGCCAAAATTTTTTTAACGGGAGAAGACACTCCCGTCAGATCATTTTACGATAGTTTTCACGCCGTCTGGTGTACCGATCAGCGCGACATCCGCACCACGGTTGGCAAACAGACCGACGGTTACCACGCCCGGAATCGCATTGATGGCGTTTTCCATCGCGATGGCATCGAGGATCTCCAGACCGTGTACATCAAGGATCACGTTACCATTGTCCGTCACTACGCCCTGACGGTATTCAGGACGACCGCCCAGCTTCACCAACTGGCGAGCCACAGCGCTGCGCGCCATTGGGATCACTTCAACCGGCAGCGGGAAGTTACCGAGAATATCGACTTCTTTGGACGCGTCGGCAATGCAGATAAATTTCTTCGCCACGGAAGCAATAATTTTTTCACGGGTCAACGCAGCGCCGCCGCCCTTGATCATCTGCATGTGGCCGTTGATTTCATCCGCGCCGTCAACGTATACGCCGAGGCTGTCCACTTCGTTAAGATCGAACACGTGGATACCGAGGCTTTTGAGTTTTTCGGTTGAAGCGTCCGAACTGGATACCGCACCTTCAATCTGACCTTTCATTGTGCCCAGCGCATCAATAAAGTGTGCGGCTGTTGAACCTGTACCTACGCCCACAATGGTACCGGGCTGTACATACTGAAGTGCCGCCCATCCTACTGCTTTTTTCAGTTCATCCTGCGTCATGATCGTTTCGCCTGTGGTGTGAATATGGTGGGAAAATTCACGCGCATTATAGAACATTGTGCAGAAAAATGTCCCCACACCCGCTCGCAAGCGGCGGATTTCGTCTTTACCCAACCTAAATTTGTGTCATAGTGCAGAACAAGCAAAATTTTCAGGAGTGCGTCAAAGCAATGAAACGTCCGGACTACAGAACACTACAAGCACTGGATGCGGTTATTCGTGAACGAGGATTTGAGCGCGCGGCGCAAAAGCTGTGCATCACGCAATCCGCGGTTTCACAGCGCATAAAACAGCTTGAGAATATGTTCGGACAACCGCTGCTGGTGCGTACCGTACCACCACGCCCAACCGAACAGGGGCAGAAACTACTGGCGCTTTTGCGTCAGGTTGAACTGCTGGAAGACGAGTGGCTGGGTGATGAACAAACCGGCTCGACGCCGCTGCTGCTCTCACTGGCGGTGAACGCCGACAGTCTGGCGACCTGGTTGCTTCCGGCGCTGGCTCCGGTACTGGCAAATTCGCCGATTCGGCTGAACCTGCAGGTTGAGGATGAAACCCGAACTCAGGAACGTCTGCGTCGTGGTGAAGTGGTCGGTGCGGTGAGTATTCAACATCAGGCGCTGCCAAGCTGTCTGGTGGATAAACTCGGCGCGCTGGACTACCTGTTTGTCGGTTCTAAACCTTTCGCCGAGCGTTATTTCCCTAACGGCGTCACCCGCTCTGCCCTGCTGAAAGCCCCAGCGGTAGCGTTTGACCATCTTGATGATATGCACCAGGCGTTCCTGCAACAAAACTTCGACCTGCCGCCGGGCAGCGTGCCGTGTCATATCGTTAACTCGTCTGAAGCCTTTGTTCAATTGGCGCGTCAGGGAACGACCTGCTGCATGATCCCCCACTTGCAGATTGAGAAAGAACTGGAAAGCGGTGAGCTTATCGACTTAACGCCAGGTCTGTTCCAGCGCCGGATGCTGTACTGGCACCGTTTTGCACCGGAAAGCCGCATGATGCGCAACGTCACCGATGCACTGCTGGCCTATGGTCACAACGTACTGCGTCAGGATTAAACCGCTCATAACCTCTGAGTGCCGGATGGTGGCGTAACGCCCTATCCGGCCGACAAGCCTTTTACCCTCTTTTCATGCTATTCCCGCCACGTCTTTGAAATAAATCACAAAATCAAACACGCCACGCGGCAAAAAACGACGCCCTGTTGGCTATTTTTTGCTGGCGACAAGCCAAATGAAAAAGCTCACCGTATTCGCAAAGATTCAACTTATTGCGTAATACGGAGCAAAAAATGGCAAACGTGCAGGAGTGGCAAACACTCGCCAATAAAGAACTCAGTCGACGGGAAAAAACCGTCGAGTCGCTGGAAAGACAGACGGCGGAAGGGATTGCCATCAAGCCGCTGTACACCGAAGAAGACCTCGATAATCTGGAAGTCACGGGCACCCTTCCCGGCCTGCCGCCTTACGTGCGTGGCCCGCGCGCCACCATGTATACCGCGCAGCCGTGGACCATTCGTCAATACGCTGGTTTCTCTACCGCCAAAGAGTCCAACGCCTTTTACCGCCGCAACCTCGCCGCCGGGCAAAAAGGGCTTTCCGTCGCCTTTGACCTTGCCACCCATCGTGGCTATGACTCTGACAACCCGCGCGTGGCAGGTGACGTCGGTAAAGCAGGCGTGGCGATCGATACCGTCGAAGATATGAAGATACTGTTCGACCAGATCCCGCTGGATAAGATGTCGGTATCGATGACCATGAACGGCGCGGTTCTGCCGGTGCTGGCGTTTTATATCGTCGCTGCAGAAGAACAAGGCGTAACGCCGGAACAACTCACCGGGACCATTCAGAACGATATTCTGAAAGAGTACCTGTGCCGCAACACCTACATTTATCCACCAAAACCGTCCATGCGCATTATCGCCGACATCATCGCCTGGTGCTCCGGCAACATGCCGCGCTTTAACACCATCAGCATCAGCGGCTATCACATGGGTGAAGCCGGAGCAAACTGCGTGCAGCAGGTAGCGTTTACGCTGGCAGACGGTATTGAATACATCAAAGCCGCACTCTCCGCCGGACTGAAAATTGATGACTTCGCCCCGCGCCTGTCGTTCTTCTTCGGCATCGGCATGGATCTGTTTATGAACGTCGCCATGCTACGAGCGGCGCGCTATTTGTGGAGTGAAGCGGTCAGCAGCTTTGGCGCGACCAACCCGAAATCTCTCGCTCTGCGTACCCACTGCCAGACGTCTGGCTGGAGCCTGACCGAGCAGGATCCATATAACAACGTGGTACGAACCACTATTGAAGCACTCGGCGCTACGCTTGGCGGCACCCAGTCGCTGCATACCAACGCCTTTGATGAAGCGCTCGGTCTGCCCACCGATTTCTCCGCCCGTATTGCGCGTAATACGCAAATCATCATTCAGGAAGAATCAGAGATCTGCCGCACCGTTGATCCGCTGGCCGGATCGTATTACGTCGAGTCACTCACCGATCAAATTGTGAAGCAGGCACGCACGATCATCAAACAGATTGACGAGGCAGGCGGCATGGCGAAAGCGATCGAAGTCGGGCTCCCTAAACGGATGATCGAAGAAGCTTCCGCGCGTGAACAGTCGCTGATCGACCAGGGTAAGCGCGTTATCGTCGGCGTCAATAAGTACAAGCTGGATAAAGAAGACGAGACGTCGGTACTGGAGATCGACAACGTGAAGGTGCGCAACGAGCAGATTGCTTCGCTGCAGCATATACGCGCAACTCGCGACAATGATGCCGTCAAAGCCGCGCTCACGGCGCTGACCCACGCCGCGCAGCATAATGAAAACCTGCTGGCTGCCGCCGTCAACGCCGCCCGCGTTCGCGCCACGCTCGGTGAAATCTCCGACGCGCTGGAAGTTGCTTTTGATCGGTATCTGGTTCCCAGCCACTGCGTCACCGGCGTGATTGCGCAAAGCTATCATCAGTCAGACAAATCCGCCGATGAGTTTGACGCTATCGTTGCGCAAACCGAGCAGTTCCTCGCGGAAAATGGCCGCCGCCCGCGTATTCTGATCGCCAAGATGGGTCAGGACGGCCACGATCGCGGCGCGAAGGTAATCGCCAGCGCCTATTCCGATCTCGGTTTCGATGTCGATCTCAGCCCGATGTTCTCCACTCCGGAAGAGATCGCCCGTCTGGCGGTAGAAAACGATGTGCATGTAATAGGCGCATCATCATTGGCGGCGGGCCATAAAACGCTGATTCCGGAACTGGTTGCCGCACTCAAAAAATGGGGGCGTGAAGATATCTGCGTGGTAGCAGGAGGCGTTATTCCGCCACAGGATTACGCCTTTCTGCACGAGCATGGCGTGGCGGCCATTTATGGCCCCGGCACGCCAATGCTCGACAGCGTCCGCGATGTGTTAACCCGTATCAGTCAGCATCATGATTAATGCCGCCACGCTTGAAGATACCGTCCGCCGTTTGCGACTCGGTGAACGGGCTACGCTCGCCCAGGCGATGACGCTGGTCGAAAGCAACCACCCGCGCCACCAGCCGCTGAGTACGCAATTGCTGGACGCGATTATGCCGTTCACCGGTAACGCCCTGCGTTTGGGGATCACCGGTACGCCGGGCGCGGGCAAAAGCACTTTTCTGGAAGCATTCGGCATGCTGCTTATCCACCACGGATTACGGGTAGCGGTGATCGCCGTCGATCCCAGCAGCCCGGTCAGCGGCGGCAGCATTCTTGGCGATAAAACCCGCATGACGGAGCTGGCCCGCGCCGAATCTGCGTTTATTCGACCGGTCCCTTCCAGCGGTCATTTAGGCGGCGCCAGCCAGCGCGCACGCGAATTAATGCTGCTGTGCGAAGCAGCTGGCTTTGACGTGGTGATTGTAGAGACCGTCGGCGTTGGACAGTCAGAAACCGAAGTCGCAGGTATGGTGGATTGCTTTATCTCACTGCAAATCGCTGGCGGTGGCGACGATTTACAGGGTATCAAAAAAGGACTGATGGAAATGGCGGATCTGGTCGTCATCAATAAAGACGACGGCGAGAACCATACCAGCGTTGCGATCGCCCGCCATATGTACGAATCCGCCCTGCACATTTTGCGCCGTAAATATGACGAGTGGCAGCCGCGGGTTCTGACCTGTAGCGCCCTGGAAAAACGCGGCATTGAGGAAATCTGGCAGGCGATAACCGACTTTAAAACATGCCTGACCGCCAGCGGTCGACTGGAAAAAGTTCGCCAGCAGCAGGCGGTGGACTGGTTACATCAGCAGGCTGAAGAAGAAGCGCTGCATCTGCTGTTTGCCCGGGCTGATTTCGACCGTTATTTCCAGCAGACGCTGCAGGCTGTCAAAAACAATGATCTTTCGCCGCGCACCGGTCTGCGGCATATCAGCGAATTTATCCAGCATCATTACTTTCAATAAAGAGAACATTATGTCTTATCAATACGTCAACGTGGTCATCATCCGGAAAGTCGCGGTTATTGAGTTCAACTACGCGCGTAAGCTCAATGCCCTGAGCAAAGTGTTTATTGACGATCTGATGCAGGCGCTGAGCGACCTCAATCGTGCGGACATTCGCTGCATCATTCTACGCGCTCCGAGCGGGGCCAAAGTGTTCTCTGCCGGGCATGATATTCATGAGCTCCCCACCGGACGTCGAGATCCGCTCTCCTATGACGATCCGCTGCGTCAGATAACCCGTATGATCCAAAAATACCCGAAGCCGGTGATCTCCATGGTCGAAGGCAGCGTCTGGGGCGGCGCGTTTGAGATGATCATGAGTTCCGATCTGATCATCGCAGCCAGCACATCCACCTTCTCAATGACCCCGGTCAACCTCGGCGTGCCGTATAACCTTGTGGGCATCCACAATCTGACCCGCGACGCTGGTTTTCACATCGTTAAAGAACTGATTTTTACCGCCTCGCCCATCACCGCTCAACGCGCCATGGCGGTCGGGATCCTCAACCATGTCGTACCCGCCGAGGAACTGGAAGATTTCACCCTGCAAATGGCGCACCACATCTCGGAAAAAGCGCCGCTGGCAATCGCCGTCATCAAAGAAGAACTGCGCGTGCTGGGTGAAGCGCACACCATGAATTCCGATGAGTTCGAGCGTATTCAGGGCATGCGCCGCGCGGTGTACGACAGCGAGGATTATCAGGAAGGGATGAACGCGTTTATGGAAAAACGCAAACCCAATTTTGTCGGCCATTAATCACGTCCGAGAAAGGAGACGGCCATGAAACGGATGAGCGCCGAACAGGCGGCAGAAATTATCCAGCACGATGATATGGTGGCATTCAGCGGCTTTACCCCCGCAGGTTCGCCAAAAGCGTTACCCAGCGCAATTGCCCAACGCGCATGCGAACAGCATCAGCTCGGGCAGCCTTTTCAGATCCGCCTGCTGACCGGAGCATCAATTGGCGCTGCTGCTGATGATGTCCTATCCGCGGCGGATGCCGTTTCCTGGCGCGCGCCTTATCAAACCTCATCGGGCCTGCGCGAGAAAATTAATCAGGGCCAGGTGAGGTTTGTCGATCTCCATTTGAGCGAGGTTGCGCAAATGGTTAATTACGGCTTTTTTGGCGAGATCGACGTTGCCGTCATTGAAGCTTCCGCCATTGCGCCAGATGGACGGATTTGGCTTTCCAGCGGTATTGGTAATGCGCCCACCTGGCTTCTGCGGGCGAAAAAAGTGATCATTGAACTGAATCATTACCATAATCCGCGCGTGGCGGAGTTTGCCGACATCGTGATACCCGGCGCACCGCCGCGGCGTAACAGCGTACCCATATTTCATACCATGGATCGCGTGGGCAGTCAGTGCGTGCAGATAGACCCGCAGAAAGTGGTCGCGATAGTGGATACCGACCTGCCGGATGCAGGAAATACAGCGGATAAAACTAATCCGGTCAGCCAACAAATTGCCGATAACGTCGTCACTTTCCTGTTGGCAGAAATGGCGCACAAACGCATTCCAGCTGAGTTTCTACCCTTACAAAGCGGCGTGGGCAATATCAACAACGCGGTGATGGCGCGGCTGGGGGAAAACCCGGATATCCCGCCCTTTATGATGTATTCGGAGGTGTTGCAGGAGTCGGTGGTGCATCTGCTGGAAACGGGCAAGATAACCGGCGCCAGCGCCTCCAGCCTGACCATTTCAGCCCCGTCGCTACAGAAGATTTACGACAACATGGACTTCTTCGCCAGCCGGATTGTGCTGCGCCCGCAGGAGATCTCCAATAACCCGGAGATCATCCGTCGGCTGGGGGTTATTGCGCTCAACGTCGGTCTGGAGTTTGATATCTACGGCCATGCCAATTCCACGCACGTTGCGGGGGTGAACCTGATGAATGGCATCGGCGGCAGCGGGGATTTCGAGCGCAATGCCTACCTGTCTATCTTTATGGCGCCGTCGATTGCCAAAGGCGGGAAAATCTCCACCATCGTACCGATGTGCAGCCATGTCGACCACAGCGAACATAGCGTTAAAGTGATCGTGACCGAACAAGGGATTGCCGATCTGCGTGGGCTATCTCCGATGCAGCGGGCGCACACGATTATCGATAACTGTGCGCACCCTCTTTACCGGGATTATCTGCACCGCTATCTGGAGAAAGCACCCGGCGGACATATCCATCACGATCTCAGCCATGCGTTCGATCTGCATCGTAATCTTCTCGAAACAGGATCGATGCTCGGTTAACTTGCGCTACCGTCACGATCTTCAGCAATATGCTGGAGCATAGTGGCGGTATAGCGATGATTTTTCAGCGAATAGAGAAACTCCTGCATATACATGGGGCTGCCGGGCGCATCGAAATACTTTAGCGTCGACGGGTTCACCAGCCGCCAGGCGAAGTGAGGGATTACCGTCAAAAACTGCCCGCGCTCTACCGCGCTGATCTTGGCCATAAAGCTGTACGGACGGTAGATAATCGTCGGGTTGATCCCGCAGGGCCGCATGTATGCATCCAGCATCGCCTCAAAGTTGGCGCGATTCTGGAAGCGCATTTGCAGCCAGGGCAGCTCGCGCAGCAGATCCTGCGGCTGTTTTTCTTCGTAGCGCCGGGAAACGAGAAACCCCAGACGCAGCGGAGGCAACTCGCTAATCGCCAGATTCTCCAGTTCCTGGACGCGGGGGGAAACGTGCTGCGGCGAGATAATAAAATCCAGTTTGCGATCGAACAGGTTATCAATCACCCCATTCTCGCTGAATTCAACGGCCTGAGCCGTCACGCCGTCATACTTGTCACCAAGGCTAATCAACTGGTCAAAAATAATCGTTGGGTAGGTATTGTCGATACCGATGACGATTTCCCGCGAGCGGCGAGAGGCGTTATGGATTTCGTTATCAATGGCAGAAAGGCGCTGATAAACGGGAAACAGCTTCTGATACAGCTCCTGTCCGGCTTTATTCAGGCTGATGTTGTTATCTTTGCGGGTAAACAGCGTATAGCCGATTTGATCTTCCAGTGCGGCAATGCTTTTACCGAAAGGCGATGCGGTCATATGTATTTTTTCTGCCGCTCTGGCAATGTTATTGGTTTGCGCCAGCAGAATGAAATTACGCATCTTTTTCGAGATAAAAATATCCATAGCGTCCCCTTAAAAATCGCTATGGCCTATCCTCATTACGGCGAAAAAAAAGACTGGATGTGGGGTCTCATTTTTACAGTTGCTCACAGAAAAAACCCGGCTGGAAAGCCGGGTCTGCAATGATTACTGGGTTTTGGCTGGCGTTGCTGCTGGCTGCCCCGCCGTCGGCTCAATCTGGAAGACCACATCAACCTGATCGTCAAACTGAATAACCGGCTGTTCGTAGGTTTCCTGAGCGGATGTCGCAGGCGCTGCATCTGCTTTCATCATCCGTACCATCGGGCTCGGTTGATAATTGGAAACGTGGTAACGCACGCTGTAAACGGGCCCCAATTTGCTGTTAAAGCCCGCAGCTAACTGCTCAGCCTGATGAATAGCATCATCAATTGCTGCTTTACGCGCTTTATCTTTGTAAGTATCCGGCTGGGCAACGCCAAGCGATACCGAACGGATCTCATTCAGACCGGCCTTCAGCGCACCATCAAGCAGCGCGTTGAGTTTGTCCAACTGACGCAGCGTGACCTCAACGGTACGTACCGCACGATAGCCTTTAAGGACGCTTTTACCATTCTGGTAGTCGTAGTCCGGCTGGGTGCGCAGGTTTGCCGCGCTAATATCTTTCTTCGCTATCTGGTTCTGTTCAAGGAAGGACAGATATTGCGCCACGCGCTCATCTGCCTGCTTCTTCGCTGAAGCCGCATCCTTTGCAGCAACGTTCACTTCAATCGCCAGAGTAGCGATGTCTGGTGTCGCATCCACGCTTGCCGTTCCGGAAGTCACGATGTGCGGTCCATTTGGCAACTCATTTGCCTGTACCGATAGTGCGCTGAATCCGACTAATGCCGCCAGGGCCATTATTTTGAACTTCACGGTCGTTCCTCCATGTTTCATTAATTACCCCGAAACTCAGGGCACATGCAGGCAAGCTTAGCCGATCTCGCTGCGTTGTCCATCAGACAACACTTAGTTGAACAACGCATGAACGTGCGCAACACCTTCTTTTGCCAACTGAAAAGCGATAAACCACATCACCAATCCTACCAGGGTATTGATGATCCGCTGTGCTTTAGCAGTGCGCAAACGCGGAGCGAGCCAGGCCGCCAGCAATGCCAGGCCGAAGAACCACAGGAACGAAGCGCTGACGGTACCCAGCGCAAACCAGCGCTTAGGCTCAACGTCCAGTTGGCCTCCCAGACTCCCCAGCACCACAAAGGTATCCAGGTAAACATGGGGGTTTAGCCATGTCACCGCCAGCATAGTAGCGATAATTTTCCAGCGGCCCTGCTTCATCACCTCGGCGCTGGCCAGTTCCAGGTTACTGCTCATCGCCGTTTTTAACGCCCCGAAACCGTACCAGAGTAAAAATGCCACCCCACCCCAGGTGACAAGCGCCATCAGCCATGGTGACTGCATCAGCAAGGCGCTACCGCCAAAGATCCCCGCGCAAATCAGCACTAAGTCGCTGATAGCGCAGAGTAAAGCAATCATGATGTGATACTGGCGACGGATCCCCTGATTCATCACGAAGGCGTTTTGCGGACCGAGCGGAAGTATCATAGCCGCACCAAGTGCAAGCCCTTGAAAATAATACGATAACACGTTAATCATCCCGAACTGTTTCTCTTAGGAGCAGACTATAGCGCGGGGAAAACATTAGCGGAAATGGATAATTTTAATCAGGGATAAGAAGAATTAATACCAAGGGGGGGGGGGAAATGCCGGATGACGGCTGACGCCTTATCCGGCCTACAAAACCTGCGGGCCCGGTAAGCGATAGCGCCACCGGGCACGCGATTACTCTGCCGCGCTCTCTTTCACACGCTTGAAGTTCACATCCATCTGCGGGTACGGGAAGCTGATACCGTTGGCGTCAAACTCGCGTTTAATACGCTCCAGTACGTCCCAGTAGACGCTTTGCAGATCGCTACTGTTGCTCCAGACGCGTACCACAAAATTGATCGAGGAAGCGCCCAGCTCATTCAGGCGCACCGTCATTTCACGATCTTTAAGGATACGCTCGTCAGACTGAATGATATCGGTGAGGATTTTTTTCACCTGATCGATATCGGAGTCGTAAGCCACGCCGATGATAAATTCGTTACGACGAACCGGCTCACGAGAGAAGTTAATGATGTTTCCGGCAATGATTTTACCGTTTGGGATCACCACAATCTTACCGTCTACGGTACGCATAGTCGTGGAGAAAATCTGCACGTTGAGTACGGTTCCCGCTACGCCGCCAAGGTCTACATACTCACCTGCGCGGAACGGACGGAACATCACCAGCAGCACGCCAGCGGCGAGGTTGGACAGCGAACCTTGCAGCGCCAGACCAACGGCTAAACCTGCGGCACCGAGAACGGCAATCACAGAAGCGGTTTGTACCCCAACGCGACCCAGAGCGGCAATCAGCGTGAACGCGATAATACCGTAGCGCACCAGTGCGGAGAGGAAGTCAGCAACGGTTGCATCAATTTTACGTGCCACCATCAGGCGGTTAACGGTGTTTGATACGATTCGCGCCACAATCATACCGATAATGACAATGGCGATGGCCGCAACGATGTTGACGGCATAGCTTAACAGCAGCTCCTGATTGCGGACCAGCCAGGTGCCCGCACCATTTATGCTGTCGACAACATTCAAATCTTCCATTCAATATTCCTTTTTTGCTTACCCAAATGGGAAAAATAAAGCCGTCCCAACGGGACTGGCAATCTGACAAGGGTAAACAATAAACCTGGATTTTGCCAAACAGATCACAGAATTCTCTGCCAGCAGCATATTGAAATGGCAATAAAAAAGGCCCGCATTTGCGGGCCTCATGTCACGTAGAACGGCGTAAATTACAGAACGTCAACCGCGTTCAGTTCTTTGAAAGCCTGTTCCAGACGGGTGATCATGGTTGCCTGACCAGCACGCAGCCATACGCGCGGATCGTAGTATTTCTTGTTCGGCTGATCTTCGCCTTTCGGGTTGCCCAGCTGGCCCTGCAGGTAAGCTTCGTTCGCTTTGTAGTAGTTCAGAACACCTTCCCAGGTAGCCCATTGGGTATCGGTGTCGATGTTCATTTTCACTACGCCATAGCTTACGGAGTCTTTGATTTCCTGAGCAGTAGAACCGGAACCGCCGTGGAAGACGAAGTTCAGGCTGTTGTGCGGCAGGTTATGTTTCTTAGAAACATAGTCCTGAGAGTCGCGCAGGATGGTCGGTGTCAGAACAACGTTACCCGGCTTATAAACGCCGTGTACGTTACCGAAGGAAGCTGCGATGGTGAAACGCGGGCTGATTTTGCTCAGCTCGGTGTATGCGTAATCAACGTCTTCCGGCTGGGTGTACAGTGCAGAAGCGTCCATGTGGCTGTTGTCCACGCCGTCTTCTTCGCCACCGGTGCAACCCAGTTCGATTTCCAGGGTCATGCCCATTTTGGACATGCGCGCCAGGTATTTGGAGCAGATTTCGATGTTCTCTTCCAGAGACTCTTCAGACAGGTCGATCATGTGAGAAGAGAACAGCGGTTTGCCGGTTGCTGCGAAGTGTTTTTCACCCGCGTCCAGCAGACCGTCGATCCACGGCAGCAGTTTCTTCGCGCAGTGGTCAGTGTGCAGGATAACCGGAACACCGTAGTGTTCAGCCATCTGGTGAACGTGATGCGCGCCAGAGATAGCACCCAGGATTGCAGCGCCCTGAGGAACGTCAGACTTCACGCCTTTACCCGCGATGAAAGAAGCACCACCGTTGGAGAACTGTACGATTACCGGCGCTTTAACTTTTGCAGCGGTTTCCAGAACGGCGTTGATGGAGTCGGTACCAACGCAGTTAACAGCTGGCAGGGCAAAGTTGTTTTCTTTTGCTACCTGGAAAACTTTCTGTACGTCATCACCAGTGATTACGCCTGGTTTTACGAAATCAAAAATTTTAGACATATTACGAATCCTGTATCTTCGGCCTTGGAAAGGGCGCGCGCTCTAAAGCGCGCTAATAATTGGGCAGGTTTCCCTGCCCATTAAATGCTTACTTTTTAGCGCGCTCTTCGAGCATCGCTACTGCTGGCAATACTTTACCTTCCACGAATTCGAGGAAAGCGCCGCCGCCAGTGGAGATGTAGGAGATTTTGTCAGCAATGCCGAACAGGTCGATTGCTGCCAGGGTGTCACCGCCGCCTGCGATAGAGAACGCTTCGCTGTCTGCGATAGCGTTAGCAACGATTTCAGTACCTTTGCGGAAGTTCGGGAATTCGAACACGCCAACCGGGCCATTCCACAGAATGGTTTTCGCATTTTTCAGGATGTCAGCCAGCTGCTGTGCAGAAGCGTCGCCGATGTCCAGGATCTGCTCGTCTTCTTTCACATCGCTAACGGACTTCAGAGTAGCCGGTGCAGTTTCAGAGAATTCAGTCGCTACGCGAACGTCAGTCGGGACCGGGATGTCGCAAGTGGTCAGCAGACGCTTAGCTTCGTCAACCAGGTCAGCTTCGTACAGGGATTTACCCACGTTGTGGCCTTGAGCGGCAACGAAGGTGTTCGCGATACCACCGCCAACGATCAGCTGGTCAGCGATTTTTGACAGAGAATCCAGAACGGTCAGTTTGGTGGAAACTTTAGAACCGCCAACGATAGCAACCATCGGACGAGCAGGTTCTTTCAGTGCTTTACCCAGCGCATCCAGCTCAGCAGCCAGCAGCGGACCTGCGCAAGCTACATCAGCGAATTTACCGATACCGTGAGTAGAAGCCTGTGCACGGTGAGCTGTACCGAAAGCGTCCATTACGAATACGTCGCACAGCGCAGCATATTTTTTGGACAGTGCTTCGTCGTCTTTCTTCTCGCCTTTGTTGAAGCGAACGTTTTCCAGAACCACCAGTTCACCGGCAGCGACTTCAACGCCGTCCAGGTAATCTTTTACCAGGCGAACCGGAGCAGACAGTTTGTCTTTCAGGTAGTTAACAACCGGCAGCAGAGAGAATTCTTCGTTGTACTCGCCTTCGGTAGGACGACCCAGGTGGGAAGTTACCATCACTTTCGCACCCTGTTTCAGGGCCAGTTCGATGGTCGGCAGAGAAGCACGGATACGCGCATCGCTGGTTACTTTCCCTTCTTTAACTGGTACGTTCAGGTCCGCACGGATAAAAACGCGTTTACCAGCCAGATCCAGATCGGTCATCTTAATTACAGACATGGTGAATCCTCTCGTTGATTCATAAAGTTTTGTCGACGCTCAAGCGTCGAGCCTGAAACCAATAGCAGCCATCGCTAACGTAGTGTCGAGCATACGGTTAGCAAAGCCCCATTCATTATCACACCAGACCAGCGTTTTGATCAGGTGAGCGCCACTCACACGCGTTTGCGTACCATCAACGATGGCGCTGTGCGGGTCGTGGTTAAAATCTACAGAGACCAACGGTAATTCCGTATAGTCAACTATACCATGAAATGCACCTTGTGCTGCTTTTTGCAGCAACTGGTTGACTTCACTGGCTTTTACTGGTTTTTTCACCGTCACGCTTAAGTCGATCGCCGTCACATTTATGGTCGGTACACGCACCGCTATCGCTTCAAAACGATCGTTAAACTGCGGGAAAATTCGCGTGATGCCCGCCGCCAGTTTGGTATCAACCGGAATAATCGACTGGCTGGCCGCTCGCGTGCGACGCAGGTCAGGATGATAAGCATCAATAACCTGCTGATCGTGCATCGCAGAGTGGATCGTGGTGACGGTACCAGACTCAATGCCGTAAGCATCATCCAGCAATTTAATGATGGGTATTATGCAATTCGTGGTGCAGGAAGCGTTGGAAACGATCCGGTGCTCAGCGCGCAGCTGATCCTGATTAACGCCATACACAACGGTTGCGTCGATGTCGTGACTACCAGGATGTGAAAAGAGCACTTTTTTTGCACCAGCGGCAATATGCGCCTCGCCGTGTTCGCGATTGCCGAAGACCCCCGTACAATCCAGCACGATGTCGACACCCAGTTCGCGCCATGGAAGTGCATCGAGTGTTCGCTCATGCAGAATGCGGATAGCGTCATCGCCAACGATGAGCTGGTCACGTTCCTGACGAACATCCCAGGCAAAACGTCCATGGCTGGTGTCATATTTCAACAAATGCGCCATGCCTGCAGCATCCGCAAGTTCGTTGATTGCCACCACGGTGATTTCCGCCCGACGCCCGGATTCATACAAAGCACGAACCACGTTGCGTCCGATGCGACCGAAACCATTAATCGCT
The DNA here is from genome assembly GCF_030332845.1 of Citrobacter sp. Cpo061. Taxonomy (NCBI): domain Bacteria; kingdom Pseudomonadati; phylum Pseudomonadota; class Gammaproteobacteria; order Enterobacterales; family Enterobacteriaceae; genus Citrobacter; species Citrobacter sp. Cpo061. Next base: position 257,786 of record NZ_JAOWHB010000053.1, read on the forward strand.
ACGCGTACGGTCATAGGTCTCCTGCAAGGATTTCTCAGAAACGATGTGGCAGACAGAGTAATGCAGCAAATCGCTCAGGGAAACCTTACCTGTCGCAAACTGCGACTAATTGGTTAATTGTCGAACATTTAATCGACTGAAACGCTTCAGCTAGAATAAGCGAAACGCGGAATAAAAGGAATGATTGTCCAGCAACAGAACACAGTTATCTGACTTACGTCACATTTTAACGCCCTTCAACGCTAAATTTATTCCATATTCCAGAATGACGAATAACCGTAGCAAAAATATTTCATTGTCGTGTTACACACCCTGATTTAAATCAGACACCCCCCCTAACCTGCATCTAATCACCAGCGCGAGGTCCGAGTCCCGGAGCCATTCAATGATGCCGCAGGCGGTCTGGATAGCAGACTGCGTCGTGCGAATGCGCAACGCACGGCACGTTGCGGAAAAGCAAAAAAAACGGGCCGCCTAAGCGACCCGTTTTCACCTGTAATCGAAATTACAGCAGTTCTTTAGCTTTCGCGACAACGTTATCTACGGTGAAGCCGAACTCTTCAAACAGCAGCTCTGCCGGAGCAGACTCACCAAAGGTGGTCATACCGACAATTGCGCCGTTCAGGCCCACATATTTGAACCAGTAGTCAGCGATACCTGCTTCCACTGCAACGCGAGCGGAAACCGCTTTCGGCAGCACAGACTCACGGTAAGCGGCATCCTGTTTGTCGAACGCGTCGGTAGACGGCATGGAAACCACGCGAGCCTTCACGCCTTCGGCAGTCAGTTTGTCCCACGCAGCCACAGCCAGCTCAACTTCAGAACCGGTAGCGATGAAGATCAGTTCCGGCTGACCGTCGCAGTCTTTCAGCACGTAACCACCGCGAGCGATGTTTGCCAGCTGCTCTTCGGTACGCTCCTGCTGTGCCAGGTTCTGGCGGGAGAGGATCAGCGCGGTCGGGCCGTCCTGACGCTCAACACCGTATTTCCACGCAACGGCGGATTCAACCTGGTCACACGGACGCCATGTGCTCATGTTCGGGGTCACACGCAGAGAAGCAACCTGCTCTACCGGCTGGTGAGTCGGGCCGTCTTCGCCCAGACCGATGGAGTCGTGGGTGTAGACCATGACCTGACGCTGTTTCATCAGCGCAGCCATACGCACCGCGTTACGGGCATATTCCACAAACATCAGGAAGGTGGAGGTGTACGGCAGGAAACCACCGTGCAGGGAGATACCGTTCGCGATAGCGGTCATACCGAATTCACGCACACCGTAATGGATGTAGTTACCGGCAGTATCTTCGTTAATCGCTTTCGAACCAGACCACAGCGTCAGGTTAGACGGTGCCAGGTCAGCGGAGCCGCCGAGGAATTCAGGCAGCAGAGGTCCGAAGGCTTCAATCGCGTTCTGAGAAGCTTTACGGCTGGCGATTTTCGCCGGATTAGCCTGCAGCTTAGCAATGAACTCGTTCGCTTTGGCGTCGAAGTCAGACGGCATTTCACCTTTCATACGACGGGTGAATTCAGCCGCTTCCTGCGGGAAGGCTTTCGCATAAGCAGCGAACTTCTCGTTCCATGCAGCTTCTTTTGCCTGACCGGCTTCTTTCGCATCCCACTGCGCGTAGATTTCAGACGGGATTTCGAACGGCGCGTATTTCCAGCCCAGCTGTTCACGGGTCAGTGCGATTTCTGCATCACCCAGCGGCGCACCGTGAGAGTCGTGAGTACCCGCTTTGTTCGGAGAACCGAAACCGATGATGGTTTTGCACATCAGCAGGGACGGTTTGTCGGTTACTGCGCGTGCTTCTTCAACTGCGCGCTTAATCGCGTCAGCATCGTGGCCATCAACACCACGAACCACATGCCAGCCGTAAGCTTCAAAACGCTTCGCGGTGTCATCGGTGAACCAGCCTTCAACGTGGCCATCGATAGAGATGCCGTTGTCATCGTAGAACGCAACCAGTTTACCCAGCTTCAGCGTACCAGCCAGGGAACATACCTCGTGAGAGATACCTTCCATCATGCAGCCGTCGCCCATGAAAGCATAGGTGAAGTGGTCAACGATGTCGTGACCTGGACGGTTAAACTGCGCCGCCAGCGTTTTTTCAGCGATAGCCATACCCACTGCATTCGCAATGCCCTGACCCAGAGGACCTGTAGTGGTTTCAACACCCGCGGTGTAACCCACTTCCGGGTGACCCGGAGTTTTGGAGTGCAGCTGACGGAAGTTCTGCAGCTCGGACATCGGCAGATCGTAGCCGGTGAGGTGCAGCAGGCTATAAATCAGCATGGAGCCGTGGCCGTTGGACAGCACGAAGCGGTCACGGTCAGCCCAGGACGGGTTAGTCGGGTTGTGGTTCAGGAAATCACGCCACAGGACTTCGGCAATGTCAGCCATACCCATCGGGGCACCCGGGTGACCGGATTTGGCTTTCTGTACTGCGTCCATGCTCAGCGCACGAATAGCATTGGCAAGCTCTTTACGTGAGGACATTTTGACTCCAGATCGGATAATGAAGGCTGAGCCCTTAACGACTTGACGACAGCGCGTTTTGGGCTACGCCGGAAAAAAGTGCCAACAATGTAACCCAAGCCGCGTGTCATGTACATGGAGCATCCTTTTGCCGCTTCAGAAATCTCTGGATCATGCGCGCAAGTTGCGCAATCTTCTCGCCCGCGTATTGTTCTTTTCTTTATACTTAGGCCGAGCGTCGGTTCACCTGCAAACGACGTAATTTTTAGAATAATCCTGACTTTGTGCGGAAGAGAAAAAATGAAAATTCGCGCTTTACTGCTTGCTACGAGCATGGCTGCGGCATTGACCGGCTGCCAGAACATGGACTCCAACGGACTGCTTTCTTCTGGCGCGGAGGCTTTTCAGGCCTACAGTCTGAGCGATGCTCAGGTAAAAGCGCTAAGCGATCAGGCCTGTAAAGATATGGACAGCAAGGCTACTATCGCCCCGGCCAGCAGCGAGTACGCAACGCGTCTTGGCAAAATATCCGCCGCGCTTGGCGATAACATTAACGGTCAGCCGGTGAACTATAAAGTCTATATGGCGAAAGATGTGAATGCCTTTGCCATGGCAAACGGCTGTATCCGCGTGTACAGCGGCCTGATGGATATGATGACCGACAACGAAGTCGAAGCGGTGATCGGCCATGAAATGGGCCACGTCGCGCTGGGTCACGTGAAAAAAGGTATGCAGGTTGCGCTGGGTACCAACGCCGTACGTGCAGCGGCGGCATCCGCTGGCGGTATTGTCGGCAGCCTGTCGCAGTCGCAATTGGGCGATCTTGGCGAGAAACTGGTGAACTCGCAGTTCTCCCAGCGTCAGGAATCCGAGGCGGATGATTACTCGTATGATTTGTTGCGCAAACGCGGGATCAATCCGGCAGGTTTAGCCACCAGCTTTGAGAAACTGGCCAAACTGGAAGCTGGACGTCAAAGCTCAATGTTTGACGATCACCCGGCATCCGCAGAACGTGCGCAACATATTCGCGATCGCATGAGCGCAGACGGGATCAAATAACCGTTAATCGTGCCGGATGCGGCGTGAACGCCTTATCCGGCCTACAAACATCAACCAGCTGTAGGCCGGATAAGCGTTAGCGCCATCCGGCAAAACAACTTACTCGCCTTTTTTCGCTGCCTGGATGTACAGCATTTCCAGAGCCAGCGTAGCCGCCGCCAGCGCGGTGATCTCTGACTGATCGTAGGCCGGAGCCACTTCAACAACATCCATCCCGACGATGTTCAGATCTTTCAGACCACGAACCAGCTTGATCGCGCGGTCAGAAGTCAGACCGCCGATCACTGGCGTACCGGTACCCGGCGCAAATGCTGGATCCAGGCAGTCGATATCAAAGGTCAGATACACCGGCATATCACCGACAATCTGCTTAACCTGGGCGATGATGTCATCTACGCTGCGATCGTTCACCTGGCAAGCATCCAGCACGGTAAAGCCGTTGTCTTTGTCGAATTCGGTACGAATACCAATCTGCACAGAGTGATTCGGATCGATCAGCCCTTCGTTCGGCGCAGTGTAGAACATGGTGCCGTGGTCGAATTCGCAGCCGTTCGCGTAGGTATCGGTGTGGGCATCAAAATGCACCAGCGCCATTTTACCAAAATGCTTAGCGTGCGCGCGCAACAGCGGCAGCGTGACGAAGTGGTCGCCGCCGAAGGAGAGCATGCGCTTACCGGCAGAAAGCAGTTTCTCAGCATGAGCCTGCAGTTTTTCACTCATTTCACGCGCATCACCGAAGGCATAAACCAGATCGCCGCAGTCCACCACGTTCAGGCGCTCGCGCATATCGAAGTTCCACGGGAAGCGGTTATGCTCCCACGCCAGGTTAGTGGAAACCTGACGGATCGCCGCCGGACCATGACGCCCGCCCGCACGACCAGACGTTGCCATATCAAACGGTACGCCGGTGATCACCCAATCGGCGTCGCTGTCGTATGGCATGAAGTTCATCGGCAGACGTAAAAAACCAAAGGCGTTAGAAACCAGGGAGTTGTCGTATTGATGACCTAAGGTGCTCATGTACTGACCTCTTTAAAAATCGATGAAAAAAAATCCCCTCCGCGTCGTTAAGCCCGACGAGGAAGGGATTGATTTGGTAACTGCATATTTACGGCAAATTATCGCCGTTATTTTGTACGGATTCAAGTAAGTGCCACAAATGCGGCTTCGCTTTATCCGGCCTACTTTCGTAGGCCCGGTAAGCGTAGCGCCAGCAGGCATTTATCGTTACTCATCTTCCAGATAAGTATAACCGTACAGACCGGCCTCAAACTCTTCGAGGAACTGTTGCTGCAGCTCGGTATCCAGATCGGTGTTTTTCACCTGGTCACGGAACTGCGTCAGCAAGGTGTTCGGATCCAACTGCACGTACTGCAGCATATCCGCCACGGTATCCCCTTCGTCGGACAGCTCAACTTCTACGCTGCCGTCAGGGAAGACGAACACGTCAACCGCTTCGGTATCACCAAACAGGTTGTGCATGTTGCCAAGGATCTCCTGGTACGCCCCCACCATAAAGAAGCCCAGCATCGGCGGGTTCTCCGGGTCATATTCCGGCATCGGCATGGTGGTCGCAATGCCATCACCGTCAACGTAGTGGTCGATCGCGCCATCAGAGTCACAGGTGATATCCAACAGCACCGCGCGGCGCTCAGGTACCTGATTCAGTCCTTCCAGCGGCATTACCGGGAACAGCTGATCGATCCCCCACGCATCCGGCATCGACTGGAACAGCGAGAAGTTGACGTAAATCTTATCCGCCATACGCTCCTGCAGCTCGTCGATAATCGGGCGATGCGCGCGGTTGCTCGGGTCGAGCTGTTTCTGCACTTCATGGCACATGTTCAGATAAAGCTGCTCAGCCCACGCGCGCTCTTGCAGGCTAAAAGTACCTGAAGAGTAACCAACGTGAATATCGTGCAGATCCATCTGGCTGTCGTGCAGCCATTCACGCAGCGAACGGCGCGTGCCCGGCTCGTGCATCTCTTGCCAGGTTTCCCACATGCTTTGCAGGGAACGCGGCGCGTTGTCTGCCGGAGGCGTCGCTTCGGTAATTTCGCTACGCTCAACGCCGATAATGTTAGATACCAGCACGGTATGGTGCGCGGTAACCGCGCGGCCAGACTCGGTGATTACCGTCGGATGTGGCAGACCGTGTTCTTCACAGGCGTCGCCAATAGCCCAGATGATGTTGTTGGCGTATTCGTTCAGGCCGTAGTTTACGGAACAGTCAGACTGCGAACGGGTACCTTCGTAATCCACGCCCAGACCACCGCCCACGTCGAAGCACTGGATATTGACGCCAAGCTTGTGCAGCTCAACGTAGAAACGCGCCGATTCACGTACGCCGGTGGCGATATCACGAATGTTCGCCATCTGCGAGCCAAGGTGGAAGTGCAGCAACTGAATGCTGTCCAGACGACCGCGCTCGCGCAGAATTTCGACCAGCTGCAGCACCTGGTTTGCCGCCAGGCCGAATTTTGATTTTTCCCCGCCGGAGGACTGCCACTTGCCAGAGCCCTGCGACGCCAGACGCGCACGCACGCCCAGACGCGGAACGACATTCAGGCGTTCAGCTTCATCCAGCACGATTGCAATTTCAGACATCTTCTCGATGACCAGATAGACCTTATGGCCCATCTTCTCGCCAATCAGCGCCAGACGGATATATTCGCGGTCTTTATAACCGTTACACACGATCACGCTACGGGTCATTCCGGCATGAGCCAGAACGGCCATCAGTTCAGCTTTGGAACCCGCTTCCAGTCCCAGCGGTTCGCCGGAGTGGATCAGCGATTCAATCACGCGGCGGTGCTGGTTGACCTTGATCGGGTAAACGAGGAAATAGTCACCGTTGTAACCGTAAGATTCACGGGCACGTTTAAACGCGGCGTTAATCGAACGCAGACGGTGTTGCAGGATCTGCGGGAAGCAGAACAATGCAGGCAAACGCTGGCCCTGCGCTTCACGGGCTTTCACCAACTCAGCAAGGTCAACGCGCGCTTCGGGTACGTCCGGATCCGGGCACACGCTGATGTGACCCAGTTCATTGACGTCGTAGTAGTTATTACCCCACCAGGCAATATTGTAAGTACGCAGCATCTTGCTGGCTTCCTGGGAACTCATTGCAACCTCCTGCATGGAGCGTAGTACACCGTGTTCGCCTGCTGACGAAGGCGAACCCAAAGAAATGTCGTCAGACATAGCGAACCTCAATTTTATTAACAAGTGTAAAACAGTTGACTACTATCGCAATCCGAAGACGCGATAACAACCCAAATACAGGCAGAATTTGCAGCAGATAGTGCTGTCGCTCCGACTGTGCGACCGGTTTCTTTTTCATATCAATGTAAACACGTAACCGAACTTAATGCTGACGGTTCGGCGAAACCACGAGAAAACTCTTGTTTACCAAGAGCGCCCTTGTTCAGTTCTTAGTGACCGTTACCGGCTCTTGAGTCCTGAGATACGCCGAGATGGGTATACACTTCATCCTTCATGCAGCCACTTTGTTGGCTACGCTCATTCGCCCCAGTCACGTACTACTCGTACGTTCAGGGGACTCATTCACTTGCCGCCTCGACGCAGCATAAATGATTTTGTGTATATAACATCGACAGGTATGCAAAGCAGAGATGCAGATTGCGGGGGACATATGTACACCAGAACGGTGCGACAGATTCTGCAGAATACAACGGTTCATTATCTCGTATCACCTCCACGGTTGCTCCTTATGGAACGAACCCACAAGCCAAAGCTAAAGTTTTAACCCGGCTGGAAGTGGCAACACGATGAAAACGTCGTGTGCTTTTGTCTATCCTAAATAATTCGAGTTGCGGGAAGGCGGCAACGCAGAGAGTCCCCGGGAGCTTACATGAGTAAGTGACTGGGGCGAGCGAGGAAGCCAACGCACATGCAACTTGAAGTATGACGGATATGAGCCGCGCGCCGCGTTTTATACCGATAAGAAAGTCAAAAAGCAAAAGATAAATATGCACATTGCCAGCACCGTCAGGAAAAATTTCCAGTTACATTTTCAGTACAATGCGACCTCAATCAAAAAAAACTGGAAATCAGGCGAAGAACTGTCCTAAAATAGCCGTCCAGATGTTAATCCATCTATACCGATTAACACTCAGACTGCCAGTGTTCGTCATCTGCAGACTCATGGTAGAATCTTCTACACATGGCTATTCCACTCGACAGTTTGAGCTAACCAAATTCTCCTTAGGTGAAATTAAATATGGCAAAACACCTTTTTACGTCCGAGTCCGTATCAGAAGGGCATCCTGACAAAATCGCTGACCAAATCTCTGATGCTGTGCTGGATGCAATCCTGGAACAGGATCCAAAAGCACGCGTTGCCTGCGAAACCTACGTCAAAACCGGTATGGTTTTAGTTGGCGGTGAGATCACCACCAGCGCATGGGTTGATATCGAAGAGATCACCCGTAACACGGTTCGCGAAATTGGCTATGTGCATTCCGACATGGGCTTTGACGCCAATTCTTGCGCGGTACTGAGCGCGATTGGTAAACAGTCTCCGGACATCAACCAGGGTGTTGACCGTGCCGATCCGCTGGAACAGGGCGCAGGCGACCAGGGCCTGATGTTTGGTTATGCAACCAACGAAACCGACGTGCTGATGCCAGCACCTATTACCTATGCTCACCGTCTGGTGCAGCGTCAGGCTGAAGTGCGTAAAAACGGCACCTTATCCTGGCTGCGTCCGGATGCCAAAAGCCAGGTAACCTTCCAGTATGACGACGGCAAAATCGTCGGTATTGATGCGGTTGTTCTGTCTACTCAGCACTCTGAAGATATCGACCAGAAATCGCTGCAAGAAGCCGTTATGGAAGAGATCATCAAGCCGGTACTGCCGACTGAATGGCTGACCGCTTCGACCAAATTCTTCATCAACCCAACTGGTCGTTTCGTTATCGGCGGCCCGATGGGCGACTGCGGTCTGACCGGTCGTAAAATCATCGTTGATACCTACGGCGGCATGGCGCGTCACGGCGGCGGTGCATTCTCTGGCAAAGATCCGTCTAAAGTTGACCGTTCCGCAGCCTATGCAGCCCGTTACGTAGCGAAAAACATCGTTGCCGCAGGCCTGGCTGACCGTTGTGAGATTCAGGTTTCCTACGCAATCGGCGTGGCAGAACCGACATCTATCATGGTGGAAACGTTCGGTACTGAAAAAGTGCCTTCAGAGCAGCTGACTCTTCTGGTGCGTGAGTTCTTCGACCTGCGCCCGTATGGCCTGATTCAGATGCTGGATCTGCTGCACCCGATTTACAAAGAAACCGCTGCTTACGGTCACTTTGGTCGCGAACATTTCCCATGGGAAAAAACCGACAAAGCACAGTTGCTGCGCGACGCTGCCGGTCTGAAGTAATTTAAACCAGACTTAACGCTTATGAAGACCAGCCTCACGCTGGTCTTTTTTTATACCTATTTCCTCTCCCACATCCATCACCAAACCGCGCTGATTACTATTGCTTTAAATGAAAATGAAAGCGATTACATCACACCATATTTCCCTCTACCTTGAATTAACATCTCTTAGCCAGCATACTTGCATCACTGTTACATTATATTTCATCATTGTCTTAAATTCAGACGATCAACATTATTTAATCCCAATAAATAATGTTAACTTTCAATGAATTAACCAATAACTAGCATGAATGGCAGTGTAAGCGATTACACTAATGTGATGTGATTCGCATTTTTTTACCCCGTACTCACCTACCCTTAACATCAACAAAACTAGCTACCCAACCGGAGGGCATCATGCCTGACAATAAAAAAACGGGGCGTTCCAACAAAGCCATGACATTTTTTGTCTGCTTTCTGGCAGCCCTGGCTGGATTACTTTTTGGCCTGGATATCGGTGTTATTGCCGGTGCTTTACCGTTCATCACCGACGAGTTTCAAATTACCCCGCACACTCAGGAATGGGTGGTGAGCTCCATGATGTTTGGTGCGGCGGTAGGTGCTGTCGGCAGCGGTTGGCTATCCTTCAAACTGGGACGCAAAAAAAGCCTGATGATCGGTGCGATCTTGTTTGTTGCGGGTTCACTGTTCTCCGCCGCTGCACCAAACGTTGAAGTCCTGCTGGTTTCCCGCGTGCTGCTCGGCCTGGCTGTAGGCGTTGCGTCTTATACCGCGCCACTGTACCTGTCTGAAATTGCCCCGGAAAAGATTCGTGGCAGCATGATCTCCATGTATCAGCTGATGATCACCATCGGTATTTTGGGCGCGTATCTTTCCGATACAGCGTTTAGCTACAGCGGCGCATGGCGCTGGATGCTGGGTGTAATCATCATCCCTGCCCTGCTGCTGCTGGTTGGCGTTATCTTCCTGCCGGACAGCCCACGTTGGTTTGCAGCTAAACGTCGTTTTGTTGATGCTGAACGCGTCCTGTTGCGTCTGCGTGACACCAGCGCAGAAGCCAAACGCGAGCTGGATGAAATCCGTGAAAGTCTGCAGGTGAAGCAGAGCGGCTGGGCGCTGTTTAAAGAAAACAGCAACTTCCGTCGCGCGGTATTCCTTGGCGTTCTGTTACAGGTGATGCAGCAGTTCACCGGGATGAACGTCATCATGTATTACGCACCGAAAATCTTTGAGCTGGCGGGCTACACCAACACCACCGAGCAGATGTGGGGGACTGTTATCGTCGGTCTGACCAACGTGCTGGCAACCTTTATCGCCATTGGCCTGGTTGACCGTTGGGGCCGCAAGCCTACGCTGATTCTTGGCTTTATCGTGATGGCTGTTGGTATGGGCGTGCTGGGTACAATGATGCACGTGGGTATTCACTCGGCATCCGCACAATACTTCGCAGTACTGATGCTGCTGATGTTTATCGTTGGCTTTGCGATGAGCGCCGGTCCGCTGATTTGGGTACTGTGCTCTGAAATCCAGCCGCTGAAAGGCCGCGATTTCGGCATCACCTGCTCTACTGCAACCAACTGGATTGCCAACATGATCGTCGGCGCAACCTTCCTGACGATGCTGAACTCGCTGGGCAGCGCCAACACCTTCTGGGTCTACGGCGGCCTGAACGTACTGTTCATCTTCCTGACTCTGTGGCTGATCCCTGAAACTAAAAACGTCTCTCTGGAACACATTGAGCGTAACCTGATGAAGGGTCGTAAACTGCGCGAAATTGGCGCACACGACTAATCACCAAAGGCTTCCTCCCCAGAGGAGGAAGCCTTCCTCTTGCAGTCCCTTCCCTGTCGCACTATCCTCTGGCGTTATGAAAACCTCCCGTCTCCCTATCGCCATCCAACAAGCCGTTATGCGTAGCCTGCGGGAAAAACTCGCCCAGGCCAATCTCAAGCTCGAACGCCAATATCCGGAGCCAAAGCTGGTTTACCAACAGCGCGGCACCGCCGCCGGCACTGCGTGGCTACAAACCTATGAAATTCGCCTTAATCCCGTCCTGCTGATGGAAAACGTCGACGCATTCATTAACGAAGTTGTGCCCCATGAACTGGCGCATTTACTGGTGTGGAAACACTTTGGGCGCGTGCCGCCACACGGGAAAGAATGGAAATGGATGATGGAAAGCGTTCTGGGCGTACCGGCCCGGCGCACGCATCAGTTTGAACTGCAATCGGTGCAGCGCAAGACTTTTACTTACCGCTGTAAGTGTCAGGAGCACCAACTGACCGTCCGCCGCCATAACCGCGTTGTGCGCGGTGAGGCCACCTACCGCTGTGTTCACTGCGGCGAACCGCTGGTTGCAGAATAATCTTCAGAATTATCAGGAACTTTTCTGACCTAACTGATTGCATACTGGAATAACTTTCGCTACGTTGCGGGCTCGTTTTGACACGGAGTTTGTGATGTACCGTCATTTTTCTTTTGCTGCGGCCCTGTTAGCCGCTGCGTTTTCAGGCCCGGTTTTAGCCGAAGGCATCAACAGTTTTTCTCAGGCAAAAGCAGCAGGCGTCAAGGTTAACGCCGATGCACCGGGCGATTTCTACTGCGGTTGTAAAATTAACTGGCAAGGCAAAAAAGGGGTCGTTGACCTCGAATCCTGCGGCTATAAAGTGCGAAAAAATGAAAACCGCGCCAGTCGAATTGAATGGGAGCACGTTGTCCCCGCCTGGCAATTTGGTCATCAGCGTCAGTGCTGGCAGGACGGAGGGCGTAAAAACTGCGCCAAAGATCCGGTCTATCGCAAAATGGAAAGCGACATGCATAACCTGCAACCTGCGGTGGGTGAGGTAAATGGCGATCGCGCTAACTTCATGTACAGCCAGTGGAACGGTGGCGAGGGTCAGTATGGGCAATGCGCCATGAAGGTCGACTTCAAAGAGAAAGTTGCCGAGCCGCCGGCCCGCGCCCGCGGTGCCATTGCTCGTACCTATTTTTACATGCGCGACCAGTACGATCTAACGCTCTCCCGCCAGCAAACTCAGCTTTTTAACGCCTGGAATAAGCAATATCCGGTCACCGACTGGGAGTGTGAGCGCGACGAACGCATTGCAAAGGTACAGGGGAACCATAACCCATATGTGCAACGCGCTTGCCAGGCGCAAAAGAGCTAACCTACACTAGCGTCAATATTTTTAACCATGCCCTGGCCTTTCGTAGCCCAGGGCCATGACGCGGATGTTTAACTATGCGCATTCCTCGCATTTATCACCCTGAGCCAATCACTTCCGGCAGCCAAATTTCACTGTGTGAAGATGCAGCCAACCATATCGGCCGCGTGCTGCGTATGGGACCGGGCCAGGCGCTACTGCTGTTTGATGGCAGCAATCAGGTATTCGACGCTGAAATCACCCACGCCAGTAAAAAAAGCGTGGATGTGAAGGTACTTAACGCTGAACTCGACGATCGTGAGTCGCCGTTGCACATCCACCTGGGTCAGGTGATGTCGCGCGGTGAAAAAATGGAATTCACTATCCAGAAATCGATCGAACTGGGTGTAAGCCTCATTACGCCACTTTTTTCTGAGCGCTGCGGCGTTAAACTGGACAGTGAACGCCTGAACAAGAAGCTCCAGCAGTGGCAGAAAATCGCCATTGCCGCCTGCGAACAGTGCGGTCGTAACCGGGTGCCCGAAATTCGCCCGGCAATGGATTTGGAAGCATGGTGCGCGGAACAGGACGAAGGTCTGAAACTGAACCTGCATCCGCGCGCCAGCGCCAGCATCAATACGCTGCCGCTGCCGGTGGAGCGCATCCGCTTGCTGATTGGCCCGGAAGGCGGGTTGTCGGCAGATGAAATTGCCATGACCGCACGTTATCAGTTTACTGATATTCTGTTAGGACCTCGCGTTCTGCGTACTGAGACAACCGCGCTCACCGCCATTACTGCGCTACAGGTGCGTTTTGGCGATCTGGGCTAAGGCATAAACGGAGAAGAAAATGATCAAGCTCGGCATCGTGATGGATCCCATCGCAAGCATCAACATCAAGAAAGATTCCAGCTTCGCTATGCTGCTGGAAGCGCAACGTCGCGGTTACGAAATTCATTATATGGAGATGGCCGATCTTTATCTGATCAACGGTGAAGCCCGCGCCCATACGCGTACCCTGAGCGTAGAGCAGAACTACGACAAATGGTATGAGTTCAAGAGCGAGCAGGATCTCCCGCTGGCAGACCTGGACGTTATTCTGATGCGTAAGGATCCGCCGTTTGATACCGAGTTCATCTACGCTACCTATATTCTGGAACGTGCAGAAGAAAAAGGGACGCTGATCGTCAACAAACCGCAGAGCCTGCGCGACTGCAACGAAAAGCTGTTCACCGCATGGTTTGCCGACCTGACGCCGGAAACGCTGGTCACGCGTAACAAAGCGCAGCTGAAAGCCTTCTGGCAAAAACACAGCGACATCATTCTCAAACCGCTGGATGGTATGGGCGGCGCATCTATTTTCCGTGTGAAGGAAGGCGACCCGAACCTTGGCGTCATTGCTGAAACGCTGACCGAGCACGGTACCCGCTACTGCATGGCGCAGAACTATCTGCCAGCAATTAAAGATGGCGATAAACGCGTCCTGGTGGTCGATGGCGAACCCGTTCCTTATTGCCTGGCGCGTATTCCGCAGGGCGGCGAAACCCGTGGCAACCTGGCCGCTGGCGGTCGTGGCGAGCCGCGTCCTTTGACCGACAGCGACTGGGAAATTGCACGTCGCATTGGGCCAACGCTGAAAGCGAAAGGTTTGATTTTTGTCGGTCTGGATATCATTGGCGATCGTCTGACGGAAATTAACGTTACCAGCCCAACCTGTATTCGTGAAATCGAAGCGGAGTTCCCGGTTTCGATTACCGGTATGCTGATGGATGCCATTGAGGCGCGTTTGCAGAAGTAAATACGTTGCCGGATAGCGACGCCATCGCGTCTTATCCGGCCTGAAATTGCACCCCGCAGACCGGATTAGGCGAAGCCGTCATCCGGCAATGCTATCTTCAGAGGGTGACATCTTCGAGCTTTGCCCACATACTGGGCTCTGTTGCTTTTTTGAACCAGGAAACAGAACCTCTGACAATGAATTTACAGCATCACTTTCTGATTGCCATGCCTGCTCTCCAGGATCCGATTTTCCGCCGTTCCGTGGTGTACATCTGTGAACATAATGAGAACGGAGCAATGGGGATTATCGTTAATAAGCCTCTGGAAAACTTACAAATTGAAGGGATTCTGGAAAAGCTGAAGATTACCCCAGAAGAACGCGATCCGGCCATTCGTCTGGATAAACCAGTGATGCTCGGCGGCCCGCTGGCGGAAGACCGTGGATTTATTCTGCATACCCCGCCGTCACGTTTTGCATCCAGTATCCGCATTTCAGATAACACCATCATCACCACCTCCCGCGATGTACTAGAAACCCTGGGCACACAAGAACAACCGTCCGAAGTGCTGGTTGCGCTGGGTTATTCATCATGGGAAAAAGGTCAACTGGAACAAGAGCTACTGGATAACGCCTGGCTCACGGCGCCCGCAGACCTCAACATCTTATTCAAAACGCCGATTGCCGACCGCTGGCGCGATGCGGCGAAGCTTATCGGGATAGATATTCAGACCATGCCAGGCGTGGCGGGACATGCCTGATGAGCGGAACATTACTCTCTTTTGATTTTGGTACGAAAAGTATTGGTGTTGCTGTTGGTCAGCGCATTACCGGTACGGCCAGACCGTTGCCCGCCATTAAGGCGCAGGACGGTACGCCAGACTGGAGTTTGATTGAACGCCTGCTGAAAGAATGGCAGCCGGATGAAATCATTGTCGGCCTACCACTCAACATGGATGGCACCGAACAGCCCCTTACCGCGCGCGCACGTAAGTTCGCTAACCGTATTCACGGTCGCTTTGGCGTAACCGTAACGCTGCACGATGAACGCTTGAGTACCGTCGAAGCCCGCTCTGGCCTGTTTGAACAAGGCGGTTATCGGGCGTTGAATAAAGGCAAAGTAGATTCCGCTTCTGCCGTGGTCATCCTCGAAAGCTATTTCGAGCAGGGTTACTAAATCCGTCCCTGCGCCTGACGCTGCTGCTGACTTTGTGCAAATGTCTGCATACCTGTCTGTTGCCCGGTTTGAATTACGCCGGGCAGCTGATGCGTTTTCCCTTCACGAATCAAATTGCCCACGGCTGGCGTGTTGACGAGCAGCTCAAATAGCGCCACGCGTCCTCCCAGCTTATCTTCCTCCAGCTTTTGCGAAAGTACCGCCCGCAGGCTGTCTGCTAACTGGTTACGCACCGGATCCTTCTCTGTTGCCGAAAAGGTGTCCACCAGCCGCGCGATGGCCTGTGCCGCCCCTCGCGTATGTAACGTTGCCAGCACCAGATGCCCGGTTTCCGCTGCCGTTAATGCCAGACGAATGGTTTCCGCGTCGCGCAGTTCGCCCAGCAAAATGACGTCGGGATCTTCACGCAGCGCGCCGCGTAAACCGGCGGCAAAAGAAGCGCAGTGTACGCCCACCTCCCGTTGTTGAATAAGACAACGCTGGCTGGTGTAGCGATATTCAATCGGGTCTTCCAGCGTCAGAATATGCCCCGCAACATGCTGATTAAGGTACTCTACCATCGCCGCCAGGGTCGTTGATTTACCGCTACCGGTAGCGCCTGTCACCAGAATTAACCCATTTTCACTGCGCAGCAGTTCAGGTATGACGTCAGGGGTCTGGAGATCGTCTAAACATGGACAATCAAGCGGGAGCAATCTTAGCGCCAGTGAGGTTCCCTGTTGATGAACAAAAGCACTGGCGCGCAGCCGCTGGGAACCGGCCAGCGCAATAGCAAAATCAATCTGCCCCTGTTCCTGCCACTGTACCTGTTGTTGCTCACTGAGCCAGCACATCAGCAGATTCTCCACGTCAGGCGTAGTAAAGGGTGCGATTTCGACTTTTCCACGTATGCGCCAGCGCGCAGGCCATGCATTGCACAGGTGTAGATCCGACACGTTATGCTTTACACTAAGGGCCACTATTTCTTCCATATTCATATGAACATCCTCGGAAAATGAACGATATCGCGCATAACCTGGCACATGTCCGGGACAAAATCTCAGCCGCCGCGACGCGTTGCGGGCGGTCTTCAGAAGAAGTTACGTTGCTTGCAGTCAGTAAAACCAAACCTGCGAGCGCCATCGAAGAAGCCATTACCGCAGGGCAGCGTGCCTTCGGTGAAAACTATGTGCAGGAAGGGGTGGATAAAATCCGCTACTTCCAGGAAAAAGGCGTCAACGATCTGCAGTGGCACTTTATCGGCCCGCTGCAGTCCAACAAAAGTCGTCTGGTCGCTGAGCACTTTGACTGGTGCCATACGATCGACCGCCTGCGTATCGCTGCCCGTCTGAGCGAACAGCGCCCGGCGGAACTGCCGCCGCTCAATGTACTGATTCAAATTAATATCAGCGATGAGAACAGTAAGTCAGGAATTCCGCTGGCAGAGCTTGATGCACTGGCCGCTGACGTCGCTGCACTGCCGCGCATTACCCTGCGTGGTCTGATGGCGATTCCGGCTCCAGAGTCAGATTATGTAAGGCAGTTTGAAGTTGCACAGCAAATGGCGGTAGCATTTGCCGGGTTGAAAACACGCTACCCAGGCATCGACACTCTCTCACTGGGAATGTCTGATGATATGGATGCCGCCATCGCGGCGGGTAGCACGATGGTGCGCATTGGCACTGCCATTTTTGGTGCTCGTGATTACACTAAAAAATAAGGAAAACTAAGGAACACCATGAATACGTTGACCTTCCTGCTCTCAACGGTAATTGAGCTGTATACCATGGCGCTGCTGCTGCGCGTGTGGATGCAATGGTCTCGCTGCGATTTTTACAACCCGTTCTCGCAGTTTATAGTGAAAATCACTCAGCCCATCATTGGGCCGTTACGCCGCATTATTCCCCCGATGGGGCCGATCGACAGCGCATCGGCATTAGTTGCGCTCGTTCTCAGCTTTATCAAAGCAATCGTGCTGTTTAAGGTGGTCACGTTCCAGCCGATCATCTGGATCGCCGCCGTACTGATTGTCCTGAAGACTATCGGGCTGTTGATTTTCTGGGTGCTGCTGGTGATGGCAATTATGAGCTGGGTCAGCCAGGGCCGCAGTCCTGTAGAGTACGTGCTGATTCAACTGGCAGATCCGCTGCTGCGTCCTATCCGTCGCATACTTCCAGGCATGGGCGGGATCGATTTCTCCCCAATGATTCTGGTTCTGCTGCTCTACGTTATTAACATGGGCATCGCGGAAGTGTTACAGGCGACAGGCAACATGCTGCTGCCGGGGCTGTGGATGGCGCTATGAGTGCCGTTACACCCTGCGACGACGGTCTGGTTTTACGGCTCTATATTCAGCCTAAAGCCAGCCGTGACAGTATTGTGGGTTTACATGGCGACGAAGTTAAAGTCGCCATTACCGCCCCACCGGTTGATGGCCAGGCCAATAGCCATCTGGTGAAGTTTCTCGGCAAACAGTTCCGTGTGGCAAAAAGCCAGGTCGTCATTGAGAAGGGCGAGCTTGGTCGTCACAAACAGGTTAAAATCATTCATCCGCAACAGATCCCGCCCGAAATTGCGGCGTTAACTGATTAGGTATCCCATGCAAAAAGTTGTCCTCGCGACCGGCAATGCCGGTAAAGTGCGTGAACTCGCCTCTCTTCTGAGTGATTTCGGTCTTGATGTTGTTGCCCAAACGGAACTGGGTGTTGATTCTGCAGACGAGACCGGGCTGACGTTTATTGAGAACGCCATTCTGAAGGCGCGTCATGCTGCGCAAATTACCGGCTTACCGGCCATTGCTGATGACTCAGGTCTGGCAGTAAATGCCCTTGGCGGCGCGCCGGGTATCTATTCAGCCCGCTATTCCGGCGAAGATGCGACCGATCAGCAGAACCTGGAAAAACTGCTTCACACCCTGCAGGATGTTCCTGATGACAAGCGCCAGGCGCAGTTCCACTGTGTGCTGGTGTATATGCGCCATGCAGACGATCCAACGCCTGTTGTGTGCCACGGAAGCTGGCCGGGCGTGATTACCCGTGAACCTGCCGGAAACGGTGGTTTTGGCTACGACCCGATCTTCTTTGTGCCGTCTGAAGGGAAAACCGCAGCTGAACTGACCCGTGAAGAAAAGAGTGCGATTTCTCACCGCGGACAGGCGCTGAAGCTGTTGCTGGATGCCCTGCGTAATGGTTAAGCTTCCGCCGCTAAGTCTTTATATTCACATCCCGTGGTGCGTGCAGAAATGCCCGTACTGCGACTTCAACTCGCATGCGCTAAAGGGCGAAGTCCCTCATGACGACTATGTGCAGCATCTGCTGAGCGATCTGGATACTGAGGTGGCCCATGCCCAGGGCCGTGAAGTAAAGACGATTTTTATCGGTGGTGGCACGCCGAGCCTGCTTTCTGGCCCGGCGATGCAAACGCTGCTCGACGGCGTGCGAGCACGGCTGAATCTGGCCGAAGATGCAGAAATCACGATGGAGGCGAATCCCGGGACGGTGGAAGCCGATCGCTTTGTGGATTATCAACGCGCTGGCGTCAACCGTATCTCGATTGGCGTACAGAGCTTTAGCTCCGCCAAACTCGAACGTCTGGGACGTATTCACGGGCCGGAAGAAGCCAAACGAGCAGCACACCTGGCGAGCGGTCTGGGGCTACGCAGCTTTAACCTCGACCTGATGCATGGTTTACCGGATCAGACGCTGGAAGAGGCGCTGGGCGATTTACAGCAGGCCATCGCGCTCAACCCGCCACATCTTTCCTGGTATCAGTTGACCATCGAACCCAACACGCTGTTCGGTTCCCGACCGCCGGTTTTACCGGACGATGACGCGCTGTGGGATATTTTTGAGCAAGGCCACCAGCTACTGACCGCCGCGGGATATCAGCAGTACGAAACCTCAGCCTACGCCAGACCGGGTTATCAGTGTCAGCACAACCTTAACTACTGGCGTTTTGGCGACTATCTTGGCATTGGCTGCGGCGCACACGGTAAGATCACATTCCCTGACGGACGCATCCTGCGCACCACCAAAACACGGCATCCGCGTGGGTATATGCAAGGGCGTTATCTCGAAAGCCAGCGCGATGTCGCCGAAGCCGATAAGCCGTTCGAGTTCTTCATGAATCGTTTCCGGCTGCTGGAAGCCGCGCCTCGCGCGGAGTTCACGCAATATACCGGTCTCACCGAAGACGTTATTCGTCGACAGATCGATGAGGCTATTTCCCAGGGCTACCTGAGTGAATGCGATGAGTACTGGCAGATTACCCAACACGGTAAGCTGTTCTTGAATTCGCTGCTGGAGCTGTTTCTGGCGGAGTGATGGCTGGTGAACGTAGACCTGATAAGCGTAGCGCCATCAGGAAAATTGCCGGATGGCGGCTGCGTCTTATCCGGCCTACAGGGTTAGGGCGGTAAGCGCAGCCACCTTCATCGATTAATACTGATTAAACATTTCCTGGATCTGCTTAGGATCCTTGGTTTGAGTCAGCGCAAGCTGCAGCAGAACACGTGCTTTTTGCGGGTTCAGGGAACCTGAAGCCACAAATCCGTATTTTGCATCATCAACTTCTGCATCCTGTGTAGTGGCGCCCGTTGGTACACGGGATGAACGCACTACAACGGTACCTTTATGCGCGGCGGTTGCCAGCGTATCGAAAATGGTTTTATACAGGTTACCGTTACCTACACCCGCACTGACGATCCCGGCGTAACCCGCATCCACCAGCGCTTTTGCCGGCAGATCGGAGGCGTTAGCGTAGTTATAAACAATCCCAACTTTCGGCAGCTCGGTCAGCTTAGACACATCGAACGGAGTAGACGTGGTGTGCTTACGCGCAGGCGTACGCTGGTAGTCGATTTTACCGTTATGGATGTAACCCAGCGGGCCGTAGTTAACGGATTTGAAGGTAGCGACGTCGGTAGTGTTGGTTTTAGTCACGTCACGACCATCCATAACGGTGTCGTTCATCACCACCAGCACTCCGCGGTTGGCAGAGGCTTTGTCTGCGGCAGTTACTACCGCGTTATACAAGTTGAACGGGCCATCAGCGCTCATACCCGTAGACGGACGCATTGCACCGACCAGCACCACCGGCTTGTTGCACTTGACGGTCAGGTCGAGGAAATAGGCGGTTTCTTCCATGGTATCCGTACCATGTGTTACCACGAAGCCGTCGGTTTTATCACACTCGGTATTAATCTTTTTCGCCAGCGTTAACCAGACTTCGTCATTCATATCCTGGGAGCCGATATTCACCACCTGCTCGCCTTTAACGACAGCGATATCTTTCAATTGAGGTACGGCCTCAACCAGATTTTCTACGCCAACCTTGCCTGCCGTGTAGTTAGATTTTGTCGCGGAATCACCGCCGCCGGCAATCGTTCCGCCAGTAGCTAAAATGGTGATGTTTGGCAGTGCAAGCGCCGCGCCGCTGAAACCCATAACCAGTGCGGCAAGTGCCGTTTTCTTGAAAAACTCCATGTTATTTCTCCAGTTACTTGAATTTGCAGCATTATGTCTATCCTACAGATGAATAATGTGACGAGTTCCAATTAACCAGATTTATATCTCCACCAAATTGCCGTTCTTAGAGATGGATATCAAAAAAACAGAAATATACAAAATAAAACGGCACAGAATGTTTCTGTGCCGTTAATAAGAGGTGAAGATTATTTCAGAGTGCTAACCAGCGTTTTACGATCGTTTTCCAGCGTCACAACGCGGGAACAAACATCTTTGCCAAACTGCTGGAAGTCTTGTTCCTGATTCTTCCATTCGTTCTGAATTGAGGTCTGCAAACCACCGAGGCTTCCGAGTACGCCCTGCAGTGGATTACCACCGCCTTTGAGCACGGCTTTCGCCCCCATCTCGTTGATGCTGTCCTGCAAAATGCCGCCCATCGCCTGATTAACCAGCTGTTGTCCGTCCGCGCGGACCTGATCAATCGCCTTATAATGGAAAGTCAGGCCATCAGTTCGATGCTCGATGATGCGGTTCATCTGCTCTTTCAATTGCGCATCCAGCTTGGTTAAGCGGCCACGCATGTTGCTGCTTTCACCGACCTCTTTGGCGATGATTTTGTCCAGCGCCACGCGACCTTTCTCTACGCGCGCTCTGGCACCTTCGTCGATCCACGGCAGGCTGCTACGCAACGCCGCCTGATAATCTTTGGCCTGCTCACGCTGTGCGGCGTTCAGGTTGTACTGTTTACCGTTGAAGGTGACATCGCCAGCCTGGGTAATAACCAGGTCGCCATTCTCGCCCTTCACCTGCACCGTTTGTGGGCTCAAAATCACATCGTCACGCGGGGTGACGCTGCACTGGTAATCTGCATGTGCGGCCATCGCCGTGAACGTTAGGACTGCCGCCAGCAGCGTTTTGCGCATCATATCTTTCCCTCAATACAAATCGGGCCGGCATTTGCCGACCCTGTGCTACTTAGTCCCACCAAATATCGAAAAGTTCGCTGGTACGCACTTCTTCGAGTTTGTGCTCTTCCAGCCACTTACGCACGATTGCCTGGTGTTCTTCGGTGCATTTGCCGATTTCCTGCAGACAGATCAGACCTTCCCAGGCCAGATAGCCGCTGCCGTCAAAAGCCAGCTTGTTCGGTTCGATGACTTCATTGATAAAGTCATCAACGATTTGATCGACCTGCTCTCCAGATGTACCTTCCGGGAAACGCCATGCAACCGAAAATCCTACTTCCTGGAATTCTTCGATGTGCATCTTTTTACGCAGACGACGGCTACGGTTCTTTGCCATTATTTCACCCTCTCGAACATTAAGTCCCATACGCCGTGGCCAAGACGATGACCACGTTGTTCAAATTTGGTTACCGGGCGCGATTCCGGGCGCGGTACATAATCGTTACTCTCTGACTGGTTTTTATACCCGTCAATCGAGGACATCACTTCAAGCATGTGCTCCGCATACGCTTCCCAGTCGGTCGCCATATGGAACACGCCGCCCAGCTTCAGCTTACTTAAGATATGCTCAGCAAACGGTACCTGAACGATACGGCGTTTATTATGACGTGCTTTATGCCACGGGTCAGGGAAAAACAGCTGAACCATAGATAAAGAATTGTCAGGAATCATTTTATGCAGGACTTCAACGGCATCATGGCACATGACGCGCAGGTTCTCGACCCCCTCTTCATGGGCTGAAGCCAGACACGCACCAACGCCCGGTGAGTGAACCTCAATGCCGAGGAAATTCTGTTCCGGACGCGCTTTCGCCATTGCAACCAGCGACGCTCCCATACCAAAACCGATTTCCAGCGTGACTGGCGCGTCACGGCCAAACAGTTCTGCGAAATCTACAGGCTCTTCGCTGAACTCAACGCCCATCACCGGCCAGTAGTTTTCCAGCGCGTGTTCCTGCCCTTTCGTCAGTCGCCCCTGGCGACGAACAAAACTACGAATCCGGCGCAGAGGGCGGCCGTTTTCATCAAATTCCGGTGAAATGACGTCGTTCTTCATAAAAGTTTAGTCTGCTGTGTTTGAGTTCTGAAAACGGGCATTATCCAAAGTTAGTTGCCGGATGCAAGTAAAGGAAGAAAGTGAGCAGCGGAAAGTTCCGGTTTACACCCCGTTGCCGCTGTGCTGCAATCTTGCCCCCGGCAATAATGAAACGGTAATCATGCAAGCGTCTCAATTTTCGGCTCAGGTTTTGAGCTGGTACGACAAATACGGGCGTAAAACGCTGCCCTGGCAAATTGACAAGACGCCTTACAAAGTATGGCTCTCTGAGGTAATGCTGCAACAAACTCAGGTTGCGACCGTTATCCCCTATTTTGAGCGCTTTATGGCGCGCTTCCCAACGGTAACGGATTTAGCCCATGCGCCGCTGGATGAAGTTCTGCATTTGTGGACCGGGCTGGGTTATTACGCCCGTGCGCGTAATCTACATAAAGCCGCGCAGCAGGTTGTGACGCTGCATAGCGGTATATTTCCGCAAACCTTTGATGAAGTAGCCGCCCTACCTGGCGTCGGACGTTCAACCGCAGGCGCGATCCTTTCTCTCTCTCTGGGTCAGCATTTTCCGATTCTCGACGGTAACGTCAAACGCGTGCTGGCTCGCTGTTATGCTGTAAGCGGCTGGCCGGGTAAAAAAGAGGTCGAAAATAAGCTGTGGGAGCTGAGCGAGCAAGTTACGCCGGCCCAGGGTGTTGAGCGTTTTAATCAGGCGATGATGGATTTAGGCGCAATGGTCTGTACGCGCTCAAAACCTAAATGTTCCCTGTGTCCGTTGGAAAATGGCTGTGTGGCGAGCGCCAATGCAAGTTGGGCACTGTATCCCGGTAAAAAGCCCAAACAGACGTTACCGGAACGAACGGGCTATTTTTTACTGATGCAGCATGATGATGAAGTGCTGCTTGCACAGCGACCGCCCAGCGGCTTGTGGGGTGGTTTATACTGTTTTCCGCAGTTTGACGACGAAGATGGACTGCGCAACTGGCTGGCGCAACGACAAATTAACGCAGATAATCTGACCCAACTTAATGCGTTTCGCCATACCTTTAGCCATTTCCACTTAGATATTGTGCCTATGTGGCTTCCCGTGTCTTCATTCACCTCATGCATGGATGAAGGCAACGCGCTCTGGTATAACTTAGCGCAACCGCCGTCGGTCGGACTGGCGGCTCCCGTGGAGCGTTTGTTACAGCAATTACGTGCCGGTACACACGTTTAACGTACCGGACGATAAAGAGGACTTTTTATGAGCAGAACGATTTTTTGCACTTTCCTGCAACGCGAAGCAGAAGGCCAGGATTTTCAGCTGTACCCGGGCGATCTGGGAAAACGCATTTATAACGAGATTTCTAAAGAAGCATGGGCGCAATGGCAGCATAAACAGACCATGCTGATTAACGAGAAAAAACTCAATATGATGAACGTCGAACACCGTAAGTTACTGGAACAGGAGATGATTAACTTCCTGTTTGAAGGTAAGGATGTGCATATTGAAGGCTATACGCCAGAATCATAAGAACCGTTGCCGGATGGCGCTGCGCTTATCCGGCCTACGTTTTAATCTGGTCCTTGCAAACAACAAACACAACACGCACTCCCGGAATGATGAAAAAATTTCTCGCGCTTGCCGTTATTGCGCCGTTGCTCATCTCCTGTTCCAGTTCGACCAAAAAAGGCGATTCCTATAACGAAGCCTGGGTCAAGGATACCAACGGTTTTGATATTCTGATGGGGCAATTTGCCCATAATATTGAGAATTTGTGGGGATTTAAGGAAGTGCTGATTGCGGGTCCGAAGGACTACGTAAAGTATACCGATCAGTATCAAACCCGCAGCCACATCAACTTTGATGACGGTACAATAACCGTCGAGACCATTGCCGGGACAGATCCCGCCGGACACCTGCGTCGGGCGATTATCAAGACATTGCTGATGGGCGATGATCCGGGTTCTATCGACCTCTATTCCGATGTCGACGACATTAAGATTTCCAAAGAACCATTCCTGTACGGACAGGTGGTTGATAATACCGGCCAGCCCATTCGTTGGGAGGGGCGTGCCACCAACTTTGCCAACTACCTGCTGCAAACACGACTTAAAAGCCGCAGCAATGGCCTGCGTATCATCTATAGCGTGACGATCAATCTGGTGCCGAACCACCTTGATAAGCGCGCGCATAAATACGTCGGTATGGTGCGTCAGGCTTCACGTAAGTACGGCGTCGACGAGTCGCTGATTCTGGCTATCATGCAAACCGAATCCTCGTTTAACCCGTATGCGGTGAGCCATGCCGATGCGCTGGGACTGATGCAGGTGGTACAGCACAGCGCCGGGAAAGATGTGTTCCGCTCGCAAGGGCGCTCAGGCACACCAAGCCGTAGCTTCTTGTTTGACCCGGCCAGCAACATTGATACCGGTACGGCCTATCTGGCAATGCTCAACAATGTCTATTTGGGCGGTATCGATAATCCGACCTCACGTCGCTATGCGGTAATCACCGCGTATAACGGCGGCGCGGGCAGCGTGCTACGCGTGTTCTCGAACGATAAAATTCAGGCCGCGAATATCATTAACAGCATGTCTCCAGGTGACGTTTATCAAACGCTGACCACCCGACATCCCTCTGCTGAATCACGCCGATACCTTTACAAGGTCAATTCCGCACAAAAATCCTATCGACGCCGCTAATGTATTCCTCTTCAGCCCCCTAAAACGGGGGCCTGAAGCACCAAAAATGTTAACTCCATCACTCTTTTGCTTTGCAATCAGAAATTGTTTGCAAATATTTGTCACAGGTAACAAAAAAAGAGTGCCTCTCATTGATAGAATCACATCATATAGCCACGGCAAATGTGCCTTTTAAAACATTCATCCGCATTACGGTGTGAGGAAATTAACATGAATCTTAAGCTGCAGCTGAAAGTTCTCTCGTTTCTGCAGTTCTGCTTATGGGGTAGTTGGCTCACTACCCTCGGCTCCTATATGTTTGTCACCCTTAAATTCGATGGTGCATCCATTGGCGCGGTGTATAGCTCGCTGGGGATCGCCGCCGTGTTTATGCCAACGCTGTTAGGGATCGTGGCCGATAAATGGATCAGTGCGAAGTGGGTTTACGCCCTTTGCCACCTGGTCGGCGCAGGAACGCTGTTTGCCGCAGCCGAAGTCACCACGCCAGGGGCCATGTTCTTTGTGATCCTGCTTAACTCCCTGGCCTATATGCCAACACTGGGGCTAATCAACACCATCTCCTACTATCGCCTGCAATCTGCCGGGATGGATATCGTTACCGACTTCCCGCCAATTCGTATCTGGGGCACCATCGGCTTTATTCTGGCGATGTGGGCCGTGAGCTTCTCCGGCTTTGAACTGAGCCATATGCAGCTTTATATCGGTGCGACATTGTCCCTGGTACTGGTACTGTTCACCCTGACGCTGCCGCATATTCCGGTTGCCAATCAGCAGAAAAACCAGAGCTGGACATCAATGCTCGGTCTGGATGCTTTCGCGCTGTTTAAAAACAAGCGTATGGCGATTTTCTTCATCTTCTCAATGATGCTGGGCGCAGAGCTGCAGATTACCAATATGTTTGGTAACACCTTCCTGCACAGCTTCGATAACAACCCACTGTTCTCCGGTAGCTTTATCGTGGAACACGCATCGGTGATGATGTCGATTTCACAGATTTCCGAGACGCTGTTTATCCTGACCATCCCGTTCTTCTTAAGCCGTTACGGTATTAAGAACGTGATGCTTATCAGTATTGTGGCGTGGATGCTGCGCTTCGGCCTGTTTGCCTACGGCGATCCAACGCCGTTCGGTACCGTGCTGCTGGTTCTGTCGATGATTGTTTACGGCTGCGCCTTCGACTTCTTCAACATCTCTGGTTCTGTGTTCGTGGAGAAAGAAGTACGCCCTGAAATCCGCGCCAGCGCACAGGGTATGTTCCTGATGATGACCAACGGCTTCGGTTGTATTCTGGGCGGACTGGTGAGCGGTAAAGTCGTTGAACACTATACGCTGAACGGTATTACCGACTGGCAGACCGTGTGGTTGATCTTCGCAGGTTACTCGCTGGTTCTGGCTTTTGCCTTCGTTGCGCTGTTTAAATACAAACACGTACGCGTTCCAGCAGGCACACAGACTATCGCGCACTAACGTTTACGCAGAGAAAAGCGGGTTACCAAAAGGTAACCCGCTTTTTTTGCGCTTACTTCACCACATATCCATACAGACGCTTAATACCGTCTGCATCCGTTTCACTGTAAACACCTTGCAGCTCCGGCGAGAAGCCTGGCAGCAGGTTTACGCCCTCTTCCAGCGCCAGAAAATATTGCTGTACCGCCCCACCCCATACTTCGCCCGGTACCACGCACAGCACGCCCGGAGGATAAGGCAGCGCACCTTCCGCCGCAATGCGGCCAGCTGCTTCACTAATCCGCACCAGTTCAACATCACCACGGATAAAAGCGCTGTTCGCATCCTGTGGGTTCATCGCCACGGCAGGTAAACTTTCCTGACGGAACATCGCTTTTTGCAGATCTTTCACATCAAAGCTGACGTACAGTGAGTGCATCTCCTGGCACAGTTCACGCAGGGTGTAATCCCGATAGCGTACCGGATACTTATTGAAGATGGTGGGCAGCACATCTGCCAGCGGCGTATCGTCTTCAATATGCTGCTCAAACTGCGCCAGCATCGCCACCAGTTGCGCCAGTTTCTCTGCGCTTTCTGCCGGGGTCAGCAGGAACAGAATCGAGTTAAGGTCGCATTTCTCCGGCACGATGCCGTTTTCACGCAGGTAATGCGCCAGAATCGTCGCCGGAATACCAAACTCGGTATATTGCCCGGTTTGTGCGTCAATGCCCGGAGTGGTTAACAGCAGTTTGCAAGGATCGACGAAATACTGGTCGCGCGCGTAACCGGAAAAACCATGCCATTTAGCACCTGGTTCGAAGCTAAAGAAGCGACGCTCGCTGGCAATCACCTGCGTCGGATAGCTTTCCCACGGTTTGCCATCGACTACCGGGGGAACAAACGGCCGAATCATCTTACAGCGGGTAAGTATCGCTTTACGGGCCTCAATGCCCAGCGTCACACACTCCGCCCACAGCCGACGACCGCTCTCGCCTTCATGGATTTTGGCGTTAATGTCCAGCGCCGCAAACAGCGGGTAAAACGGACTGGTAGAAGCATGCAGCATAAATGCATTATTCAGACGCTTATGCGGGCAGAACCGCGCCTGACCGCGAATATGGTTATCCTTTTTGTGGATCTGCGAGGTTTGCGAGAATCCGGCCTGCTGTTTGTGTACCGACTGGGTGACAAAGATCCCCGGATCGTTAGCATCGAGATCCAACAGCAGCGGTGACCCATCGGCCATCATCGGAATAAATTGCTCGTAACCGACCCATGCAGAGTCAAACAGGATGTAATCACACAGATGACCGATCTTGTCGATCACCTGCCGGGCATTGTAGATCGTACCGTCATAGGTGCCGAGCTGAATGATCGCCAGACGGAACGGGCGCGGTTGATCGGCCTTTTGCGGCGCAACCTCGCGAAGTTGCTGGCGCAGATACTCCTCATCAAAGCAGTGCTCGTCAATACCGCCAATAAAGCCAAACGGATTACGCGCCGCTTCCAGATACACCGGCGTCGCACCCGCCTGGATCAGCGCACCGTGGTGGTTCGACTTATGGTTATTACGGTCAAACAGCACCAGATCGCCGCGCGTCAGCAGCGCATTGGTTACTACTTTATTGGCCGCAGAAGTCCCGTTCAGCACAAAGTAGGTTTTATCCGCGTGGAAAACTTTCGCGGCAAATTTCTGCGCATGTTTCGCCGAGCCTTCATGAATCAGCAGATCGCCAAGCTTAACGTCGGCGTTGCACATATCCGCGCGAAACAGATTCTCGCCAAAGAACTCGTAGAAATGGCGCCCCGCGGGATGCTTTTTAAAGAACTCACCGTGTTGATGTCCTGGGCAGGCAAATGTGCTGTTCCCCATCTCGACATACTGAGTCAATGTGTCATAGAACGGCGGCAGCAAATCTTCTTCATACTGACAGGCAGCAGACTCCAGCTCCAGCCAGTCCTGCGCCTGACCGCGAATGACCGCATTCACACCCATCGGCAGATCAACATCCGACTCTGCGAACAGAAACACGGGTATATGAAAACCGGTGCGTTTCAGCAAAGCAAGGATCCCGCTGCGGCTATCCGCAACGGTAATGACGACTGCCGCAACGTCAGTAAAATCAGTACTGTCCAGCGACACCACCTGACGATGGCTGGACAGACGAGAAACCAGTTCTCCACTGGCGGCAATTTTCATTGATTTCATAAGCGCAATAACCCGTTTCGGGAAAATCAAAAGTCCCGGACAAAGCCACATTGCTTTGCCCACGAAATGACAGGTCAAACTGGTTACCAGCCCCGACCGCCAGACATCAGTAAAAGCAGATAGCCTCTGATTTTACTGTTATCCTGCAGTGAGCGTGCGCTGCCCTCACCGCATGGTGGGAGCGTAAGGATAAGTCGCAGGAAGGGGCAAACATCGCGCAAAAAGGCGATGTTGAAGGCGATGTAGGGGGAGTAATATCATCCCAGGCAGCCCCATTCAGACAGGAGAAAATTCGCGCAATCATGGCACCTTTCACTTTCAGGCGCAAGATAAAATCCGGAGCCTGAACCTCACAGATAAACAAGCATTTCGTCTGCCAATCGCGGCATAATAATGCAATCTGAAAACATATTTTACCCAGAGAATTGCCTTTAGCATCAAGACGATAATGGGTATGCAGGAGCAAACGTGGTAATTGGACCCTTTATTAATGCTGGCGCCATTTTATTTGGTGGTGTTCTCGGCGCACTACTCAGCCAGCATTTACCGGAACGCATTCGTGCCTCCATGACCTCCATATTCGGACTGTGCTCTTTGGGGATTGGTATTTTGCTGGTTATCAAGTGCGCTAACCTACCGGTGATGGTCCTGGCTACGTTGGTCGGTGCATTAATTGGCGAGTTCTGTTATCTGGAAAAAGGGATCAATACCGCGGTTGCCAAAGCGCAGCAGCTTTTCACCCGGTCGGATGCCAACACCACGCACGAATCCTTCATCCAGAGCTATGTGGCCATCATCGTGCTATTTTGCGCCAGTGGTACTGGGATCTTCGGGGCGATACATGAAGGGATGACCGGCGACCCGAATATTTTAATCGCCAAATCGTTTCTTGATTTCTTCACGGCCATCATCTTCGCCTGTTCATTAGGAATCGCGGTATCTGCCATTTGTGTACCAATGCTGGCAATCCAGCTAACGCTTGCCACTTGCGCAGCACTTATTTTGCCCCTGACGACGCCAGCCATGATGGCCGATTTCAGCGCCGTAGGTGGACTGCTGTTGTTGGCAACCGGTTTACGTATTTGTGGAATCAAAATGTTTGCGGTTGTGAATATGCTTCCTGCCCTTCTGCTGGCAATGCCGCTTTCCGCCGCGTGGACGGCATTTTTTGCCTGAGAATGCGTGCAATAGCAACAATGTGGTGATAGATTGTGCAGTCTGCGTTGATTTGAAGAAATTTCGTTGACGAAACGAAGCGAATCGGTTTTAATGCGCCTCGTTGCCCGGATAGCTCAGTCGGTAGAGCAGGGGATTGAAAATCCCCGTGTCCTTGGTTCGATTCCGAGTCCGGGCACCACTATTTAGAAGAACCCGCCTATGGCGGGTTTTTTGCTTTTGGCGAAACGGACTCTTCATCGAACTTTGCCAACTGCTCACCTCCAATTCGTCCAGAAGCCCGCAACGACGACGCCACCGTCACGTATGAATACGATGATGCCGACCGGGTCACCGCCGAAACCATTAACGGCAGGCGCACAGAATATCGTTACGACCCCGTACAGGATACGGTCTCGCAGCGCACCACCGCCGGTATTACTGAGCACTTTACCCGCAGTCTTATGGGTGACCTGACCTCGTGGCAGATAGCGGACCATGCTCCCTTACTTATAAGAGGCATTACTGATGAATAACGATGAACTAATAACAATAATGTGTAGAAATAAATTCTCTAAAAAACAGATTAATAACCTAAATAAATTATCATAAAAATTCTCAACATCATTATATGACACGGTTTCTGAACTGGCAAGATGCTTTCCCCGTTCTTCATTTATTCATATTTTCTCTCTCATTATTATAATTTATCAGTACCTTAATGATATCAAACAAGACTATTATACCCCATCACTTATCTTTCTTTATGTTGGAATATTGTGCTTTATATATTTAATACTTCATATATTTGCACCATTACCCCAAGGATATAAAGCAAGAAAAATCATAAAAAAACCAGAGAAAAATAGATTCCTAATAGGAATCACACATTACATTATAATTTAATAGTTAATATAGGTTTTATAGCCAATTTTATAAGTTCACATTGCACACACAGGGATATTTTTAATTTAGCGGACACATAAACCACTAAATATATAAAAAGACAATAGTAATTAATACAAATAAAAAAATCAAGTCTTCTCGCAAACATCCCCTTGACTATAAATGGGATTTGAAAAAACAGCATACCAAAAAAAATAATCAAGGCATGTTGTAACGCCCTCTTAGCTGATAAGCAAATTATATCATGCAAGTCATTTAAATTTACTTTGCATTGAGGATTCTTTATCTTTGATTTTTTTGAACATATAGAGTTCTTTTGGAGGAAACTCGACCTCTTGTATTTTATCTTTCAATTTAACGTTTTTAATTTCCTTTCAGCACCTCGATGACAAGAAAAAAGCATAGGAATATTTATATCAAACCACTAAAGAAAGACCCCGTCCTAGAGGCATTTCTTTTGGATATTTCGAAAATTATTCCCATCAAATAACCCCGTGATGGCAACATCACCATCACAGGGGTTGCGCGGTTATTCCTTCACCACAATCAGCGGTTCAATATCGCTCTCTTTTTTAATCACCAGCGACTCGTCACCGCGCAGGCAGGTACCGCCGTAGTTACCACCTACGGTAAAGGTACAAACCTGGATATATTTACCGGCAACTTTTGGCAGACACCAAAGCTGCTGATAAATGTTCTTCTGCTCGGCAAACTTACCGCTGGTTTTATCCAGTAGCTCTTCCTGATGACTCACAAGATCGATGTTGCTGCCACAACGTCCTGCAATAGGTTTCACCGCATAACCGGTTTGCGCCAGCTCTTCATTAACAGTGAAATCCGTATCTAGCAGATAACGGTGGTGCGGGAACAGTTGCCAGAGGATCGGCAGAATCGCTTTGTTGCCAGGGATAACCGTCCACAGAGGTTCGAAGACCAGCACTTCCGGGCGCAGCAGCACGTCGATTAAACGCACTTCCTGATTCGTATGCCCGGTACGAATTGGCACCGCGGCGTACTCCGTTTCGCTGACCTCGCGCACCTGCTCAATTGCGGTTTCCCACGCCCAGGTCTTCCAGACGCAGTTCACCAGACGGCCGTCTCCGTCAGTCAATTGACCGGCGTCATCCCAGCGCAGTTCATCCAAACCTCGCAGAATTTTGCTGTCAAACCCGGCCTGACGCAGCGCCTGCTGCATAAACTGCGCGTGATAGTTTTCCTCGATATCCTTATCCTGCATGATGTGGACAAACGGACGTGCACGGCTGTGCTTCCAGGCACCCGCCAGTTCGTTGATCAACCCTTCAGCCGGGTTGTGTCCCTGCCCTGTGTAACCACGCTCGGCCCATCTTTCGAGGATCAAACCGGCTTCGGTATGGCACGATGCGGAATCGGCGTTGTACTCATACACCTTCAGTCCACGTTCATCCATACAGAAATCCATACGCCCCGTAATCATATGATGCCGACGACGCTGCCAGGAAAGGCGCAGGCGCGGCCAGAGGATTTTCGGGATATCAAACAGCGCCAGCAGGTTGTCGTCTTTCAGCACCTTATCGGTCGCATGCAGATACATCAGGTGCAGCTCGTTGGTGGCTTTAATCAGCTCCTGCTCGGCGCTCTCGGTAATGGTGAAGTACTGATGCGGGTCCTGATTAATCACATGGCCGTTCGCCAGCACGTAGGCTTTTTGCAGCGGATCCTGCTCATTCAGCCATTTACCGTCAAATTGCCCGTTATCTTCCAGTCGCGCGCCGCCAATTTTCAGCGAGTCATTGGCGATCTCCGGCTGCGGTAGGCTGAAACGGATATCATCGGTCTGGATCATCCAACCAAGAATGGTCGTGTCGTCAAAGGTATCACGCAGGGTGTAACAACCGTTCTCAACCACCATCTCCAGTTCGCGGGTCCACTGCTGTCCGGGAGGCAGCGGCGTATGGAGCACGTTCTGTTCGGCAATACGGATTTTGTTTTCCAGCAACTGGGTGACGACCGCCACATGCCCGGTATCTTTAAATTCGCCGCCTTTTTGCCAGATAAGCAGAGCCCCTGCTACCGGCGCGCGGGGCGAGCCATTCGGAAATGCCTGTAACGGTAGGATGTTGTCATTCACTACTTCGCGCAGGAAGCGTAAGGAGAAGATCTCCCAGGCCATACCCACATCGGTGAAGACCATGCCATAGTTAAGGAAGAGAAAGCGGCGTGCGAACTCTACGCACTGCCATTTGTGGCCCATGTATTCATCGTCGATATAGCTGCGAAATGCTGCATCATCGTCGTAGTCCCGTGGGTCGAGGGAGCTGTAATCTGAAGAGTAGATTGCTACGCCACCTGGGGCATAGCCCAATAATGTCCCGAATGGGGCATCCTGACTGGTCGTTCCTTTGCTCATGCACCTTACCTCAAAACAATACAGCCTGAGCAGGTTGGCGTGAATTTTTCGCTCTGATTGCCTGCTCTGCGACACTAACCGGACAGAGGTCGACATCATCATACACCTCAACGCAGCGGCTGGCGCTCAGAGGCGAAAAATTCACAGCAGGAACTACGCTTTGGTCAGGGTGACCGGTACGCTTTTATACGCCGGAGTCAAACTTTGTGTATCTACTGCATCCAGCGAAAGCAGGACATTCGCTTCAGGCAGATAAGCGCCAATTGAGCCAGCCGCCATGTTGTAAATCACCACCGTTAAGCCGTACATGATGCGATCCGCGCAGGGCTGACCGTTGTCGTCCAGCGCCTGAACGTTGACCACATCACCCTGGCTCAGACCGCGGCTCGTCGCTTCTTCGGCGCTTAAAAACACCACATCCCGACGGCCAGTAATGCCACGATAGCGATCGTTCATCCCATAAATCGTGGTGTTGTACTGATCGTGGCTACGCAGCGTTGCCAGAACCAGTGCATCAGCAGGCTGATGTTCCCGCTCTACCGCCCGCTGATGGTTGACGATAAAGTTGGCTTTGCCATTCTCCGTTCGCCATTCACGGCGCGAAGCAGGCGTATCCATACGAAATCCGCCCGGCTCGGCAATACGTGCGTTGTAATCGTGGAACGCCGGGATCACGGCTTCAATGGCGTCACGGATCAACGCGTAGTCCCCGGTAAATGCTTCCCAGCTGATCGGAGAATGCGGCAGCGTGGCACGCGCCATGCCCGCCACAATCGCGGGCTCCGATTTTAGCCAGCGGGAAGCCGGCTTCAGCGCGCCACAGGAAGCGTGGACCATCGACATAGAATCTTCGACGGTCACCGACTGGATCCCCGTCGCCTGCATGTCGCGCTCCGTTCGGCCTAATGCAGGTAGCAGGTAGTTATGCTTTGCCAGCAGCAGATGCGATCTGTTCAGTTTGGTCGCCACATGGACCTGCAGATCCAGATTTTTCATCGCCGCAAAGGTACGCTGCGGCTGGGGCATCGCTACCGCCAGATTGCCGCCCATGCAGATGAGCGCTTTTGCATCTCCCCGCTCGATGGCCCGAATGCTCTCCACGCTGGAGCGTCCATGCTTGCGCGGAACGCGGATAGAAAAATGCTTCTCAAGTCGTTGCAGGAAGTCTTCGGACGCCGCTTCGTTGATCCCTACAGAACGATCGCCCTGCACATTAGAATGGCCGCGTAACGGGCAGATCCCCGCCCCCGGCTTACCCATATTGCCTTTCAGCAGCAACAGATTTACCAGCTGCTGAACGTTCTCGGTGCCGTTTTTATGCTGGGTGATGCCCAGACCATAACAAACAATCGTGGCGCTGGATTTACTGTAGCTGTGCGCCAGATCTTCCATCTGACTGCGCGTCAGACCCGAGTCCTGTTCCAGCTCAGCCCAGTTATGCTGACGTAAGTCGTCATACAGCGCTGCATATCCCGCGGTATGTTGGTCGATAAACGCATGATCGAGCGTCGGCTGTTGATCCAGTAGGATCCGCGCTTCGTCCATTTCGATCAGCGCCTTCATTATGCCTTTGAGCAACGAGGCGTCACCGCCCATTTTTACCTGGTAGTAGTCGTTGCTCAGCTCCGTCGCCTGACCGGTGAACATCTCTTTCGCACTTTGCGGGAAGCTAAAGCGCTCAAGCCCCCTTTCGTTCAGCGGGTTGATGGAGATAATTTTTGCTCCACGTTTGGCAACGTCGCGTAAGGTGGTCAGCATGCGTGGATGGTTAGTACCAGGGTTATGCCCGATACAAATCACCAGATCGCAGTGGTCAAAATCATCAAGTTCAACGGTCCCTTTCCCAAGGCCAATGGCCGGCGTTAGCCCTGCGCTGGTCGGTCCGTGGCACATGTTTGAGCAATCAGGAAAGTTGCTGCTACCATATTCGCGGGCAAACAGCTGATACAGGAACGCCGCCTCATTTGACGTTCTGCCGGAGGTATAAAACTCAACCTGTTGTGCTGAGTCATAGCTGCGCAGACGCTCGCCGATCTCCCGAAAGGCGATATCCCAATCCACCGCCTGCCAGGTGTCTGACACTGCATCGTATTTCATTGGATGCGTCAAACGACCAATGTTTTCCAGTTCATAATCGCTGTAGTGCCAGAGTGTGGAAACCGGGTGACGACTGAAAAATTCCGGTGACGCTTTCTTACTGGTTGTCTCCCAGGAAACCGCCTTAACGCCATTTTCGCACAGCTCCATTGGCGCACGATGCCCGGGGTCCGGCCACGCACAGCCCGGACAATCGAACCCTTTCACCTGGTTCATTTTGAACATCGCGATAATGTCGCGCGCGACAGCCTTTTGCGAAAACACCGAAGCAGTGACGGCTTTTACCGCACCCCACCCACCCGCAGGGCCCTGATAACCGCTTACTCCTGGAACACCATTTTTCATTATTACTGCTTATTCACCGCCAATTTTTGATGGTGAATACGGTAGCAATTTCCGTCCAACATTGATTTCCTCTTCATGGAGTACGGGCCAGGTACAATGAACGGGTTAGATTTATCTTCCCCTTTCAGCACAAAGCGACATAAAGTCCCAATCTGTTAAATTGAGTTCTACCTAACTGCTACACTGCATCAACACAACCACTCAGAAGGCAGGTCAATATGTCAGACAATACCTATCAGCCCGCGAAAGTCTGGACGTGGGAAAAATCGAATGGCGGCGCATTCGCCAATATCAACCGCCCGATTTCCGGCGCCACCCACGAAAAAACGCTGCCGGTTGGCAAGCATCCGCTGCAGCTCTATTCGCTGGGTACACCAAACGGGCAGAAAGTGACGATTATGCTGGAGGAGCTGCTGGCGCAGGGCGTGAAGGGCGCGGAATACGATGCCTGGATTATTCGCATTGGCGATGGCGATCAGTTTTCCAGCGGCTTTGTTGAGGTGAATCCGAACTCGAAGATCCCGGCACTGCGCGACCACTCGCAAAACCCACCGGTTCGCGTATTCGAATCTGGCGCAATTCTGCTCTATCTGGCGGAAAAATATGGTTATTTCCTGCCGCAAGATTTGGCAAAACGTACCGAAACGCTGAACTGGCTGTTCTGGCTACAAGGCGCGGCGCCGTTCCTCGGCGGTGGTTTTGGCCACTTCTATAACTATGCGCCGGTAAAAATCGAGTACGCGATCAACCGCTTCACGATGGAAGCCAAGCGCTTGCTCGACGTGCTGGATAAGCAATTAGCACAGAATCAGTTTGTGGCAGGAGATGAATACACCATTGCCGATATGGCGGTCTGGCCATGGTTTGGCAATGTGGTGCTGGGTAACGTGTACGACGCGGCAGAGTTCCTCGATGCAGGAAGTTACAAGCACGTGCAGCGCTGGGCAAAAGAGGTTGCCGCGCGTCCGGCAGTTAAGCGAGGTCGTATTGTAAACCGCACTAACGGGCCGCTGAACGAGCAGCTTCATGAACGTCATGACGCCAGCGACTTCGACACCAATACCGAAGATAAGCGCCAGGGTTAACGCAAGATGCCGGATGGCGGTATAAATGCCTTATCCGGCCTACATAGAAGGCGTAGGCCTGATAAGCGCAACGTCATCAGGCACTAACCGATTGTCACGCGCTGGTGACGTCGTACTCCATGCGGCGAAGTGCGTCTAACGTGGCTTTAGCTTCATCTTCATCAATGATGCTCATGGCGAACCCTACGTGCACCAGCACCCATTGCCCGACCAGCTCAGCGGTATCACCTTCACAAATCAGGGCAATATTGACATCACGTTTGATGCCGCACACTTCAACCTGCGCAAGCTGGTGAATATCTTCACCAACGGCCAGAACCTGACCAGGGACTCCAATACACATATCTGACTCCGCCCCATAGCAACCTATGGGTTATTCGACTTCAATACTTTTCACTTTCAGTGAATCGCCTGCATCAACCCGCAGACG
The DNA here is from genome assembly GCF_030332845.1 of Citrobacter sp. Cpo061. Lineage (NCBI taxonomy): Bacteria > Pseudomonadati > Pseudomonadota > Gammaproteobacteria > Enterobacterales > Enterobacteriaceae > Citrobacter > Citrobacter sp. Cpo061. The sequence goes on from NZ_JAOWHB010000053.1 coordinate 295,026, forward strand.
ATCGCCCTGACATAGTGGACACTGCGCATCATGCTGGGTGATTTCCACAACCTGACTGCAATCCCAGCACCATGCCTGGGCTGGTTTGTAATCAATATGCAACTCACACCCTTGCGCCAGCGTGCCCTGACAGACGATGTCGAAACTGAAACGGACGGCGCTCTCTTCAACGCACGAGAGCGCTCCGATTTCCAGCCAAACGCCGGTTACACGTTTGACACCGTGCTGCACTGCCTGCTGTTGAACAATCTCAACCGCGCTCTGACAAAGGGACAGCTCATGCATTTTCGCAGTTCCGACGACCCAGCAGCAGCGCGCGGCGATTTAGCTGCGGCGCATTCGGATCGCTCACCGGCAGCGATAACAGCATGCGCGCGCAATCGTCAGTCAGACGCACACCTTCTTGCGCCGACATACTGTGCGAAAGCGGCGACATCAGTGAACAGGAAAGGTATTGCGATACGCCCTCCAGTTCACCAACGGTAAAGGTCATCTCGCCATACGGCAGACGCAACCCGATTTTTTCACTGACTTTACGCACCGGCCAGATCTGGTCCGGTCCGGGGAAAATCAGTGCGCTGAGCATCCAGGGTGTGATAACACACCCCGTCCACTGTCCTTCAAACAGCGTAAAATCAGAGACATACACCGGCATGTTCGGATGCAAGAAAGAGAGATCGTGCATCGAACGCCGGGCAACCTCTTCAAACGCTGCCTGAATCTGCGTCTTCGGGGCCGTCTGAAAACCGGCAAACTCCTCAGACATGAGCCGCCTCCCGAGGGATCGCTTCAACGCCTGATTCGCGAAGCGCGGCAAGAACCTGCTCCAGCGCAGGTTCAATCATCGCTTCAACCGTTGGCGTTAGCCCGATATGCGGTTCCAACGATTCCGGAATAACGCCGACTAAGGTCAGCTTTTTCGGAAACTCGCCAGTAAAACGCAGGGCCGACAATACGTCGGCCAGGCCAAGCTGGTGCGGTGAGATTTTGTTGGTAAACAGCGCCGGGATCTCTTCATCCCGCAGGACCATCATCGTTCCTGGCGTGTTTTTCTTCGACACAATGGCGTCAGCAATGATCAGATGATCTCTGTTCGCCATATCGCCGAGAAGCTCCATCCCAGCCGTACCACCATCCAGAACATCAACAAAGTCTGGCAGGATGTACCGTTGCTCTAATGCCTCAACGATACGTACCCCGATGGCTTCGTCGGTCAGCAAAATATTGCCGACCCCTAAGACTAATATCCGCATTACAGAACCTTAACTGAGACCACTTCGTTCCCGTCAACGTCCACCACATGCACCGCACATGACATACAAGGGTCGAAGGAGTGAATGGTACGAACCACTTCCAGCGGTTTGTTTGGATCGGCAATCGGCGTACCTACCAGCGAGCGCTCATACGGTCCCACTTCATCATTAAAGTTACGTGGGCCAGAGTTCCAGGTTGACGGTACAACCGCCTGGTAGTTGCTGATAATGCCGTCTTTAATCACCATCCAGTGAGACAGCATACCGCGTGGCGCTTCGAGGAAACCAACACCTTTGAATTCGCCTGTTGCCGGAATATCCGGTTTCACGAAGGTGGTGTGGTCGCCTTTACCGATGTTCACAATCAGTGCATTGTACTGATCCTGCAGAACGTTCTGCAGTTCACAGCAGTGAACGGTACGGCCAATAATACGGCCCAGCGTAGAGTGCAACTGCGACACTTCGATAGTTTTACCGGTCAGCTTGGTGTAAATCGCGATGATTTCATTCAGCTTGGCATGGGTAGACTCGCGTTTTGCCGCCAGTTTACACAGCATATTGGCCAGCGGACCCACTTCAACCGTTTTACCGTAGAAAGTAGGCGCTTTAACCCAGGAGTATTTGCCGTCGTCTGACCAACTGGTGTAGTCAGGAACCGTTGTGCCTTCCCACGGAGCCTGCGGCGCTTCATCTTTGTACCACGCGTGTTTCGCACTCTCCTGAATCCCTTTGATCAGGTACTCATCGGAGTGAGAGGTGATCGGACGATAGGTCGACAGATCAGCATCGGTGATATAACCGCCCGGGAACAGGAAGCTACCGTTTTTACCATCAGTCGGGAATTCCGGCGCACTCAGGTAGTTAACCGCACCCTGACCACGTTCCAGCCACTCAGGATAGAACGCAGCAATAACCGCGGTATCAACCTTGTACACCTGCTCAACGAAGTCGCTCAGCTTATCGATGAAGGACTTGATGTACATCAGGCGTTCAAGGTTCAGCACGCCGAGGCCGTCAAGGTTAATTGGGTTAGCAACCCCACCTACCGCCAGGTTCTGGATGTGCGGCGTTTTACCGCCCAACAGTGCCACAACGCGGTTGGCATCACGCTGGCATTCCAGCGCTTGCAGGTAGTGTGCGACCGCAATCAGGTTCACTTCCGGCGGAAGCTGCATTGCCGGGTGACCCCAGCAACCGTTAGCAAAAATGCCTAACTGACCGCTGGCAACAAGATCTTTGATCTTGTTCTGAACCTTGGTGAACTCTTCTGCGCTGTTCAGGTGCCAGGAGGACACGCCGTTCAGCATGGCAGACGCTTTCGCTGGGTCAGCTTTCAGGGCAGAGGTGATATCCACCCAGTCCAGCGCAGACAGCTGATAGAAGTGAACAATGTGGTCATGCGTGGTGTGCGCGGCCAGAATGATGTTACGGATATACTGTGCGTTCACCGGAACATCAATATTCAGCGCACTTTCTGCTGCACGAACGGAAGAGATAGCGTGAGTGGTCGTACAAACGCCACAGATACGCTGCACAATCATCCAGGCATCGCGCGGATCGCGGTTTTTCACGATCTCTTCCATGCCGCGCCACATGGTACCGGAAGCCCATGCTTTAGATACCACGCCATTTTCGATTTCGCAGTCGATGCGTAAATGACCCTCAATACGGGTTACCGGATCAATAGTAATTCTCTGGCTCATGCTTTGCTCGCCTCATGACGATTTTGATCGTTTTGTTTTAAAGGAGGAAGTATCGGCAGTAGACGAATGAGTACGATGTATGCACAAATCTCAATAGCCACAAAACCAATAGAAATCAACAACTCTTCCCAGGTCGGGAAGTAGTGGTAGCCACCACCAGGATTGAACGCCACCAGCGAATAGGATAGACGCCATGTTGCACAACCCAGCAATGCGCTCAGCGCAGACAGATACAGCATGCGCGAGTCATTACGCAGCTTAGTGACGCGCAGCACCACCAGTGGGAAGACCATCAGCACGACTTCAAGCCAGAACATCAGGGAGTAAAGATCGCCTGAGAACGCATAGGACAGCTTGTCGCGATAGATCAGTTCGCCAAAGCGCAGAACGACGAAAATAGCCAGCAGCACGCTGATGGTATTCGTCAGCTTGATGAACAAACTTTTCTCGTCCGGACCGTTACCTTTCAGACCGGCTTGTACCAACGAGCCTTCAAAGATGACGATCGAGAAGCCCATAATAAAGGCGGTTAATACCGAGAAAAGCGGCAGCATTTCATAAGCTTGCCATAGCGGATGCACCTTATAACCCGCAGAAATCATCAATGAACCCATTGAAGACTGGTGCATGGTTGGCAGCAGCGCGCCGAGGGCAATAATAAAGAACATCACTTTATTCAAACGTTTGAGGGATACTTTCCACCCCAGACGTTCAAACAGAGCCGGAGCAAATTCCAGCGCCATGATGCCGATATAGATGGTCATACAGACCGCCGTTTCGAACAGTACCGAGTTCACGTTGAAGTGGCCCGGAATGTAGAAATACGGCAGGTTCCAGTAACGACCGACGTCAATGGTGATCGACAGACCACCCAACGAGTAGCCAAACAGGCTCGCCAGCAGCGCCGGACGAACCAACGGATGGTATTGTCCTCTGTTGAAAACGTACACCGCCCACGCCAGCGCCCAACCGCCGCACGCGAAGCCAGTACCAATCAACAGGTCAAACGCGATCCATACACCCCATGGGAAACCGCCGTTCAGATCGGAGACTGAGCCCAGTCCGAAGACCAGACGTTTCACGATCAGGAGCATACACAGGACGATAAGCGGCCCAAAAATAATGACCGGTTTGCTGATTATTTTTCCGCCCAGCGGTTTAGGATCATGACTCATGATCGTCTCCTCCATCGTGATGGTCGTTTTTCGTGTTACGACGAACCAGCACGGTTAAGCCCGCCAGCGCAGCCAGGGGTAATATCATGCCCTTGTACAGGGAATGTTGAACATGTTCGGAACGCGCACCAGTTGAAAGATCATCCAGCTTCGGCAGATCCAAATCCTCGTAAGGAACACCCGTCAGTACCATAACCTGCGTACCACCACCTTCTTTCTCACCGTACAGGTGCGGGTAGTACTTCGGTACCGTATGCAGATAGGTATCGCCTGCTTTCACCGTCTGACGCGGATAGTGGTATTCGCTACCTGGCTTCAGCGCGAGACGTTTTTTCGCCTCAGCCATCAGCTCTTCACGCGTACCAAAAATCACCGCACCGGCAGGGCACACTTCAACACAACCCGGTAAACCACCTTTGTCCAGACGCTCAACGCCTTTCTGGTTACACAGTTCACATTTGTGAAGCGCACCAAACGGGTTGTTGTAATCGTACTTAGGCACGTTGTACGGGCAGGCGACCATGCAGTAACGACAGCCCGTGCAGACATCTTTGTCATAATGGACGATGCCGGTTTTCGGATCTTTCTTCAGCGCGGAGACCGGGCAAACGGAAACGCAGTTCGGATCAACACAGTGCATGCACTGTTTCTTGATGTATGCGTAACCATTTTCTTCCTGGTCTTTGTTAACACCTGTTCCGCTACGCCACACCTGAATGATGTTATTGGTATACGGCGACAGTTTGTCGTTGTTCGACCAGGTTTGCTCGCCTTCCGGGTTACGCGCCGGGAAGTTGATATCCTGACACTTGGTTACACAGGCCTGGCAGCCTACGCACAGCGTCGAGTCATAGAGCATCCCAAGAGAACCTGGGATCGGCGGACGGTTTTCTGCAGCCGCATGGCTGATGGACGGCGCTGCGCCCAACAGCAATGCTCCGCTGGAGGCTGCTTTAATAAAGTTACGTCTGTTCACGGTTATTCTCCCCGTGAGTCAGCGTTATCTTTCTTCTGCTGACGCCCCAGTTCACGAACCGCCATCACGCTGACACCGGCAACCAGTCCTACTACGCCACCCAGCAGTCCAATCGCTCCGGCAGAAACATTGCCGCCTTCTTTCATGTTGACATCAGGTTTCTCGGAACGCGGCGTTTGGTTTTCCACGTGAGCAAGCTGGTGAATACCTTTATGGAAGCCGACGCCTTCTTCGTTACAGCCGTAGCAAGGGTGACCGATAGCCACCGGCCACACACCACCCACATCGCAGAATTGCAGCGTTGAGCAGTTGCCGTAGGTTTCTGGTCCTTTACAGCCCAGATGGTAGAGGCACCAACCTTCACGGTGGCCTTCATCACCAAACTCTTTAGCAAAACGACCAGCATCGAAGTGCGGGCGACGTTCGCAGTGTTCGTGAATCAAACGGCCATAGGCGAATGTCGGACGGTTTTTGGTATCCAGCTTCGGCGGCTTACCATAAGTGATGATATGCGCGACCGTTGCGAGGAAGTTATGCGGGTTCGGCGGACAGCCGGGGATGTTGATGATGGTTTTGCCTGGCAGAACTTCTTGCAGGCCGACTGCACCCGTTGGGTTAACGCCAGCGGCAGCAACACCACCCCACGCGGCGCAAGAGCCGATGGCAATGATAGCGGCTGCGCCTTCTGCGGCCCGGCGGATGTGATCCACGATCGGCTCACCGGCAACCATGCAGTAAATACCATTATCTTTCAGTGGGATAGAACCATCTACTACCAGAACATATTGCCCTTTGTACTTCTCCAGAGCGTTATGTTTGTTCTCTTCGACCTGATGGCCGAAGGCGGCAGAGAGCACCTCATGGTATTCCAGAGAGATTGTCTCCAGAACGAGGTTTTCCACTGTAGGGTGTGTCGCGCGAAGCAGCGATTCAGTACAACCCGTACACTCCTGAGCACCAATCCAGATAACCGGTGGGCGCTGAGGACGAGAAACTGATTCGGCCATTTCTGCGGCGGCTTTGCTACTGAGCCCCATGGTAGCGGCCAGTGCTGCACAAAGCTTCATGAAATCACGGCGATTAATGCCGCTCGAATTGATGAGAGAGTTATCTCCAGTCATTTTATAGTTATTCCGTTGCGAAGACCTGGCTTTTATTTTGCACCATTCGCATGTTGCATATTGCGATCGGCGCGCCATTACCACACTTTTTATATGGTTATGTGCATTATAATACTTCGGCGGAGCAACAAAACGAAGGCGTAGGTCAATAGTGTAATTAATTAAAGCAAGATAATACCCCTTTCGGATCAAGCTTCGAGTCGATAGCCGGCCATGAAAAACCGAATTGTTGTACTGGACTGGTTCTCTTTAAAGAAATCCATCACCATCTCTTTATCCAGCCCATAACGGCGCGTCAGGATCCCCGCTTCCCACGCGCTGAGCTGTCGATCACCCGTTTTTTCAAACATTCGATGTGAAAATCCCAGCACAAAACCACGCTTATAATCCGCACAAAAATTCGCCACTGAGCGTGCACTGTCCGCACTTGAGGCGTTTAATCCGGCCATCAGACCTTTACCAAAATGGTTGTCCATGCATAACCTCCAATCGCTATATAATAAATTATATAGCGATTTTTTAAGCAAAGACCAGAGGTATCACGAACTTTTTATAACGGCTTAAAAGGACACCCACTCATCCGTTTTAGCGGCCGCAGACGTTTTGCTGTCTGCTGAAGAGGAAGTGGTTTGGCTGGCTGCGTATTGCACATCATTAGCGGAAAGGCGGAACTGTTGCACCGAGCGTTGCAGCTCCTCTGTTTGTCGTTCCAACGCCACTGCCGCGGCGGAAACTTGCTCTACCAGCGCAGCATTCTGTTGCGTTACGCTGTCCATCTGCGTGATCGCCACGCTCACCTGCGAGATACCCTTATTCTGTTCTTCCGAGGCAGAGGCAATTTGCTTCATGATGACAGTCACTTCGGTGGCGCCGCGCAGAATCGCCTCCATGGTTAATCCTGTTTCTTTAACCAGACGAGCGCCCTGATCAACACGACGCGATGACTCGCCAATCAGCGTCTCAATCTCTTTCGCCGCCCCGGCGCTGCGACTGGCAAGGTTGCGTACTTCACCGGCGACGACGGCAAAACCGCGCCCCTGCTCGCCTGCCCTGGCTGCTTCAACCGCCGCGTTCAGCGCCAGAATGTTGGTCTGGAAAGCAATGCTATTAATAACTGACGTGATTTCCGCGATCTGTTTAGAGCTGGCGGCAATGCCGTCCATCGTCTCTACCACTTCTGAAACCAGCGTGCTCCCTTTGCCTGCCGTTTCTGTGGCCGTATCGGCAAGCAGGCTGGCTTCACGCGCATTTTCTGCGTTCAGTTTTACCGTTGCGGTCAGTTGCTCCATGCTGGCAGCGGTCTCTTCCAGTGCCGCAGCCTGCTCTTCAGTACGTGAGGAGAGATCGTTATTCCCGGTGGAAATTTCCGTCGCCCCTCGCCAGATGTTGTCACTACCTGAACGGATGGTACTGACGGCTTCACGCAGGCTATCCTGCATCGCGCACAATAACGGCACCAGTTGACCCACACAGTTACGACCAAAATCTTCGATGGGATGGCTAAGATCGCCCTGCGCAATCTGCTGGAACTGTTGGCGAATACGTCCCAGCGGTTTCACCATCATGGAAACAAGGTAGCGGTCGGTAAAGAAAAGGAGGGCAATCCCAAGGATCACGGCGGTGATAATTAGCGTCCGGATGATAGAGGTTTTGCCATCGACCATCACGCGGGTGGTATCGAGTCGCTCACCTGCCGTGGCGTTAAAACGCTCGGCACTGGCGCCAAATTCACGGCTCAACGCGGGTGTAATAGTGCTGGCATGCTCCGCAAAGGCCGTAAGCGTGCCCTGCTGCGCCAGTTGCATTTGCGGGATCACGCCGTTGTCCAGCAGCGCCTGCCACTTCGTCAGTACTGCGTTAGCGATGTCAGGATCCATTGGTCCCGGAGACAACGTTTTCATCTCCTGGAGTTTTTTGCTCATATTCTCCAGGGACTGTTGCGCTGGCGCAAAATCAGGCGTTCCGCCACTCATTTTGACATCCATGGCGCGACTTAAGCGCGTTACGAAGCGAAAGTACTGATCGTTACCCTGACTGAGAACCGTCATCTGATGGACAAGATGACGGTCAATATCATTGCCTTCAGATATTTTTGATAACGAATGAAGACTGAATAAACCCACGCCCGACCAGAGCAGGCAAAAAAGTCCCAGTATTGCCAACATGACAATACGAATAGTGAAGTTTTTCAGCAAACGCATAATAATTTCCTTGCCGTTGATGAGGAATTCGCCATCAGGCGATACTTATCCTTGTTATCGGCAGGCAGTAGAGAAGATATAATGCGTTCTTTATTTTTTTACTTTCTTAAGTACATCCACTATCTCTCCACACTATATCAATATGAATGCTAATGAAATTAGGTAGCATTATTATTCAGGTAATTAGTTATAAGCATTAAATAATCTATTGTTTTCTATCGCAAATATTTGTTAAACCACGCAAGAGTACGTTCCCAGGCTAAATCAGCGGCAGCTTTATCATAACGGGGGGTCGAATCGTTGTGAAAGCCATGATTAACACCGGGATAGATATAGGCTTCATAGACTTTCTTATTGGCCTTAAGCGCCGCTTCATAGGCAGGCCATCCCTCATTAATACGTGTGTCTAATTGCGCATAGTGCAGTAATAAAGGCGCGTTTATTTTAGGGACATCTGATGTAGGAACCTGCAGCCCATAAAAAGGCACCGCGCAGGCCAGTTCAGGGAAAGCCACAGCAGCGGCATTCGACACACCACCACCGTAGCAAAATCCGGTAATACCTACCTTTCCCGTCGCCCCTGAATAATGTTGCATAAATTCAATGGCGGCAAAAAAATCATTCATCAACTTTACGGGATCAACCTGCTGCTGCAATTCCCGACCTTTATCATCATTGCCAGGATATCCTCCTACCGAACTTAATCCATCCGGTGCAAGTGCCATAAAGCCCGCCTTCGCCACCCGTCTCGCCACATCTTCAATATACGGATTCAGCCCACGATTCTCATGCACTACCACCACCGCCGGAACTTTCCCTGTCACCTTCGCAGGTTTAACTAAATACCCCCGCACATCACCATGCCCTTCAGGCGAAGGATAGGTAATATATTCCGCCAGAATATCGGGATCGGTAAATTCTACCTGCGTTGCGAGGGCATAGTTGGGTTTCAATAAATTGAATAAGGCCAACGCCGTCATGCCACCCACTGCATATTTCGCTGCCAGATTGAGAAACTCGCGTTTCGTTATTTTGCCATGCGCGTAATAGTCATAGTAGTCGAGCAGTTCTTGCGGAAAATCTTTGGCAGTCAAACGCGGCATCGTCGCACTCCTGATTGATGTTTTTTTAAGCAAAGCACAGTGACCTGTTTTTGCCCAGTTTTTCATCTCAGTGTGACCTGGTGAACGGGATATTCACCGTGAACCCGCTAGAATAGAAACGTTGTTTCGAAATTCACCTGCACTAAGGAGATCTCATGGCCTGGTTTGCCAATCCTGAACGTTACGAGCAGATGCTCTATCGCTACTGTGGGCGCAGCGGTTTGCGTTTACCCGCGCTATCGCTGGGTTTATGGCACAGTTTTGGGCACGTTCAGGCGCTGGATTCACAGCGCGCCCTGTTGCGTAAAGCATTTGATTTAGGCATCACGCATTTTGATTTAGCCAATAACTATGGGCCGCCACCAGGCAGCGCAGAAGAGAATTTTGGCCGATTACTGCGCGAGGATTTTGCACACTATCGCGATGAACTGATTATCTCCACCAAGGCAGGCTATGACATGTGGCCTGGGCCATACGGTTCTGGCGGTTCGCGCAAATACCTGCTCGCCAGCCTCGACCAGAGTCTGAAACGCATGGGTCTCGACTATGTCGATATCTTCTACTCTCACCGCGTTGACGAAAATACGCCAATGGAAGAGACCGCCTCGGCGCTGGCCCACGCCGTGCAAAGCGGTAAAGCGCTGTATGTCGGCATCTCATCCTATTCTCCGGAACGTACGCAGAAAATGGCCGAGTTGATGCGGGAATGGAAAATTCCATTGCTGATCCATCAGCCGTCTTACAACCTGCTTAACCGCTGGGTAGACAGCAGCGGCCTGCTGGATACGCTGGAATCCAACGGCATGGGCTGCATCGCATTTACGCCGCTGGCTCAGGGACTGCTGACGGGGAAATACCTCAACGGTATTCCGGAAGGTTCACGCATGCAGCGTGAAGGGAAAAAGGTTCGTGGGTTAACGGAAAACATGCTGACGGAAGAAAACCTTACCAGCCTGCGTTTGCTTAATGAGATGGCGCAACAGCGTGGACAGTCGATGGCACAAATGGCCTTAAGCTGGCTGCTAAAAGACAACAGGGTAACGTCGGTATTGATTGGCGCCAGTCGACCGGAGCAACTGGAAGAAAACGTTCAGGCGCTGGCGAATCTGACGTTCAGCGCCGAAGAACTGGCGCAGATCGATAAGCACGTCGCGGACGGTAAGCTGAACCTGTGGCAGGCCTCATCTGACAAATAGCCGTAGGTAACACCGTGCCGGGTAGCAACGTTATTCTTCCCGGCACGTAATACGGGCCAGCCAGTCCCTCACACCTCTTCTGCTTTGATTTCTGGGCGCTGATATTCCGGCCACACCAGCGCGACAAGTGCAGGGTAGGCTTCCAGGCTGAACTCCCTGAAGCACTGACGTAAGTTAAGCACGTCCAGATCGGCATGCGGGACTTTCTCGCCACTCAGACAGCGTTTTTTAATATTGTCGTAATATTTATACACTGCAGAGTTGAGATCGCTGCAACGCCGCTGTGCATCAAATAGCCCTGGCGTCTCATTCAGCTCCACCATTGTCATCCGTTTGATCGTCGAGTGGATAAAATCGATATATTCGTGATTGACGCGCCAATACCAAACCGGAGTAATCGAATTCATCAGTACCGAGAAATGATCTTCACCCTCTTCTTTACTCAGTATTTCCGGCTGGTTTTCAGCGTATCCATTTTCTGCATTACGGTTTTTATTTGCACTGCGCATCAACAAAAGTACCCCGCAGGTCAGCAATAGCAGGGTAATAACAGAATAAAATATACTGTTCATATACTGGCTCCATTTTTTTTGATTTTAAAATTACGCCATGCTATTGTCAACGCGGCATGGTTTATTTAAAACAACATATCATTGGCATCAAAGGATATTTCAACATGCTTCCCGAGCATCTTGTTCCCTCGCGTTTTCACTTATCCAGCTCACCTGACAATACCACCTCCACAGATAATAGTGAAAATTTGACTCAGGGGAAGATAACATTAAGCGATTACGAATCCGATATTTTGATTAGCTCTGCTGCTACCGGCCAGTCACGAAATATGCTATTTGAAGAGTGCGACCGTCATTTAAAAGAGCGTCTATTTCGTGCAGCAAAAATTGAGTCATTCTCTCGTCTACTCAATTCACTACAGGCAGAAGGCGACATTAATGCACAAGAATTAAGTAAAATTTTGACTCAAAAAACAGCCATCATAAATGAACAGGGCAACAAAATTTGGCTTAATTTAATTACCCGTGAAACCAGCGACCCTATTTTTTATTCTCTGGAAGAGAAATAAAATGAAAGATGTTGAGGATAATAATGTTTATTTGGCTTTAGATAACCATAAAAGCGATGAGTTTGTCTTAAAGCAAAATTTAGCCGTGTTGATTGCCAATAAAACCGCGACGCTGGAAAGCGTTGCTCAGGAGATAGTCTCTATTCCCGCTGCACTGGTGCGGATGAAATGGCAAAATCGCCGTGAAATTTACTCGCTACAGGCTAAAGAAGAGATCTACGGTGCCGCGATCGAAGCCATTATGGAGCAGCAACCAGAACTGCGGGACAAAATCATGGTCCGACTGGAAAGCACCTACCAGCATATACTCGCGCGGGAAACGGCCACCTTACGCCTGACGCGAAAGCTGTCTGAAGGGAAGTACGAACCCACCAGGATAACCACGGTCGCGTTAGATGAGAACAGATAAGAACAAGTGTGCGAGGGAGTTGAATCAGGAGAGACACGCCGGGTAAGGCGGCAACCATTACCCGGCAATGAGGAAGATTACTTCGCTTTCACTGTCTCTTCGCCAACCAGACCAATCTTCAGGAAGCCCGCCTGATGCAGCGTATCCATCACCTTCATCATGGTCTCATAATCAACGGTTTTATCTGCCCGGAAGAAAATCGTGGTGTCTTTCTTCCCTTCAGTTAGCGCATTTAGCTCGTTAATCATGGTTTCATCCGTCACCTGATTGTTGCCAATGAACATACTCTTATCGGCTTTAACTGACAGGTAAACCGGTTTTTCCGGACGCGGCTGCGGCGTGCTGGTGGAGGCAGGGAGATTCACCTTCACATCTACGGTTGCCAACGGCGCGGCAACCATAAAGATGATCAATAAAACCAACATAACGTCGATAAACGGCGTCACGTTGATTTCATGCATTTCACCGTTATCGTCCAGGTTTTCATTAAAGCTCATTGCCATGGAACATTATCCTACACGTAATTTCTGCGCTGCACGTACCGGATGCGCGGATGCGCTTGCATTCAGGTCCAGATCGCGACTTTGCAGCAACAGCACCTGTGCCGCGACGTCGCCCAGCATCGCTTTATAGCTGCCAATCTGACGTGCGAAAATGTTGTAGATAACAACAGCTGGAATTGCTGCGACCAGACCGATTGCGGTCGCTAACAGCGCTTCTGCGATACCCGGCGCAACAACGGCGAGGTTGGTCGTTTGGGTTTGTGCAATCCCGATGAAGCTATTCATGATGCCCCATACGGTACCGAACAGACCGACGAATGGAGAGATAGCCCCGATGGTGGCCAGGTATCCGTTACCGCGGCCCATATGACGACCTACCGCCGCCACACGACGCTCCAGACGGAAGCCAGTACGCTCTTTAATGCCTTCGTTATCGTCGCTGCCTTCTGACAGTTCCAGCTCGTTCTGCGCTTCATTAATCAACTGTGCGCCCAGGCTTTTGCCATCGAATCCTGCGGCAATTTCACTTGCCTGATCTAAAGAGCGGGCTTCCGCCAGCAGTTGCTGTTCACGCTTAAGGCGGCGTTTCTGAGTAAAGAACTCAAGGCTCTTACTAAAGAAGATAGCCCAGGTGACCACTGACGCCAAAATCAGCCCAATCATCACGCACTTAACCACGATATCGGCGTGCTGATACATACCCCAGACGGAAAGATCCGTCTGCATCAAATTATTACCCACTCTGTATCTCCAGGACGCAAATCACAAAATCTGAGCGTAATCATATCAAAACGACGTCGAATTGATAGTCGTTCTCATTACTATTTACATATTGCCGCACCTTTGGTTTCTTTTCCTTGCGCTTACGCAGTAAAAAAGTCACCAGAAGCATTTTGAGATTATTTTCTACTGTATGACCGTTCTGCAGGATGCGTCATCTTTGATTCATGGTAGTTTAGACATCCAGACGTATAAAAACAGGTAAGACAACATGGCAGATAAGCAACTTGAAACCAAACTCGTTCACGCAGGACGCAGTAAAAAGTACACGCTGGGCTCGGTAAATAGCGTGATCCAGCGCGCTTCTTCGCTGGTTTTTGACACCGTAGAGGCTAAAAAACAGGCCACGCACAACCGGGCGAACGGTGCGCTTTTCTATGGGCGTCGCGGAACCCTGACGCATTTCTCTCTTCAGGAAGCGATGTGCGAACTGGAAGGTGGTGCGGGTTGCGCGCTGTTCCCCTGCGGTGCGGCGGCCGTTGCCAACACCATCCTTGCCTTTGTGGAGCAAGGGGATCATGTGCTGATGACCAACACAGCCTATGAACCCAGTCAGGATTTCTGTACCAAAATTCTCGGCAAGCTCGGCGTGTCCACCGGCTGGTTCGATCCGCTGGTTGGCGCCGATATCGTTAAGCACATACAGCCGAACACGAAAGTCGTATTTCTGGAATCTCCCGGCTCTGTCACTATGGAAGTGCATGATGTTCCAGCTATTGTTGCCGCCGTCAGAAGCGTCGCGCCGGATGCAATCATCATGATTGATAACACCTGGGCTGCCGGGGTGCTGTTCAAAGCGTTGGATTTTGGCATTGATATCTCTATTCAGGCAGGCACCAAATATCTGATTGGTCATTCTGACGGCATGGTCGGCACGGCGGTATCTAATGCCCGCTGCTGGGATCAACTGCGCGAAAATGCCTATCTGATGGGGCAAATGCTGGACGCCGATACCGCCTACATGACCAGCCGTGGACTGCGTACGCTGAGCGTTCGCCTGCGTCAGCACCATGAAAGCAGCTTAAAGGTCGCCGAGTGGCTGGCCAGCCATCCGCAGGTCGCCCGCGTGAACCACCCGGCACTGCCCGGCAGTAAAGGGCATGAATTCTGGAAGCGTGATTTTACCGGCAGCAGCGGCCTGTTCTCCTTTGTATTGAATAAGAAGCTCAATAATGAGGAGCTTGCTGCGTATCTGGATCACTTCAGCCTGTTCAGTATGGCCTACTCCTGGGGCGGTTTTGAGTCGCTGATTCTCGCCAACCAGCCGGAACACATTGCGGCAATCCGTCCGCAAGGCGAGGTGGATTTCAGCGGAACGCTCATCCGTTTACATATCGGTTTAGAGAATGTTGACGATCTGATTGCCGATTTGGCCGCAGGATTTGCCCGAATCGAGTAAAATTGCCACAGATGGACATATATGCAGACACTTCTGGTGGAAAAGTCTGCAATTGTTGCGTCCGGGATCAAGGCATCCCGGGCAATTCAGGAGTACAATCCACACATAAACGCTGTTCCACAGGAAAGTCCATGGTAGTCATTCAAGATATTGTCTCCGCGCTCTGGCAACACGATTTTGCCGCACTGGCGGATCCGCACGTGGTGAGCGTGGTGTACTTCGTCATGTTCGCCACGCTGTTTTTAGAAAATGGCCTGCTGCCCGCCTCCTTTTTACCCGGAGACAGCCTATTATTACTGGCAGGAGCGCTGATCGCTCAGGACGTGATGAGTTTTTTACCTACCATAGCTATTCTGACGGCCGCAGCCAGTCTGGGCTGCTGGCTGAGTTATATTCAGGGACGCTGGCTAGGCAACACGCGCACGGTGAAAGGCTGGCTGGCGCAATTACCGGAAAAATACCATCAGCGCGCCACCTGCATGTTTGATCAACACGGCCTGATGGCGCTGCTGGCAGGGCGTTTCCTGGCGTTCGTTCGCACCTTGCTGCCAACGATGGCTGGCATTTCAGGGCTTCCTAACCGTCGGTTCCAGTTTTTTAACTGGCTGAGTGGCCTGCTGTGGGTCACCGTCGTCACCAGTTTCGGCTATGCGCTGAGCATGATCCCGTTCGTTAAACGCCATGAAGATCAGGTGATGACCTTTCTAATGATCCTGCCGATTGCCCTGTTAACCGCAGGATTGTTGGGAACATTGTTCGTGGTGATTAAAAAAAAATACTGTAGCGCCTGAGTATTATCCGTAGCCGGGGTAATTCCCGGCATTATGCCTGATGGCGCGCGGTTTTAAGGCCTACAAGAAATCAACTCCCCTGCATCATACGAATTCTTGCCGCATCTTCCCCCGGCGTTACGCCAAAGAAACGTTTGAACTCCCGACTGAATTGCGATGCGCTCTCATAGCCGACGCGCATGGCAGCCGCACTGGCCTTCATCCCATCGTGAACCATCATCATCCGTGCTTTATGCAGGCGATAGCTCTTAAGATATTGCAGCGGCGACGTGCTGGTCACCGCTTTAAAATTATGATGAAACGCCGACACGCTCATGTTCGCCTCTGCCGCCAGCTGTTCTACATTGAGGTTTTCGGTGTATTTGGTTTCAATCCGCTTCAGTACCCGGCTTATCAAACTGAAATGCGTCTGGCGACTGACCAGCGCAAGTAACGCGCCGCCGCGCGGTCCGGTCAGCACATGGTAGAGGATCTCGCGAATAATCTGTTTCCCCAGAATACGCGCATCCAGCGGTCGCTCCATCACATCCAGCAGGCGCTCAGCAGCGCAGAGAATTTCGTCAGAGAGCGTTGCAGAGTTAATCCCGCTGGCCGCCATGGCGGGCTGGAACAGCTCGTCTTCCCCAATGTCCATCAGCAGCTCCTGCAATTGCAGGATATCGACATTCAGATAAATACCGGCCAGAGGAACCTCCGGCGTCGCATAGGTTTCACATTCAAAGGGTAAAGGTACGGTTAGCAGCAGGTATTCGTTGGCGTCATAGCGAAATATGCGCTCATTGATGTAACCAATTTTATGTCCCGAAAAGAGAAATATGATGCCTGGCTGATACATGACCGGTGTACGCGCCGCCGGCTCCGTACCGTGTAGCAGGCGGACATCTGGCAGCAGTTCGTTAAGTCTATTTTCATTGCTTTTCAGCTGCTTAATTTTATCTGTCAGCAGAAGACAGATCTCATCACGGTTCATGGGGCACCATTTCATCATCGGTTTTCGACCCTGACATAATGCGCAGATTTATCCGTTTTCTCCAGCAGTCTGTAGAAATGGGCAAGACATCGGCAGAAATGAGCATTGAGAGCAACGCGGCGGGCGACCACAATGTTCATCATCCGGCAGACACTCACCTGCCCTCTTTTATTACCCACCAAAGGGAACGAGCAATGAACAACTTTAATCTCCATACCCCAACACGTATTTTGTTTGGTAAAGGCGCGATTGCTGAGCTGCGCGATCAAATTCCTCAGGACGCTCGCGTACTGGTTACCTATGGCGGCGGCAGCGTGAAAAAAACTGGCGTCCTGGCACAGGTTCAGGACGCGCTGAAAGGCCTGGATGTGCTGGAGTTTGGCGGTATCGAGCCAAACCCGTCTTACGAAACGCTGATGAACGCAGTAAAAATCGTGCGTGATGAGAAAGTGACGTTTCTGCTGGCGGTAGGTGGCGGTTCAGTGCTGGACGGCACCAAATTCATCGCGGCAGCGGCACAGTACGCTGATGGCATTGATCCATGGCGCATTCTGGAAACCCACGGCAACGACGTAACAAGCGCCATCCCGATGGGCTCCGTATTAACCCTGCCTGCAACCGGCTCTGAATCTAACTCCGGCGCGGTAATTTCGCGTAAAACCACCGGCGATAAACTGGCCTTTATGACCCCGTTCGTGCAGCCAGTGTTTGCCGTACTGGATCCGGTTTACACCTACACCCTGCCGCCGCGTCAGGTTGCAAACGGCGTTGTGGATGCTTTTGTTCATACCGTAGAACAGTATGTGACTTATCCGGTAGACGGGAAAATTCAGGATCGCTTTGCCGAAGGCATTCTGCTCACGCTGGTAGAAGAAGGTCCGAAAGCCTTGCAGGAGCCGGAAAACTACAACGTGCGTGCGAACGTTATGTGGGCGGCAACCCAGGCGCTGAACGGCCTGATTGGCGCAGGCGTACCGCAGGACTGGGCAACGCATATGCTGGGCCATGAACTGACCGCAATGCACGGTCTGGATCATGCTCAAACGCTGGCCATCGTTCTGCCAGCGCTGTGGAATGAAAAACGTGATACCAAGCGTGCCAAACTGCTGCAATACGCAGAGCGTATCTGGAATATCACCGAAGGTTCCGACGACCAGCGCATCGACGCCGCCATTGCCGCTACCCGTGCTTTCTTCGAACAAATGGGCGTACCCACTCGCCTGTCTGACTATGGCCTGGACGGTAGCTCCATCCCGGCATTGCTGGAAAAACTGGAAGCACACGGTGGTACGCAACTGGGCGAACATCAGGACATTACGCTTGAAGTCAGCCGTCGGATTTACGAAGCTGCCCGCTAAGGTTTTTTAACCTCCGCCTTTCGTTTTTGGGTATTTATACCAGGCTTAAGTCACACCTAACTCACCGGGGGCTGCCCCGGTGAACTCAATTTACACCCAATCATTCATGAGGCATCGAGGCGGCAATTAAGTGAATCCCCGGGAGCGTACATAAGTACGTGACCGGGGTAAACGCAAGCAGCCAACAAAGAGGCAGCCTGAAGGATTAAGTGTGGGGGGGAATTATGACCGGTCCAACCATTATCAAGCTACAGGATGGTAACGTCATGCCACAACTGGGCCTGGGGGTCTGGAAGGCAAGCAACGAAGAAGTCATCACCGCCATTCATAAAGCGCTGGAAGTGGGGTATCGCTCAATTGATACCGCTGCGGCGTACAAAAACGAAGAAGGTGTCGGCAAAGCAATACGCGATGCTGGCGTACCACGGGACGAGTTATTCATCACCACCAAGCTGTGGAATGATGACCAAAAACGCCCCCGGGAAGCCTTGCTCGAAAGCATGGAAAAACTCCAGCTTGATTACCTCGATCTATACCTGATGCACTGGCCGGTTCCGGCGATCGACCACTACGTTGAAGCGTGGGAAAACATGATCGACCTGCAAAAAGAAGGGCTGATTAAGAGCATCGGCGTGTGCAACTTTCAGATCAATCATCTCCAGCGGTTGATGGATGAAACCGGCGTACCTCCGGTGATTAACCAGATCGAACTTCATCCGCTTATGCAACAGCGCCAACTGCATGCCTGGAACGCAACGCATAAAATTCAGACCGAATCCTGGAGCCCTCTGGCGCAGGGCGGCAAAGACGTCTTTGATCAAAAGATCATCCGTGACCTCGCTGAGAAATATGGCAAATCACCGGCGCAGATTGTCATCCGCTGGCATCTGGATAGCGGGCTGGTGGTGATTCCAAAATCGGTCACCCCTGCGCGTATCGCAGAAAACTTTAACGTCTGGGACTTCCGCCTGGATAAAGACGAATTAGGCGAAATCGCGAAACTCGATCAGGGCAAACGTCTGGGGCCAGACCCGGATCAGTTCGGCGGTTAACCCCTTCCCTCCAGCCCGACACTCTCGTCGGGCCTTTACTGATTTGAAATATCAGGAAACAATTCACACACATATATTGATGTATTTCTTGCAGTCGCTGGAGCAGCATTACGCAACATAACCTGTTAATTATTAAATAAATATATTTATTTGATGAATACATTCACCATACCCATAGGTGCGTAAACGTGACTGAGAAAAAAAGTAGCGGAGTCAAATGGCTCCCATTAATTCTTATAATATTCATTTCTGCCGGACTGTGGCAGCTTACTCCACCTTCCGGGTTAAGTGCGCCAGCCTGGCATTCGGCAATTATTTTCGTCGCGACTATTGCCTCTATCGTGGCAAAAGTTTTACCCATCGGCGCGGTCGGCATTATTGGGATTACGGTTTTTGCACTCGCCTATGCTGCCGGGGATAAAACCGCCAGCGGCGCTATCACCACAGCACTGAGTGAGCTGAACAGTTCACTTATCTGGCTTATCGTCGTGGCTTTTATGATTGCCCGCGGGTTTATCAAAACCGGCCTCGGACGACGCATTGCGCTGCAGATGATCCGTCTGCTCGGCAAGCGCACGCTGGGACTCGCCTATGGTCTGGCCTTTGCCGATCTGATCCTCTCCCCGGCAATGCCGAGTAATACAGCACGCTGCGGCGGCGTCATCTATCCGATTGCTGACTCTCTGGCACGCAGTTTCCATTCGAACCCGGAAGATGAGTCCCGCAGTAAAATCGGTACCTTTCTTATCACCTGTATTGGCAACGTCAACGACGTCACCGCCGCGCTCTTTATGACCGGCTATACCGGCAACCTGTTGGCGGTGAAGCTGGCGGCCAATGCGGGCGTCACGCTGACCTGGGGCGGCTGGTTTATGGCGGCGCTGCTGCCATGCCTGGTGTCCTTACTGCTGGTTCCACTGCTGGTCTACTGGATCGTGCGCCCGGAAATTAAACACACGCCGGATGCCCCTAACCTGGCGCGCAAAGAGCTGGCGGAAATGGGCAGTATGTCTCGCGGCGAATGGCTGATGCTGGCTACCGTCGGCGTGCTGCTGGTGCTGTGGATTTTTGGCGATACGTTAGGCGTCGACGCCACCACTGCTTCGTTCGTGGGACTGTCCATTTTATTGCTAAGCGGCGTTCTGAGCTGGGAAGATGTGAAGAGCGAGAAAGGCGCATGGGACACGCTGATTTGGTTTGCCGCGCTGTTGATGATGGCGAACCAGCTGAAAAAACTGGGCTTCACCACCTGGTTTGGCAATCTGATCGGCGATAGCCTGAGCAGTACTATGCACGGTACCAGTTGGGTGATCGTCCTGCTGCTGTTGAACGCCGCCTACTTCTATACCCACTACTTTTTTGCCAGCGGTAATGCACAGATTGCCGCGCTGTACGCCGTTTTCCTTGGTGTCGGTCTGCATCTGAATATTCCCGCAGCCCCCACGGCATTAATGCTGGCCTTCACCAGCAGTTTGTACTGCTCGCTCACCCAGTACACCCACGCTCGCGGTCCAATCCTGTTTGGTGCCGGGTACGTTCCAACGGGCGTCTGGTGGCGTACAGGATTTATCATCAGCTTGTTTAACCAGGCGGTGTTTATCACCGTGGGTCTGATGTGGTGGAAGGTGTTGGGTCTGTACTAAACTGACTGCGTCCTGACGAATCACCTTACCTGCGGAGAAAAGGAATGACCTGTATTTTCTGTCAAATAGTTGAAGGTAAAGCACCCTGCCATAAGGTCTGGGAAGACGAGCATCATCTGGCTTTTCTGTCGATTTTCCCGAACACCGACGGTTTTACCGTGGTGATCCCGAAAAAGCATTATCCCAGCTATGCCTTCGATATGCCGCCGCAGGCACTGGCTGATCTGATGCTGGCGACCCAAAAAGTGGCTAAGAAACTGGATAAAGCTTTCCCGGATGTCAGTCGTACGGGGATGTTCTTCGAAGGTTTCGGCGTAGACCATGTGCACAGCAAATTAAGCCCCATGCATGGCACTGGCGATCTAACCCACTGGAAACCGATTGAAGCGCGGCAGAACAAATTTTTCGAGCATTATGAAGGATATCTTTCGTCACACGATCATGAACGGGCGGATGATGCAAAACTGGCCGCATTAGCGGCCAGAATTCGTGAAGCATAAATACTGAGTCTCTCTGCCGGATGGTGGTTCAAGCACCTTATCCGGCCTACAAAACTGTGCTATTCGTAGGCCTGATAAGCATTTCACCACCGGGCAAGGCAGATTAGCGCCCTGCCACTTTCCCGCGTTTTTTGTTCGCGGCAGGCGTCTGGCGCTGATGCGCCACCGGTGTGTGCTTGGTCAACGCCGGACGGGTATGACGGTTCTGGCGACGCGCTTCTCGCATCTCTTCCAGCGTAGGCGCCGGGACCAGACATTCGCGACGACCGCCGATCAGATGCTTTTTACCCATATCTTCCAGCGCCTGGCGGATTAACGGCCAGTTGGCTGGATCGTGGTAACGCAGCAGGGCTTTATGCAAACGACGCTGCTTATCACCTTTCGGCACCACCACATCTTCACTCTTATAACCAATTTTACCCAGCGGGTTTTTCCCGGTGTAATACATGGTTGTGGAGTTCGCCAACGGTGATGGATAGAAGTTCTGCACCTGATCCAGACGGAAACGACGTTGCTTCAACCACAACGCCAGATTCACCATATCTTCATCACGCGTACCCGGGTGCGCGGAAATAAAGTACGGGATCAGGTACTGCTCTTTACCCGCTTGTTTAGAGTAGGTATCGAACAATTCCTTAAAGCGATCGTAGCTGCCCATCCCCGGCTTCATCATCTTCGACAGCGGGCCTTCTTCGGTATGCTCTGGCGCAATCTTCAGATAGCCGCCAACGTGGTGGGTCGCCAGTTCTTTGATATAGCGCGGGTCTTCAACCGCGATGTCATAACGCACGCCCGAAGCGATGAGGATCTTTTTAATGCCTTTCAAATCACGCGCACGACGATAAAGGTTAATCGTCGGTTCGTGGTTGGTGTCCATATGCGGACAGATATCCGGGTAGACGCATGACAGACGACGGCAAGTTTGCTCCGCGCGCGGTGACTTACAGCGCAGCATATACATGTTCGCCGTTGGGCCGCCGAGGTCGGAAATCACGCCGGTAAAGCCTGGAACGGTGTCGCGAATGGCTTCGATTTCATTGATGATCGAGTCTTCAGAGCGGCTCTGGATGATGCGACCTTCGTGCTCGGTGATCGAACAGAACGAACAGCCGCCAAAGCAGCCACGCATAATGTTGATCGAGAAACGGATCATCTCATAGGCCGGAATGCGGCTGTCGCCATACGCCGGATGCGGCACGCGTTTGTACGGCAGCGCAAAGACGCTATCCATCTCTTCGGTAGAGAGCGGAATGGCTGGCGGGTTGATCCAGATGTAGCGATCGCCGTGCTTTTGCATCAGCGCACGCGCACAGCCTGGGTTGGTTTCGTGGTGCAGGATACGCGACGCATGCGCATACAGCACTTTATCGCCCTTCACTTTTTCGAAGGACGGCAGCAGCACGTAGGTTTTTTCCCACGGTTTCGGGCGCGGCGGCTGTACGGTTACCGCTTTCGCTTCCTGCTTTTTCGGTGCGACCGGCTTGTTGTCAGCACACGGCAGATCTTCACCATACGGATGCGGGATCGGGTCAATCTTGCCCGGCGTGTCGAGGCGCGTGGAATCCACCCCACTCCAGCCCGGCAGCGCTTCTTTAACCATAATCGCAGTGTTACGCACGTCGCGGATCTGATCGATGGTTTCGCCCATCGCCAGACGATGCGCCACTTCCACCAGCGGACGTTCGCCGTTGCCGAACATCAGCATGTCGGCTTTGGAATCCACCAGAACAGAGCGACGAACGGTATCGGACCAGTAGTCATAGTGCGCGGTACGGCGCAGGCTGGCCTCAATACCGCCGAGAATAACCGGCACATCTTTCCATGCTTCTTTACAGCGCTGGGTATAGACCAGCGTGGCGCGGTCCGGACGTTTGCCCGCAACGTTGTCCGGTGTGTAGGCATCGTCATGGCGCAGTCGGCGATCGGCGGTGTAACGGTTGATCATCGAGTCCATGTTGCCTGCGGTCACACCAAAGAACAGGTTCGGTTTACCCAAACGCATAAAATCGTCTTTGTTGTTCCACTCCGGCTGGGCGATAATCCCTACGCGAAAGCCTTGTGCTTCCAGCATACGTCCGCAAATTGCCATGCCAAAGCTGGGATGATCGACGTATGCATCGCCGGTAACCAGAATGATGTCGCAGCTATCCCAGCCAAGTTGGTCCATTTCGTCGCGTGACATCGGCAAAAACGGTGCCGGGCCAAAACAGGCAGCCCAGTACTGCGGCCAGGAGAAAAGGTCTCTGTCCGGCTGGATCAGGGATATTGCGCTCATAATGCTTCCAAAAATGGTAAAAAAATAATCAAAGGCCGAGGATTATACGCTGTATGTCGGCAAGAAATGAAGTGGAGTCTGAACCAGACCAGTAGAAAGTTATATAAATTGTTAAATTTTACGACGATCATTTTTATCAATCATAATTAACACCATGCCAGCCAGCTGAGATAACTCTTTTTCGGCGGGGGATTTTTCATTGCGACTCAACGATTCACTGCATATTTCCCAGTTACGGGTTGTTGTTCACCTGTGCGGATTTCTGGTTCTTCTCTACAGCTTTTCTATGCTGCCACCGATGCTCATCGCTTTGTTAAACAAAGAGCGGAGCTTGTTCGCTTTTTTCAGCACGTTTATGACTTTCTTCACCCTCGGCGGCGGGGCGTGGTTGGCAACCAAACATGCGGGGATTCAACTGCGCACCCGGGATGGTTTCGTCATTATCGTCCTGTTCTGGCTGTTGTTTTCGTTTATCAGCGCGATGCCGATGTGGATGGACGATGGCTTAAACCTCTCTTTTGCGGATGCCCTGTTTGAAGGAGTTTCTGGGATTACCACTACAGGCGCAACGGTGATTGATGACGTCAGCGCCTTGCCGAAGTCGTATCTGTACTATCGGGCTCAGCTCAATTTTATTGGCGGTCTGGGTGTTATCGTCCTCGCCGTGGCTGTATTGCCGCTGCTGGGTATTGGTGGCATGAAGCTGTATCAGTCTGAAATGCCGGGCCCTTTTAAAGAAGAACGCCTCACGCCAAGACTTGCTGATACTGCACGCACGCTGTGGATGACCTATGTCATTCTGGGTCTTATTTGTACTCTGGCCTACCGGGCTGCCGGGATGTCGTTTTTCGACGCCTTATGCCACGGGCTGTCGACGGTCTCTCTCGGCGGATTTTCCACTCGCAGCGAGAGCATCGGCTTTTATAACAGCCATGCCATTGAGCTTGTCGCCGGGGTATTTTCACTGCTGTCTGCGTTTAACTTCACCCTCTGGTACGTTGCTATCGTGAAACGTACCTTCAAACCCTTTCGTCGTAATGCCGAATTGCGTTTCTTTTTGCTTATTGCGTTGGTGGTCACTCTGATCGCCACCTGGCAAGTTTGGCGGGCAGGCATGTACGGATTAACGGACAGCCTGGTGCATGCTTTTTTTCTGGCCAGTTCGATGCTGACAGATAATGGCCTGTCGACGGCGGATTACGCGCAGTGGCCTTCGCACACGATCTTCATGCTGCTCAGCGCCAGTTTCTTCGGCGGTTGTGTGGGTTCGACCTGCGGGGGGATTAAGGTGCTGCGCTTTTTGATTATGTTCAAGCAGTGCCGTCAGGAGTTACACCAGCTCGCGCACCCTCGCGCCCTGCTGAATATCAAAGTGGGCAATAGCGTGGTAAGCGACCGGGTGGTGCGTTCGGTATGGAGCTTTTTCTTTCTCTACGTTTTGTTCACCAGCTTTTTTATCTGGGCGCTCAATCTGATGGGCTACGATCTCTTCTCCTCTTTCGCCACCGTCGCCGCCTGCATCAACAATATGGGGCTGGGATTTGGCGTCACCGCCACGACATTTGGCACCTTAAACGAGGAAGCAAAGCTACTAATGTGCGCGGCCATGATCATGGGGCGTCTGGAGATTTACCCCATTCTGATCCTGTTCTCGCGCATGTTCTGGCGGGCGTAACGAATACCCCGGCGCATTACGGCGCCGGGTTCACCAACATCTGTCCGATTGAGCCACGATCCGCCATTTCCAGCGTCTGGCTATTAAAGTAGAACGGGAAATGGGCCCAGGAAGGCTGTCCGTAATAAACCAGTAATTCAACCTGGCCATCAACCCAGACAGTATCTTTCCAGCCTCTGTCTTCCGGGAACGGCATCGCGCCATTCACATTACGGATCAGGAACGAAACACCTTCAATATGGAAGGACTGGGGCATATCCGCCCGCACCGTCCAGCGTTCCCAGGAGCCCTGCTGGGCAGTAATATCCATACGATTGACGTCCCACAGCTGACCGTTGATGCCAGGATCGTCGTCCAGGCTGATATCACGGCTGCGAATCGGCGAACCGCTGAGGATTTCCGTTGGCAGCAGGCGCATTGGCAGGCTGTCAGTCACCAGCGGCAGGAGACCTGTCGGGCGCAACGTCAATACCAGCGTGGAGATGAGAATACTGGAGGGCTCAAAGAACCCGCGGATCCTGTCGACAATACTGGCCGCCTCACCACAGGTGATAGAGACCTCATTACCGTTAGTCATATCCACCAGGATCTCACGACGCTCGCCCGGAGCCAACGAGAGCTGCTTCACCGAAACAGGCGCAGGTAAAAAACCCTGATCGCTGGAAATCACATGCAGCGGACGGCCATCGCTCATTTGCAGCTGGTAACGACGCGAGTTTGACGCGTTCAGCAAACGCAAGCGCACCCAGCCGCGGGAGACTTCGACATACGGGCTTTGCGCCCCGTTGACCAGTAACGTATCGCCAACAAAACCACCGCTACCGGGCTCGCTGTATTCCGGCGTGCCAAAGTTGTCCAGCCGCTTGTCCTGGATAATGATCGGAAAATCATCCACGCCATAGTGGTTGGGAATAGACAGTGATTTACTCACTTCATCTTCAACCAGCCACATCCCGGCAAGACCGTTATAGACCTGCTGAGCAGTACGATTTGGCGTATTAGCGTGATACCACAACGTGGCGGCATTCTGGCGAATCGGTAGCACCGGCGCCCAGTCAGCATTCGGGGACATCATGCGCGCCGGGCCGCCCATCAGCGGGCCAGGTACCTGTAACCCGGCGACGGTCATCGAGACATTTTCAGTCAGACGGTTGCTGTAGATAAGCTTGACGTCATCCCCTTTCCAGACGCGGATTGTCGGTCCCAGATAGCGGCCGTTAATTCCCCAGACAGGTGCGCGCGTGCCTTGTGTAAAGGACCAGTGCGCACGTTGCAGCGTCATAAATAGCGGCTGCCCCCGGCGGGATTCCAGCAGCGGAGGCACGGGTAACGGTTGTTGCTGACCGGCAGCATTAGCCTTCAGCGGAACAGCACCTGCACACAGTGCGATCCCCGATGCCTGAATGAACTGACGCCGACTGAATGACATATAAACTCCATAAAAAACTGGCTATTAACACGCAGGAAGTCATTTCCTGTAAAAAACCCGAATTGCGCGGATTAAACCTTACCGGCGGCTTCCCGCTCAGCAACTTCTTTATCGAGTTCTGCGATTTTTTGTTCCATCAGCGTGCGGCAATGCGCTGCCAGTTCACGAACCTGATCTTTCCCAAAGTGGCTAATATCCACCGGTGGCAACATCTCGACAATTGCCAGACCATTATTGAGTCGATTGAGTTTTATCTTGTTCGAGGTTGTGGAAACGCACACCGGAATGACCGGGACACCAGCAGCAATCGCTGCATGGAACGCGCCGGTTTTAAACGGCAGCAGACCGCGACCGCGGCTACGCGTCCCTTCAGGGAACATCCAGATAGAAATGCGACGTTTTTTGAAATGATTCACCACGGCTGCAATGGTGCTGTGCGCTTTTGCGCGGTTGTTTCTGTCAATCAACAGGTTACCGGTTAACCAGTACAGCTGCCCGAAGAAAGGGATCCACAGCAGGCTTTTTTTACCTACCGTCACCGTCGGCGGCTGAACGATATTCGCAGCGGTAACCATGTCATAGTTGTTCTGATGGTTACAAATATAGATAGCATTACCAAAGTTCTGCGCGTCTGCCGGCATGCGGCACTCGACCTTCAGGCCATAAAGGGGAGCCAGGCGGCCAAACATATGACCGAACGTTGCAACGTGTTTTGGATTTCGTGGGCTGAACAGACAGTATATACAACCGAAAATACAGACCAGAACGCAGTAAATAACAGTAATAATTAAACGAAAAATATATAACATAACAACCTCTAAGGCCTAAGAGCCTGGCATTTTACGTCACCTGATTCATCACGCGGTATCAGGTTAGGGCTTTGTTAAGGGCGGCTCTCTGGAAAAGCGTATTGTTAATCGCAACGCACGAATAAACAACGGTTTCACGGGAATTTTTAACGTTGGCTCTCCCTGAACTTTAACAGGGAGAGCCGGACGGTAGCGTTATTCTTCGCTGTCGCCGTGACTGGCGCGTCGAGGCGAGTCAATCTCAATGCTGTCGATACGCTGCAGACCACGCATTAGCGTGCCGCGACGGCCGCGCTCTCCGGTCACTTTCTGCAACTCTTCAGGACGCAGTTTGATTTTGCGCTTACCGACGTGGATGGTCAGCGTGCTCTGCGGCGGCAGCACGTAAAGTTGCGCCAGACCATCCTCGCCTTTCGCCGCTTCCGCTGAAGGGATATTAATGATCTTGTTCCCTTTGCCTTTCGACAGCTGCGGTAAATCGCTCACCGGGAACATCAACATGCGACCAGCCTGAGTAATAGCCAGTAGCATATCGGTTTCATCTTCAATCACCACCGGCTGCATCACGCGCGCATTTTCTGGCAGTGTAATCAATGCCTTACCAGCACGGTTACGTGCGACCAGGTCATTGAAGGTACAGACAAAACCGTAGCCCGCATCGGAGGCCATCAGCAGTTTTTGATCGTCGCCTTCCATCAGCATGTGCTCAACCGTCGCGCCTGGCGGCAGCGTGAGCTTCCCGGTCAGCGGTTCACCCTGACCGCGCGCCGACGGCAGCGTAATCGGGTCGATGGCATAGCTGCGTCCGGTCGAGTCAACGAACACCACCGGCTGGTTGCTCTTACCCTTCACTGCCGACTTAAAGCTGTCGCCCGCTTTATAGCTTAATCCCGGTGCATCGATGTCGTGGCCTTTCGCGCTACGCACCCAGCCACTCTGGGACAACACAATGGTAACCGGCTCAGATGGCAGCATGTCGTGCTCGCTCATCGCCTTCGCTTCTTCACGTTCCTGCAACGGAGAGCGACGATCGTCGCCATAGGCATCTGCATCGGCCTGCAGCTCTTTCTTCAGCAGGTTACTCATTTTACGTTCGGAAGCCAGAATGGCCTGCAACTGATCGCGCTCTTTCGCCAGCTCATCCTGCTCACCGCGGATTTTCATCTCTTCGAGTTTGGCAAGGTGGCGCAATTTCAGCTCAAGGATGGCTTCAGCCTGGGTTTCAGAAATGCCAAACCGCGACATCAGCTCAGGCTTAGGTTCATCTTCATGACGAATAATTTCGATGACTTCGTCAATGTTGAGGAACGCCACCAGCAAACCTTCAAGGATGTGCAGGCGCTTGAGCACTTTTTCCAGACGATAATTCAGGCGGCGACGTACGGTATCGCGGCGGAACGCCAGCCATTCGGTGAGGATCTCCAGCAGGTTTTTCACCGCCGGACGACCATCAAGACCGATCATGTTCAGGTTGATACGGTAGCTCTTTTCCAGATCGGTAGTGGCAAACAGGTGGTTCATCACCTGCTCCATATCCACACGATTAGAGCGCGGGACAATCACCAGACGGGTCGGGTTTTCGTGATCCGATTCGTCGCGCAGGTCGTCTACCATCGGCAGCTTTTTATTGCGCATTTGAGCAGCGATCTGCTCCAGCACTTTTGCCCCGGAAACCTGATGCGGCAGCGCGGAAATCACCACCGCGCCGTCTTCTTTCGTCCATACCGCACGCATACGTACGGAGCCGCGTCCGTTTTCGTAAATCTTACGAATTTCCGCGCGCGAAGTAATGATCTCCGCTTCGGTCGGGTAATCCGGCCCTTGCACGATATCCAGCAACTGATCCAGCGTCGTTTTCGGCTGCTCAATCAGGGTAATCGCTGCTTTTGCCACTTCACGCAGGTTATGTGGCGGAATGTCCGTTGCCATACCAACGGCTATACCGGTCGTGCCGTTCAGCAGAATATTTGGTAGACGAGCAGGCAGCATCTTCGGCTCCTGCATGGTGCCGTCGAAGTTTGGCACCCAGTCCGACGTTCCCTGACCGAGTTCGCCCAGCAGGACTTCCGCATATTTAGACAGGCGTGATTCGGTATAACGCATCGCCGCGAAGGATTTCGGATCGTCCGGTGCCCCCCAGTTCCCCTGCCCGTCAACCAGCGGGTAACGGTAAGAGAACGGCTGCGCCATCAGCACCATCGCTTCATAGCAGGCGCTGTCGCCGTGCGGATGGTATTTACCCAGCACGTCACCGACGGTACGGGCGGATTTTTTAAATTTGGCGCTGGCATTCAGCCCCAGTTCGGACATCGCGTATACGATGCGACGCTGAACGGGTTTCAAACCATCGCCAATAAACGGCAACGCCCTGTCCATGATGACGTACATGGAATAGTTCAGATAGGCGTTTTCCGTGAATTCATGCAGCGCCAGGCGCTCTGCCATATCGCTCATTAATCGTGGTTCCTCAACTTTGTACCCCTCTATTGAAGGGCAATATTGCCGCAGATACTACCCTATCTGACGTGTTGAGTCACAAAGAAAAGGGCCGCGAATGCGGCAGTATCGCCATCACAGGCAGAGAGAAGGCAGGCTATTTTTTCTATTAGCGCTTCCTTTTACGATTAAATAATAAACTAAATTTGCGACTTAATTTGATTGATGGCAGGTTATTTTATCCGTTTTATCATTACGCTTCTTCCTGAGTAAAAACCTCCTTAAAGGAAAATAAATGAGCAGCCTTATTTATTTAACGCTTGAGGGTGATATTCAGGGACCGATTTCTGCAGGCTGTAACTCGCAGGCCTCAGTGGGCAATCGCTATCAGTCAGCGCATGAAGATAGTATCTTTGTCTTCAGCCTGACGCAGGCGCAAAGCAGCATACAAGGCGGCGTTAAGCACCTCGGCCTGCGCTTTTGCAAACTCCTGGATAAAAGCTCTCCGTTATTCTGCAATGCTATTAATAATAATGAACGTCTTAAAATGACGTTTGATATATACCGCATCAATCGATACGGTCGCATGGAAAAATATTACTTAATCGAACTTCGTGGTGCGACGGTGCAGGCTATTCACCAGGAGTCCAAGATGAACGATATGGATTATGAATATATATCGATAAATTACGATTATATTCTGTGTCGCCATCTGATCGCCTGCACCGAGTTTGATTACCTGCTGACACCGGACAATTACGATCGGCTTTTCCCGGTGGTGCAAAAGAGCATTTTGCCCGCAGAGCAGCCGGTGCGTAAGGTGACGCTGGTACTGGGGATATTCTTCGACGGTACCGGCAATAACGCCGTGAATACCCGCAACATGCTTGAGGCGCTCACCGCGCAGCATTTTGATATTGAGAGTCCAGATGCCCAAAGCATTCTTGCCAGAAATGCACAGGAGAAGATGGGGATCAGCGGGGTAGGAGCGACCAGCTATCTGGGGTATTACACGAATATTCACTGGTTGAATGAGTTATATAAACAAAAATTTCCGCCAGAGAGTCGTTACGTACAAAGTGCAGTCTATGTCGAGGGCATTGGCACCCGGGCGGGTGAACCCGATAACCCGATAGGTCTGGGACTGGGCACCGCAGAAACTGGGATTATTGCCAAAACCGATGATGCGGTGGCGCAACTGGCGACAGCCATTGATGCCGCGCTTGCTTTACTGAAAGGGGCGTTTGTCGTCGACACACTGCTGTTTGATATCTTCGGCTTCAGCCGCGGCGCAGCCGCAGCCCGCCACTTCGCTAACCGTGTCCAGGCAGAAGACCAGGCCATTATCAACGCCATTAATACAGGAATGATGGAGTATGAATATCGTGGTGCTCCCGCAGGCAACACCCGTTTTCTCGGCATCATGGACACCGTGGCGGCTGTCGGTACGGTAACCAACGGACTCGACCCACACAGCGCCGACACCGGCAACGTTACCCTCCGGCTGCGTCCGGGCGTGGCGCAAAAGGTGTTTCATCTTACCGCCCAGAACGAGTGCCGCTACAACTTCGCCCTTAACAGCGTGGCCCCCGCCTGGCCAGAGCTGGCACTCCCCGGCGTGCACTCCGATATCGGCGGCGGCTATATGCCGCAACTACGCGAAGACCTCTTTCTCACCCGTCCGCAGGTGGAAACCCTGCCGCAGAACCAGCCCGGGGCGCAGTCTCACATATACGCGCAGACGATGGCGCAGTTGCGTGTGCTCGAACATTCACCGGCTATCATGCCCATTATACGCACCCATGAGATCACCCCGGAGGTCTGGGAGGACCCGCGGGCACCTACTGACCGTTACACCCAGCCACAAAAACGCACCTTTACCGCCCTGACGTTGCGCCAGCGGACGGTCTTTTCCGACTGGTCGAAGGTGGCGTTGCGGGTGATGGTCGATGCGGCGGTTGAGGCTGGGGCGTTATTGGCTGACGTCGATAAAATTCAAAGACACGCCCTGCCGGATGCGCTAAAGCCGTTGTGCGAACAAGCCCGGGAAATGGGAAAAGCGGCCCGTCAGCACAGAAGCACCGCTGGCTTTACACCAGAAGAGGTGGATCGGATTGCCGGCCGCTATATCCACTGCTCAGCCCACTGGAACGCAGTGGATCTCAAACAGAGCGGGGAGTTACAGGGTGGAGCATCAGCCTCGGAAACCGTCAGCTTTGTCAACCGACCGGACGCTAACTGGATCAGAACCATTTACAACATGGATGGAAATAAACGATGAAAATATCTTATGCCCTGGCGCTTGCGCTGTTACTGGCCGCTGCAGGCTGCAGCCCACATCAGTCGCCCCCTTTACAGTCAAAACAGGCCGCCAGCGGCGACTGGACCCTACCTTATGGTAAGTGGATCTTCGCTTTTATCACCCCCAGAGAATTACCCTCAATGGTCAACCATGCAAGAGTTATCGATACCGATGGTTATCTGTATACGTTTAATACGCTTGACCAGGCTTCCCCTGACCCAGATTCCGTCAAAGAATGGGCTGAAAATGCTCATGGTTTTGGCGACCAGTTCAACAAAGTCAAAAAACCCCCTCAGTACATTGTCTTCTGCTGGGATTCCTATATTGACCAGCAGACCTATGAAACCAGCGCCGTCTTCGGCCCCGAAACCTG